>NZ_JBHXTM010000019.1:0-152416 GCF_042677325.1 Streptomyces sp. NPDC127117
GTTGATAGGCCAGATGTGGAAGCCCGGTAACGGGTGGAGCTGACTGGTACTAATAGGCCGAGGGCTTGTCCTCAGTTGCTCGCGTCCACTGTGTTTGTTCTGAAATAACGAACGGCCGTGTTTTTCCGGTGTTGGTTAATTTCATAGTGTTTCGGTGGTCATTGCGTTAGGGAAACGCCCGGTTACATTCCGAACCCGGAAGCTAAGCCTTTCAGCGCCGATGGTACTGCAGGGGGGACCCTGTGGGAGAGTAGGACGCCGCCGAACTCCTTTTACGGGAAAGCCCCGTGTCCTTGTGGACACGGGGCTTTTCTGCGTTTACCACCCATTTTCTCTGCTGTCAGGCAGGGGTGACCAGGTGGGTGTCGTACGCCAGGATGACCGCCTGGACACGGTCACGGCATCCGGTCTTGGCGAGAATGCGCGTGACATGCGTCTTCACCGTCGATTCGGCGAGATGGAGCCGCTCGGCGATCTCCGTGTTGGACCAGCCCTGACCTATGACGGTGAGGATTTCCCGTTCCCGCTCGGTGAGGGAAGCGATGCGTGCGTCCAGGGGGACGGATCCACCGGGAACGGCCGGGAGATGCTGGACGTACGCGTCCAGCAGACGTCGCGTGAGGCTGGGGGCCACCACCGCGTCGCCGCCGGCCACGGCCCTGATGCCGGAGAGGAGCTCCTCCGGCATCGCGTCCTTGATGAGGAAGCCACTGGCGCCGGCGCGGAGGCCGTCGTACGCGTACCGGTCCAGGTCGAAGGTCGTGACGATGAGGACGCGGGTGCGGGCACCGGCCCTGATAATGCGGCGGGTGGCCTCGATGCCATCCAGGAGCGGCATGCGGATGTCCATCAGCGCGACGTCCGGCCGATGCTGTTGGACCAGGCTCAGGGCTTCGAGGCCGTTGCCGGCCTCGCCCACCACGGTCATGTCGTCCTGACTCTCCAACAGCATGCGGAACCCGAAACGTTGCATCGGCTGGTCGTCCGCGATGAGCACGGTCGTCACGAGGGTGTGTCCTCCAGAGGAAGTCGGAGCCGTACCTGCCAGCCGGTCGCGGATGCGCATCCCGGCAGCGGGCCGGCCTCCAGTGTGCCGTCGTAGAGCGACGCCCGCTCACGCATCCCGGTGATCCCCTGCCCGCCGCCCTCCGGGCCGTGACGGCCTGCGGCGTCGGCGCCTGTGCCTGTGCCGGTGTCCGTGATGACGGCCTCCAGTTCGGTGGCCCGGTAGGTCAGTGTGACCTCCGCGGTCGGTGACGGGGCCGTGCCGCCGTGCTTCAGCGTGTTCGTCAGGGCCTCCTGCACCACCCGATAGACCGTCAACTGCCTGCCCGCGGTGGGTGGGGCGGACGGGGGCGTGCCGCGGATGTGCAGGCGTACGGGGAGGCCCGCCGCCCGTACGCCGGTGAGGAGTTCGTCCATGTCGTCCAGGGTCGGCTGCGGGGTCCGGTCGGCCTCGGCGGGGTGGTCGCGCAGGACGCCGAGGAGGCGGCGGAGTTCGGTGAGGGCCTGGCGGCTCGTGGTTCCGATGGCTTCGAGGGCCTGGGCGGCCCGTTCCGGGCTCTTGGCCGCCGCGTACGCGCCGCCGTCCGCGAGGCCCGTGATCACGGAGAGGTTGTGGCCGATGATGTCGTGCATCTCCCTGGCGATCCGGGTGCGTTCGGCGGCGGCCGCGAGCCGGGCCTGCTGGTCGCGCTCCAGCTCCAGCCGGTGGGCGCGGTCGACGAGGGCGGCGGTGTACTCCTTGCGGGTGCGGACCACGATCCCGAGCAGCGCCGAGAGCGCGAACGCCCAGAGGTGGGGCACGATCATCGGATCCCAGCTGTGCGGGCGGTGCAGAGCGCCGGCCACCAGCGGCGCGGCCACCAGGGCCCCCGCCCACGCCAGGGCCCGGCCGGGCAGCCGCAGCGCGACGTGGAAGACGACGATCTCCTGGAGGAAGGCGGCCTGGATGACGGCGCCGGACCAGGCGTTCACCAGCGAGACCGGCGCCATGAACGCCAGCACCGTCAGGGGACGCGTACGCCGCCACAGCAGCGGCGCGGAGAAGGCCACGCTCATCAGCAGCACCAGCGTCCCGGACACGTTCGGGTCCAGAGCCACGGTGCGCCAGCCGCCCGAGGTGACGTCGAGCACGGCGAACAGGATCCAGGACATGGTCAGCAGACCGTCCCAGACCAGCGGCCGGCGCACGTCGAACGCGCGGACGCGCTGGAGCAGGCGCTGGATGTGACCGGTGAGCGGGGCGGTGCCGGGGGCGGCGCCCCCGGCGGTGTCCGGGGAGCTGCTCAGGTCGTCGTCGTTCGTCACGCGTCCATCCTCGTGGCCCGCCGCCCCGGCGTCATGCGTCCCGTCGGCGCAGCAGCAGTGCTGCCGAGCCCAGGGCCGCCGCGGCCCACAGGCACAGGGCGAGCACCGCGCCGCCCGTCGAGGCGTCGCCGTCCAGCGGGGTGGCGGAGCCGAGGACTCCGGCCGCCTGGGTGGGGAAGAACCTGATGGCGCTCTCCACCACGTCGTACGGAAGCATGGAGAGGATCTCCGGCAGGATCATCACGCCGCCGATGTAGGCGCCGATCGCCCCCGGTACCGAGCGGAGCAGGGCACCGAGCCCGAGTGCGATCAGGCTGAGCAGGGTGATGGCCGCCGAGTTGCCGACGATCGCGCCGAGGATGCCCGGGTCGCCGAGCGAGGCCGCCTGGTCGGTGTCGTGGAGGAAGAACTGTGCGGCGAGGAAGGTGATCAGGGCGGTGGCGAGCATGGTGACGAAGACCGTGGCGGTGAAGACCGCCGCCTTCGCCCACAGCACCGGGAGCCTGCGGGGGACCGCGGCGAGCGAGGCGCGGATCAGACCGGTCGAGTACTCGCCGGCGGTGACCAGGATGCCCAGGACGACGGTGCACAGGGTGCTGAGTATCGAGCCGTAGAGGACCAGGACCACGGTGTCGACGTCGGAGTCGCCGCCGTCGGAGGTGTACGTCGTACCCATGACCAGGCCGACGGCGAGCATCAGGACGGCCGCCGAGACCAGAGTGATCCAGGAGGAGCGCAGGGATCGGAGTTTGTGCCACTCGGAGCGCAGCACCCGGGCGGGTGTGATCCGGTACGCGTGGTGGTCCCGGCGGTCGTGGGCGCTTTCGTTCGGCTGGGTGGTCGCGGTGGTCATGCGAGGGCTCCGGTCGGTTCGGGGGCGGTGATCCGGTACTCGACCGACGCCTGGGTCAGGTCCATGAATGCCTGTTCCAGGGAGGCGGTCCGGGGGGTGAGTTCGTACAGCGGGATGGCGTGGGCGGCAGCGGTGCGGCCGATGTGCGCCGCGTCCGTGCCGCGGACCTCCAGCTCGTCGGGGGCGGTGTCCGGGCCGGTGGAGATCTCGATGCCGGGGCCGATACCGGTGAGGAGTCCGCGCAGCGCGTCGGCCCGCGGGGTGACGACCTTGACCGAGGCGCCGCCGGCCGTGGCGACGAAGTCGGCGACCGTGGTGTCGGCGAGCAGCCGGCCGCGGCCGACGATGATCAGATGGTCCGCGGTGAGTGCCATCTCGCTCATGAGGTGCGAGGAGACCAGGACCGTACGGCCTTGCTGCGCAAGGGATCTGAGAAGGTTACGGATCCACAGCACGCCCTCCGGGTCGAGGCCGTTGACGGGCTCGTCGAGGATGAGCGTCGCCGGGTCGCCGAGGAGCGCGGCGGCGATGCCGAGCCGTTGGCCCATGCCGAGCGAGAAGCCCTTGATGCGTTTGTGGGCGACCCCGGTCAGCCCCGCCAGGTCGAGTACGTGCTCGACGCGGCCGCGCGGGATGCCGTGGGTGTGGGCCAGTGACATGAGGTGGTTGAAGGCGGTGCGGCCCGGGTGGACGGAGCGGGCCTCCAGGAGCGCGCCGACCTCGGTGAGCGGTGCGCTGTGGGCGGCGTACGCCCGCCCGCCGATCGTCGAGCGGCCCCGGGTCGGTGCGTCCAGGCCGAGCAGCATGCGCATGGTCGTCGACTTGCCGGCGCCGTTCGGGCCGAGGAAACCGGTGACGGTGCCGGGCCGGACCGTGAAGGTGAGGCCCTGGACGACGGTGTTGTCCCCGTACTTCTTGGTGAGTTCGTATGCCCTGATCATGCGGTCGACGCTACGGAGCGGGGCCCGGGCAGGCGTCGGACCTGGGGCGGGACCTGGTGACGGGCGTAGTACCGGGGTACGACGCGGGGTCGGGGAACGTTGTTTGCGCGGGTCGCCCGGCGGGGGCAGGATCGGCGGATGGAACATGTGATTCGAGCCGTGCGCGCCGATGAATGGCCCCTGGTCAAGGAGTTGCGGCTGGCCGCCCTGCGGGATCCGGTCGCGCCGGTGGCGTTTCTGGAGACGTACGAGCAGGGCGTGGCCTACTCCGACGAGTTCTGGCAGGACCGGGCACTCGGCGCGTCCGAGACCGGCGGTGGTGACGTCCGGCAGTTCGTCGCCGTCGCGCCGGACGGGCGGTGGGACGGTGGGGTCACCGTGCTGATCGAACGGCCGGACGCGGAGGTGCGGTTCGGGGAGGCGGTCGACGCCCATCAGGCGCATGTGGTCGGTGTGTTCGTACGGCCGGAGGCCCGGGGCGCGGGTCTGGCCGAGGAGCTGTTCCGGGCCGGGACGGACTGGGCCTGGTCGCTGGCGGGGCCGCGGATCGAGCGGGTGCGGCTGTATGTGCACGAGGACAACCCGAGGGCCGCGGCCTTCTACCGGCGGATCGGATTCTCGGCGACCGGGCGCTCGGTGCCCGTGCCGGGCGACCCGTCGGCCCGGGAGATCGAGTACGCGGTGGAGCGGAAGGCGTAGACCCCGGTCCCGTGACCGGGGCGCGCGGCGGGCGGGTCAGCGTGTCCGGGGGAAGGCGGCGCGCAGTGCGGAGCCCCGGGTGAGCAACGCGAGACCGATCCGGACCGGGCCAGGGCGCTGATGCGGGCGGCACGGCCCGGCGCCGCCCGCATCGCTGACCGAGCTTCGTGAACTGGTCCGGGGAATCAACCCGCCGACCGTACTCGCCTGTCCGAACAACCCCTGACGGGCCCGATGCGGCTGCCCGCCCCGGCGCGGGTGGGTCATACCCCTTGGGGCCAGCGGGCGCGGGCCTGTTCCTGCGAGCGGAGGAGGGCCAGGGTCGGCAGGCCCATGGCCCGGCCGTTCGCCAGCAGTTCCGGGAGGCGGGGGAGCGGGGCCACCGCGGCGACGTCGTCGAGCACCAGCGTCATTGGTGGGTCGAGCCGACCGTCGGTTGACCGTGCGGCCATGCGGCGGCCGTGCTCGACCACGTGTGAGGCGAGTGCCGTGAGCAGGGGCATTGCTCCCGGACCCGAGCGGGGGTCCTCGATCGGCTCCCCCACCACATAGAGGGTGCCCCCCTCGTCCGCGAATGATTCCAGCGCGAGGGAATCGGCCCGGTTCGGTGTGCAGGCCTCGCGGATGTGCACCGACGAGAGCGCGCCGAAGGCCCGTACGGTCAACTCCTGTGCCATCTCGCGGCGTTCGGGGTGTGCGGTCAGTGCCGACTCCAGCAGTCCGGCGAGTCCGGAGGCCGCTTTGGGATGGGTACGGAGCAGGCGCACCGGTTCGTGGGCGCTGCCGCCGAGAGCCCAGCGGTGGACCTGGCGGAAGGGCCGGCCGTCTATGGCGGCGGCGTGCAGCCAGCACCGCAGGAGCGTTTCCGCCGTGTCGGCGGTCGCCGCGTCGATCCGGGCCTGCGGCCGGACCGGGGCGAGGAGTGCGGCGGAGCGGGCGGCGGCCGTGTCGGGCTTCTCGCAGCCCGCGGTGGGGGACCAGTGGAGGCGGGCCGGGGTGTCGCAGAGATGGCCCGGGTCGTAGACGAGGACCGGGCCGAGCTTGGCGCGGGCGTCCTTGGTCTCGGCCCAGACGGTGGGGTCGGAGGTGACGACGAGCGCGGGGCCGTCGGCTTCGAGGATGGCCTGGACGGCGGTGGGACGGCGCGTGGTGGCCGGCCCGTAGACGACGGGGGCGCGGGGGGCGGGGAGCGGGGGGAGGACGGGGCCGGCGGGGTCGGGGGCGGAGGCCGGTCGGGGATCGGCGTGGGCGCCGGTTGCGGCTCCGGCTCCGGTGGCGGGTTCGGTCCGTGGCCCGGTGGCGGGTTCGGTCCTGGGGAGAGGGGTGGTGTCGGCCGGGGTGTGCTCCATGGGGACGGTGGTCTCGGCCGGGGTGTGCTCCATGAGGACGGCAGTCTCGGCCGGGGTGCGCTCGATGGGGACGGCGGTGTCGTTCCGTCGGGTCCGGCGGTGGGGTTCCTGCCGCCGACGGGACCGTACGGGCTCGTCCCCGTACTCGTCCGCCTCCCCGCCCACGTACCGCTCGGCCCGCTGCCGGGCCCGTACCGCTCGCCAGCGGGCCACCACGCCCAGCACGAACACCGTCAGCACCAGCAGCACCATCAGTTCTCCGATGAACAGGCCCCAGAAGAGCCCGTATCCGGAGAGTTCGTCCGCCGGGGTGTTCGGCCAGGCGGCCGGGAGGTCGTGCGGTGCGGTGACGAGCCGGCGCATCGACAGGGGCGTCTCGGCGAGCGTGACCCCCTCCGGCCAGGCGCCGTGTGCGAACAGTCCGGCCAGGCCGGTGGCCGTCCATACCAGCAGCGTCAGCCCGAGCAGGAAGGCCAGCAGGCCGATCAGCATGCCGTCGGGGATGCCGCCGCCGTTGTTTCCACTGCCGTTGCCGCCGGTACGTTGCTCAGCGCGCCCCGCCATGTCATGCCACCGTTGACTCGGACGACTCGTTCAGCCGTTGCTGGTGCTCGATCCGGGCCGCGCGCTGCTCCGCCTCCAGGTCGGCGGCGCGTACGTCCTCGGGGAGGAGGTCGCCGGCGGAGGACTCGGTCATCGCGCGGTCGGTGAAGACCAGCGGGCGTTCCGCCTCGGTGATCAGGTGCTTGACCACCTGGACGTTGCCGTTGACGTCCCAGACCGCGATGCCGGGGGTGAGGGTCGGGATGATCTCGACCGCCCACCGGGGCAGGCCGAGCACGCGTCCCGTCGCTCTGGCCTCGTCGGCCTTCTGGGCGTAGATCGTGCGGGTCGACGCCATCTTGAGGATCGCCGCGGCCTCTCGCGCCGCCGCTCCGTCGACGACATCGCTGAGGTGGTGGACGACGGCCACGAACGACAGGCCGAGGCGGCGTCCGAACTTCAGCAGGCGCTGGAAGAGCTGGGCCACGAAGGGCGAGTTGATGATGTGCCAGGCCTCTTCCACCAGGAAGATGCGCTTCTTCCGGTCGGGCCTGATCCAGGTGTGCTCCAGCCAGACGCCGACGATCGCCATCAGGATCGGCATCGCGATCGAGTTCCGGTCGATGTGCGAGAGGTCGAAGACGATCAGCGGCGCGTCGAGGTCGATGCCGAAGCTGGTCGGTCCGTCGAACATGCCGCGCAGGTCACCGTCGACCAGCCGGTCCAGGACGAGGGCGACGTCCAGGCCCCAGGCCCGTACATCGTCTATGTCGACGTTCATCGCCTCGGCGGACTCGGGCTCCGGGTGGCGGAGCTGGTCGACGATGTCGGTGAGGACCGGCTGCCGGTCGGTGATCGTCTCGTTGACGTAGGCGTGGGCGACCTTCAGCGCGAAGCCGGACCGCTCGTCCAGGCCGTGCCCCATCGCGACCTCGATGATCGTGCGGAGCAGGGCGAGCTGGCCGGTGGTGGTGATCGCGGGGTCGAGCGGGTTGAGCCGGATGCCGCCGTTGAGGGCGGCGGTCGGGTCGAGGCGGATCGGGGTGAGGCCGAGCTCCTGGGCGATGAGGTTCCACTCGCCGACGCCGTCCTCGCCCTGGGCGTCCAGCACGACGACCTGGCGGTCGCGGAAGCGGAGCTGGCGGAGCACGTACGTCTTCTCCAGCGCGGACTTGCCGTTGCCGGACTCGCCGAGCACCAGCCAGTGCGGGGCCGGCAACTGCTGTCCGTACAGCTGGAAGGGGTCGTAGATGTAGCCCTTGCCGGAGTAGACCTCGCGGCCGATGATCACGCCGGAGTCACCGAGGCCGGGGGCCGCGGTGGGCAGATAGACGGCCTGGGCCTGTCCGGTCGACGTGCGGACGGGCAGCCTGGTCGTCTCCACCTTCCCGAAGAGGAAGGCGGTGAAGGCGTCCGACAGCGCGGACAGCGGATCTCGCATGGCGGGACCGACCTCCCTTTCGGTTCTCTCGGTTGTCTCGGTTGCTGTGCTGTGTGGTGGTGCGGTGGGGCGGGGCTAGCGGCGGATGCCGGTGGCGAACGGCAGGGTGTTCACGAAGGCGCGGTGGTGCTCGCGGTCGCACCACTCCAGCTTGAGATACGACTTGCCGGCCGAGGCCCGGATCGTCCGCTTGTCGCGGGCCAGGGCCTCCGGCGAGCGCGACGAAACGGTGATGTACCCCACCAGGTTCACCCCGGCGGCGCCGCTCGCGAGATCTTCACCCCGCTGGTCGAGGCGGCCGTGGGCGGCGATGTCGCGCGGGTCGACGGTGCGGTTCATCTTGGCCTGACGGCTGGCTTCCGCCTCGTCGTTCGTCTTCTCGGTGAGCATCCGCTCGATGGCGACCTCGGTGGGTTCCAGGTCCATGCAGACCGCGACCGTACGGATCACATCGGGGGTGTGGACGAGGAGCGGGGCGAGGAAGTTGACGCCGACGGGGGTCATCGGCCACTCCTTCACCCAGGCCGTGGAGTGGCACCAGGGGGCGCGGGTGACCGACTCGCGGGTCTTGGCCTGGAGGAACGTCGGCTCGACCGCGTCCAGCTCGGCCGGCCAGGCGTTGCGCTTGGTCATGGCCTGGATGTGGTCGATGGGATGGTCGGGGTCGTACATCGAGTGGACGAGGGAGGCGAGCCGGCTCTGGCCGAGCGGCTGGCGGACCCGGATGTCGGCCTCGGCGAGGCGGGCGCAGATGTCGGTGAGCTCGCGCGCCATGACGACGGCGAGGCCGGCGTCCCGGTCGAGCCTGCGGCCGGCCTCGGGGCGGGCGGCGCGGGCCATGGCATTGGCCTCGGCGGCCAGCTCGCGGGTGTAGTGCATGCAGGCCACGAGGTAGGCGCGGTGCTGCTCGCTGGAGGTGGAGACCATGGACTGGAGCTGGTCGTAGGACTCCTGGAGCCAGCCCGGGGACGCCTTGTCGCCGCGCTGGGCGACGTCCTTGGCGTGCGCGTCGGGGTCGGCGGGCAGGGTGCGGGCCAGCATCTGGATGCGGGTCACGAAGCCGTCGCCGTTGGCGACGTGCTTCAGCAGCGTGCCGAACCGGTCGACGAGCGCTTCCTGGTCCTCGCTGTCGCGGAGACCGACGCCGGGGCCCTCGATCTCGATCGCGGCGGTGACGGTGCGTCGGTCGGCGTGCAGGAGTACGGCGATCTCGTCCGGGCCGAAGGGGGCGGCCAGCCAGTTGATCCGGCCGATGCCGGGGGGCGGGCCGATCTCGACCTCACGCCCGTCGGCGCCGACGCCCGCCTCCATGGCGGCGGAGCGGTAGGCCGTACCGCGGCGCAGGGAGCGCTTGTAGCTGCGGTTGATCTCGAACCACTTGTAGAAGGTGCGGTGCTTGTACGGGAGGTACACGATCGCCAGGGCGAGGAACGGGAAGCCCGTGAGCAGCACGATCCGCAGGGGCAGGATCGGGACGATCAGCCCGCTCATCATGCCGAGGAACGCGCCGGCGATGATCAGGGCGATCTCGCCGGTCTCGCGGTTCTTGCCGACGATCGCGTTCGGCCGGGCCCGGCCGATGAGATACGTACGGCGGGGCCCGATCGTATGGGACGGAGTCGTCAACGCCCTCCACCTCCCGTGCTGTTGTTACCTGAACTGCCTGATCCGCCACCTCGGTGGGAGCGGCTGCCGTGCGGGGTGCCGGACGTCGGCCCGGATCCGCTGCGCGGCGGAGGTGCGGCGGAGGGGACAGATCCGCCGCCGACTCCGCTCCCGCCGGAGTTGCGGGAGCTGTGCGCGGCGACTCCGCCGCTGATCGCGTTGGCGGGCCGGCCGCCGCTGTTGCCTCCGTCGCCGCCGTTCTGGCCGCTGCGGCTGCTGTGGGTCTTGATGCCCTGGGAGACGAGGGCGGCGGGCGAGCTGATCAGCGCGGCGGCCTGGGAGCCGTCGGTGGCCGCCTTGCGGTTGGTGCGGGCGCCCTGGATCTCGTCGCCGAAGCCGGGGACGAAGCGGTAGATCATCGCGGAGGCGAAGATCGCCAGCAGGATGATGGCGAGGCCGGAGACGACGGCGGAGAAGGCGTTCGGCCCGTCGTTCTGGGAGAGCGCGCCGGCCAGCCCGAGCACGACGACGATGACCGGCTTCACCATGATCACCGCGATCATGATTCCCGCCCAGCGCCGGACGTGGCCCCACATGTTCTTGTCGACGAGCCCGGCGTAGACGACGGTGCCGAGCAGGGCGCCGACGTAGAGCAGGGCGGCCCGGATGACGAGCTCCAGCCAGAGGATGCCCGCGGCGAGGATCGAGACGAGCGAGACGACGATCAGCATGATCGGCCCGCCGCCGATGTCGGAGCCCTTCTTGAGCGCCTCGGCGAACGACCCGAAGAAGACGTCGGTCTGCCCGCCGGAGGACGAGGCGATGACCTCGGTGACGCCGTCGGTCGCGGAGACGATCGTGTAGAGGATCAGCGGGGTGAACGCGGAGGCGAGGACCGTCAGCCACAGGAACCCGATGGCCTCGGAGATCGCGGTGGTCAGCGGCACGCCGCGGATCGCCCGCTTGGCGACGGCGAGCAGCCACAGGACGAGGGTCAGGACGGTGGAGGCGGCGAAGACGATCGCGTACTGCTGGAGGAACTTGGTGTTCGTGAAGTCGACGTTGGCGGTGCCCTTCACGGCCTCGCTGAGCTTTCCGACGATCCACGCGGCGGCGTCGGCGCAGCCGCGGGCGAGGGAGGAGAGGGGATCGAGGGAGCTGTCGAGGGTGGAGGGGGCGTTGGTTTTGGGGGCTGCGTCGCCGCTTTCGCAGTAGTCCTTCGCGGGACCACGGATCAAGTCGCACGCGTTGTTGCTCTCGCTGGGCGTTGGGCTGGGAGAGGGCGCGGCGAACGCGCGGCTGGCCAGCAGCACGAACGCGACCTGCAGGCCGGATGCCGCCGCAGCGACTGAAAGGGCTCGGCTGGATCGTTTACCGGGCATAGGTGAACCCTCCGAACTGTTCCACGGCGTTGGCCATTTCCTCCGCAGGGGAAGCAGCCTGGTCACGGCCGACAGGTGTGGGGCCGTCCTTCTGCGTGAAGTCGGTGATCTTCCAGTCTCCGTCGATCCACGCCAGCTCGAAGGTGTTGGTGTACCAGCTCTCGGAGACAGGGTTCTTGGAACCCTCACCGGCCAGTCCGAACAGAGCTGAGTACCAAACGGCGACGCTCGCGGAGTCGCCGTTGAATTTCACGATCTTGGTGCCGGCCGGGTTGGAGCGCGAGATGAAGGACAGGCCCGCCGGCGCGCTGCCATCGGCGTTCAGCCCGATGCTGGTCAGGAAGTCCTGGCCGGAGTACACCTTGTCCAGATCGCCCTGGCGGGCGGCGGCGACCTCGGGCGCGTAGACGGCCGTGACGACCGTGCGGCGGCGGGTCTTGTCGAACATGTCGGCCGAGCCGAGCGCCACGGCATAGTTCGCCGCCGCGCTCTGCGCCCCCTGCTCGTCATGCGCGAACCCCGACGGAATCGTGCCGTTCTTCCCCGTCACCGGCTTCGTCCCCGTGGCAGCCGTGGACGCCGACTCCGGCTTGCTCCCCCCGCTCCCCGAGCCGTCGCCGTCGTTGCCGTTCCCGCCGCCCCCGCCCATGTTGGCGAACGCGATGGCCGCGATCAGGAGGACGACCACGCCGACCATCGTGACGAGCGAGCGGGAAGCACGGGCCGGGCGGCGGGGGGCGCTGTAGCCGTCGCCGCCCTCGCCGTCGGGCAGGCGGGTACGGGTCTGGCGTGTCCCGCCGATGGTGCTGTATGCATCGTCCGTACGGCCTGAGTCGTTGCCGTAGCCGTTGTCGTCGCCGAGGCTCATGCCGCGTACGCCCCCTCAACCGTTGCCTGAACCGGGTAGTACGACGGTAGCCGTGCGGGATGCCGCGCGGACGCGGTGTGGTGACTCGACATCAGGGGACGCAACCTCTGCCGGTGGGCACGACGGACGGATGGTGTGGGGGTGGGCGGTACTGCCCCTGGCGTGGGATGACAGCCGGTCAGACGGCCATTCCGTAGACGATGGTGAACAGGGTTCCGAGCGATCCGATGATGAACACACCGGTCAGACCGGCAACGATCAGCCCCTTGCCCTGCTCGGCGCTGAACGTGTCGCGCAGTGCCGTCGCACCGATGCGCTGCTTCGCCGCACCCCATACCGCGATGCCGAGGCAGAGCAGGATGGCGATGGCCATCACGACCTCGATCATTACGCGGGCCTCGTTGCCCAAGGTCCCGAACGGCCCCCAGTTCGGGGCGATTCCGCCGATGATGGTGGTGATGTCGCCCTTTTCAGCTGCCAGGATCATGTAAGTCACCGCCCCTGTTGGGTAGTTCATTGCCCCTGCCGCACGGCACGGGTCGCTCTCTATCTTCGCTGATGAAACTGCTCTCGTACGACGACTTGACGGCTCTCTTTACCCGGATTCCGCACATGTGACCGGTCCGACCGCCCTGACCAGCGGATCGAATCGATGTATGACCGAATACGTATGGTTACTCTGTGTATCACGGGGGGTGACCCCGGGCAATGATTGCCATCCCGCCACCCTGGCCGAGAATTTTGCACATGCCCTGGTCAGCGCGCCGTACCCGGTCGGAGCAGGGGCCGGTCAGAGCAGCGGATGGCGTGGGACGGGCGGCCGGGGCGGCGTGGTCCAGGAGGGCGGTGGCCGGAAATCGCACCAGGTGCCGTCGAAGGGAAACGTTCCGGCCTCGGCGAGCCGGGCCACCGACGCGCCCTCGTCCCGGATCGCCGATGCCTCGTCCGCCGACCAGTAGACGGGGTGACCGGTCTTCTCGGCGAAGGACCGCTCGTCCTTCCATCGCCAGCTCCGGTCCGGTGCGACGTTGATGTCGAGTTCGTGGTCGGTGATGTCGATGTCGTCACCGCGATGGATCCGGCGCTCCAGGTTTACGTACCAGCCACGGAACTTCCGTCTGCGGCCGAAGAGCCAGAGCACCGAGTGCGCTGCGCCGGTCGGCTGGTAGAAGAGTGCGTTGCCCATCGGCCAGCGGTCGGCGACCACCGGGTAGCCGCCGGGCGGGCGGTCGTCGGGCGCGATGTCCCGAAGATGCGCCCCGTTCGGGAGTTCCGTACGCCACATAGGGGTGCCGGTCTCCATCCACACCAGCTGGCCCCGGTCGGTGCGCTCGACGAGGCGTACGGGGACCGACGCACTCAGGTGGCCGCCGATGAAGAAGTTCCAGCGGAGGATCCGGCCCGGCTCGTCGTTCATGCCGTCGTTCATGTCGTTGATCATGCCCGCGCCACGCAGGCCGGACACTTCGTCCGATTACCTGACGCGGCGCCACCGACGCCACGGCTGCCTCAGCCGCATCCGGATACCTCGCCGGTGACGGTGTCTCGGTCGGACGCGATGCCCCGGGCGGCGAGGATTTCCTCCGTGAACGGGACGCCCATCCCGCAGTTCTCGGCGCCGGTGGTCCGGCGCAGGTTCGGCAGCAGGTCGAGGTCGTCGAGCGATTCCACGTCGAACAGTTCGTCCTCGTCGTCCCGGACCGGGGAAAGTACGCGAGGTCGTTGCCGAACGCGTGGAGCTGCCGGTCGGGGATCCCCATGGCCCGCAGGCACTCGTCGATGTTGAAGGCCGGGGTGAGCGTCTTGTCCCCGTGCGTGACCCGTACATGAGTTGCTCGATGACCAGGAGCTTGAAGTCGAAGTCGACGGAACGCAGGCCTGCCGGGACCTTGCACAGGCTTCCGGGGCGCGGCGGCCCGCTGTCAGTGCCGCCTGCCAGACTCGTACACATGACCAGCAGCACCGGAACTCCCGTTCCGCTCCCGGCCAATCACCGCATCTCCGAGACGTACGTCGACTGGGCGCGCGCCCGCGTTCCGGGCGCCGAGGCCGACGCCCGTGACGCACTGGAGCGGGCAGGCCGAGGCCGGCACCGGGCCTGGGAGAAGCCCGGACGGTTCATGGACGAGACGGAGCGCCTTGCCCGGGGCCTGCCGGCCGCCCATCTGCCGTGGTTCTGGGACACCATCGGGCACTGGATGCTGGAGACGCACCGCCGCTCCGCCGCCCGCGCGTACGGGAACGCGCGCACCGCGGAGCGCACCCACGGGCTGCCCGTCGACCCCGACTGGCGGTCGGCGAACCTTCAGCTGTTCGCCCGGTTCGGCGCGCTGCCCGCCACCGAACTCAGCGGCGCCCCCGCCTGGCTGACCGAGGTTCACGGGCCGGGCGACGCGCACCGCGAGTTCACACGGCTGCTGACCACCTGGGCGGCGTCCCCCGGGGAGCTGCCCGCCGATCTGGCCCGCCGGGTCAGGGACTCCGCGCGCGCGGCCGGACTCGGCACCGACGAGGAGGCACGGGTGCTGGGCGAGGTGCTCGCGTCCGCTCCCGGCAAGGCCGTGCCGGACCGGCTGTTCGACGCGGCACTCGCCCCGCTCACCGCCCACCCGCCGGCCGACGACCGGTCCGCCGCCCTGCTCGACCTGTTCCCCGAGTCGAAGAACGACGCGGCCGCCTGGCTGCGGCTGCTCATCGGCTGCGGGGCCGCCGACGCCGCAGCGACCGGCCGCATCGCCCCCGAGGGCGGCCTCGGTGAGTGGCTGCGCCGGTACGCCACCCGGTACTCCCACCGCACCGTCGCCGGTGGCGGGGTGACCCGCCAGGCCATGCCGGCCGAACTCTTCGAGCTGGTCGCCCGGTTCGCACCGCGGCTGAAGGAGGACGGCACCCCGGTCCGGCTCCACGAGGACCGCTACCAGTGGCCGCATCTGGATGCCGATCTGCTCGACGTCTGCCTCGCCGAGTCCATCCCCGTCCACGACCCCGGCGGCACCATCCCTCTGGAGTTCTGGGACAAGGAGGCGCGGCGCGACCTCAGGGCCCTCGCCGCCGACCCCGTGTTCGGATCCCGGCTCGAAGGCACGGTGCACGCCGGGCTCCGCTCCCGGGGCGGCACCGCCATCAGCCGCCTCCCGCACAATCCTGGTATCGCCGCCGAGGTGCACGGCCGGATCGAGAAGCTGCTCGACAGCCTGCGCGGCGGCGGGCTCGCGGCGGCCGACGAGGCGGTGGACGAGCTGCACGACCTCCTCGACCGGCCCACCGCCATCGCCCTGGACGGCATCGAGGAGGCGCTCGACGCGCTGGACCTCACCGGCCCGCTCGCCCGCGCCCTGCGCGCCGGGCTGCCCGAGGAGCTGGGCTGGCCCGCCCTGGAGGAGGCCCTCGCCGAATTCCGGCCGGACGAGACGGTGTACGTCACCAGCAGCTGGCCGGTGCTCACCCTGTACGGGGAGAGCCGCGCGTTCGCCGTCGACCACGCGGGGCGGCGCGGCGAGCACACCCTGGAGCTGCCGGAAGGCGCCCTGCGCCCCACGGTGCACTGGGTCGGCGGCCAGTTCCTCGTCGCCTGGTCCGGCGCGGGCACGGGCGAGAGCAACACGCCCGACACGGCGGCGTACTGGTCGGGCAGCCCCGCCGACATCTTCGTACCGGAGGAGTCCTACGGGCTGCGCCCCTACGGCGGCAGCATCCGGGGCGGCCTCGGCTATCAGTTCCAGACCCCGGACGGCGGCCGGTTCGACGGCGAGAAGATCCTGCGGCCCGGCGACACCGGGGGGATCGGCCACCGCGACTACCAGATGTACGACGGCCAGTACCTCTGGAGCACCACGGTGTTCAGCGAGGATCGCGGCGTCGGGTGGTCCCGGGTGGATCCCGCCACCGGCGAGCCCACCGCCGACCGCCCCCTGCCCGGCTTCCACACCCCCGACTCGCGCCCGGACGGCACCAAGCCCTTCCCCGATCACCGGATCCTCGCCGAACTGCCGCCCGGCGCCCCGCCGTCCCCGCTCGGCCAGGACGGCCGGCTCACCGGTTGCCGGGTCGACCACCGCACTCCGTACGCCGGTCCCTCGCCCCGCGAGTTCGAGCTGGAGTCCATCGACGGCCGCACCGCGTCCTACCGCACCACCACCTGGGGCCGCCGGCCATGGGGCATCCTCGGCCTTCCGTCCGGCGGTGAGGACGCCGTCGTCGTCGGCAGCACCACGGTCCGCTGCCACGCCGCCGAGGACAACTCGCTGCTCTGGCAGGTCCGGGGCTTCCCCGGCAGCCACCGCACCGGGCCGGTCCGGGCCACCCTCGGTGAGCAGGCCGGGCCCGTGCCGCCGCCCGCGTTCTGGCACTTTCTCACCCCGCGCGACGAGCCCTCCTCCGGCGTACTTCGCGCGGTCACCGACGAGGCCGTGCGCGAGCTGCTGTTGTCCGGCGCCGAGGACGCGCTGCCCGGGGTGACCGACCCCCGGATCCGGGAGGGTCTCGCCCGCGCGGCCCGGCTCGCCGCCGATGTGCTGCGCCGCCGCCGCGAACTGTCGCACCGGGTGGGCGTCATGCGCTCCGGACCGGTCGTCGAGCTGCCCGACCCGGAGCCCGACACCCGGCTCGTCCCGGCCCTGCACGGCCTGCTGCCCCAGCTGCGGGGGTACGAGGAACGGCCGCCGCAGCCGCAGCCCGCCGTCCTCACCGCGGTCGCCGCCGACGGCCGGTATCTGCGCGGCGAGATCGACGACGAGGTACGGGTGCTGGCGCTGCCCGCCCCGCCGTCCGAATGGGCGGTGCTGACCGGCCGGATCGACGCCGTGGCCTGGCGCGCCGCCGTCGCCGCCACCCCGGACGAGCACCGGCGGGCACTCACCGCGCTGCTCGGGGTGTGGAACCGCCAGCCGTTCGCGGAGCCCGGCACCACCTGGCGCACCGGCCGCGTCCCGGAGCCCCGGATCGCCGAGCTCCGCTCGTCCGATGTCCCGGTGGCCACCGGCCCGGTCCGCAGCGACCTCGTCCCCTTCCTCCAGCGGGCCGCCGACCCGGCGCCCGCCTATGCCGAGGAGTGCGAGACCCGCACCATCGAGGGCGACGACACCACGAGACTGCCCCGCCTGCTGGCCCTGCTCGCCGAGCGCGGCCCGCTGCCGGTGCCCGAGGAAGCCGTGGACCTGTTCCGGTGGCGTACGGGGGTGCCGCGCGCGATCGCCGCGCTGGTCCTCGACGGCTTCGCCGGCAGCGACGACTACGCGGTCCACCTCAAGCTGTGCCGCGCCAAGCCGTACAAGGCCGACCGGGAGCTGATCCACCAGTACGACGTCGCGCGCATGGACCTCCGCCCCGAGGGCCGGCGCGCCGTGCTCGCCGCCGCCGTCCCCGCCGATCCGGCGGACCTCTGGGCCCCCGGCGGGATGACCGCCGCGGCGGACCGGATGGCCACCGAATGGTGCGCCCGGCTCGCAGTGACCCCGTACGCCGACGACGGCAGCCATGCCGCCGCGCTGGCCAAGGACCACGACCTGCCCGCGACCTGGGCCACCGCCCTGCTCACCGGCCGCCTGGAGCACGCGGCGGAACTCCCGCAGGACGCCGACGGGATACGGTCCGCCGTCACCGCCCTCACCTGGGCCCTCACCGAGCGACCGGTCGGCGACCCGGCCACGGAGGGAGCCCGTGCGCTGCTCGGCCGGCCCACGGACATCCCCGCCGATCAGCTCACCGCCCTGCGTGCCCTGGCGGACCGCACGACGGCCACCCCGGTCCCGCCGGGCCAGTACGAGGCCAACCCGCTCTTCAGCGTCCCGGACCTGGTGGACGAGGTGGCCGCGTCCCTCGGCGTCGGCCGCGACGCGGCGGCCCTCCACCTCCAGCTGCATGCCCTCGACCGCCCGGCCGACCGCACCGTACGCCGCTGGAACACCTGGACCCTCGACCACCACCGCGCCGTCCGCAAGGAGCTCACCGCCGCGAAGGCACCCCGTCCCGCCCCGGCGGCTCCGATCGCCGCCGTCCCGCCGCCCGCGCACGAGCGGTTCGCCCGCGCGTGGGCGGATGTCGGCGCTTCTCGGCTGTGAGGCCGGCCCGGCGCCGTCACCGTGTTGCAACACCCCCTGGGGCCGCCCAGATGCCGCCCGGCAACTTGCTCGCTCGCAGCGGGGTGCTGAGGCCGTTCACCATGACGCAGCGATTGGCGCCGTGGCCTCGGCCGCCTTGCCCGTACGGAACGCATGGCGGGGAACGACGGTGGCCACGCGTGCCTTACGTGGGGAATTCGCCGCACCAGTTGCGTCCCAGGAGGGTGGCGGGCAGGTACTCGGACTCGACTTCGATGGGGATGCCCGCGTCGTGGGCGAAGCAGGCCATGGCGAGCGGCACGAGCGCGACGAGACCCGAGATCAGGCCGGCCCGGGTTTCATCGGTCCAGCACTCCTTGTGCCACTGGAGGGCGGCGGAGAGAGCACGGTTGAAGCCGGCATGGTCGTCGCGGATGACCCGGTGGAACATCTCCAGCCGAAGTCGTCGCCGCCGAGTCAGTAGGTCTGGAGGGCATCGATCCAGGCGTACTCGAACTCGTCGTAGTGCGCGCTGTTCTCCCGCAGTAGAGACAGGGGAACTCGGCACAGGGCCGTGATCCTGTCGCGTTCCCGGCACACCACGGCGAGGTAGAAGGCGGTCAGCCAGGTGCCCGGGGTCACGTACCGCTGCGGACCAGTGGCTTGGAGAGTGCGGTCCTTGTGCGCGATGCGGCACCGGACGTGGCCCTCGGTAGTGGTCGACGCGGCGAACACGGCGGAGCCGATCTGTATCGCGTTCACCCAGGCGTCCCAGGTGGGGAAGATCGAACCTCGCGGGTCCAGCAGGCAGTGCCCTTTAGCCAGCATGAGCGAGATGTCGAAGGCCTCGCCCAGACCTGTGGAGTCCGCCTCCAGGCCGTCGATCCACCCGTCGGTGCTTTCCTGGAGAACGACGAGGCCCGCTCCCGCGTTCCCCGTGGGAATGGGGTGGCGGGGAATCATCGGGACCAACACGCTTCTCCTTGAAAGGTTTTGAATTACTTGAGCAAGGCCCCAGCACACTGAACGGTGTTCTCAGAGGCCTGCATGAGGACGTAGTGCAGAGTTTCGTACTTGATGGCGTTTTCGACCTCGGTGATACATCTGGCCTCTCCTGGTGAAGCCATGGCGCGACCGCACATCGGCAATGATCATGCGGACGTACTCCGGCGTTCCGTTAGCCGTCGACCAGCTCGTCGGTATTGTTGCGATAGCCGGGCCCTATTTGTCGTAATGTTCCGCCAGCTAGACCGGTTCCTCATGGTCAGCCGGACTGCCCTGTCGGGGAGCACAGCCGGATCAGGAGAATCTCGCAGAACTGCGTAATGTGCGTCTGCTCGTGGCAGACGGCGGTCAGGAAATATGCCGTCAGCAAGTTTCCTGTATCGGCTGTCGGCAGCGGGCCTCTGCCGGAAGGGTCTGCAGCTCGCAGTTGATGCGGCACTCGGCAGAACCCTCGCTCGCAGGGTCACACTCAACCGGACCGCGTTGGCCGTGGTCTACCACGGCCCCACTGCCGGCGCTCGTGGGTCGATGACGCAGAGAGTAAGTAGAGTCAGGAAGGAGGAGTTGAACGCGAAATCGATCAGACTGGCTGACTCTTCGATAGCGTCGATTCGCCGGGCCATTTGTTCACCGATTCGCTCCGCCATCCTATCGGCTCAGGTCCGTCCGGTATGTCGTTCCAGGCAACAACCACGGGCGCGGACCGGCTGGTATCCGCTGCCGTGGTCCTCCCGCGCGGTGGCATCACGTGTCGAACTCGCCCACCCAGGAACGGTCCAGAAGGCGGACGGGCAGGTATTCGGACTCGACCTCGATGGGGAAGCCTGCGTCGTACGCGAGGCATGCGATGGCCAGCGGCCCGAGGGCCAGGAACCCTGCGATGTCCCCCGAACGTTCCGGCGTACTCCAGTACGCCTTGTGAAGTTCCAGGGCCTCCACGAGTGCCTGGTTGAACCCGGCGTGGTCCTTGCGCAGGAACTGGTAGAAGAGGTTGATCGGTGGGTACAGCACGCACTGGAGCAGATCGCGCGGCGTGATCGTGGCGATGTCCGGATGGGACTGCTCGATGGCCGCTGTCAGTTTCTCCGGCAGCCCCGGTTGCTCGCGCCAGTACGTCTGCAGGGCGTCCACCCAGTAGTAGGTGTACTCATCGCCCTCGGCGCCGGACGACCGTAGGAGATCGAGCGGAATCTGGCACATCGCGTCCATGCGGGGCTGGTCACGGCAAACCACGACGAACCAGAGTGTGGTCAGCCAGTTTCCGGCGTTTGCGTAGAACTGGGGACCTGTGGCCTTGATGGTACGCATCTCGTGTGCAATGCGCGTCTCGATCAGACCTTCGGTGACAGTGGCGGCGGCAAAGGCCGCCGTACCCACCTGCATGGCGCAGACGGTGGAATCCCACGTGGCGAAACGATTGCCGCGCGGATTGAGGGCCTGGTTCGCCTGCACCTGCAGGAGCGCCTCGTTCAGTGCCATGCCGACGATCGCAGGCGAGGCGTTCAGATTCTGGATGCTCGTTTCGAACTCCTCGGCCAATTGCTCGGTGACCTGCTGGTCGACCGTAGGAATGGCATGCCGCTCCACAATCACCGTCACGGATTACTCCTGTTGGTAGTCTCGAAGAAGAAGTCTTCCGCTTTAAACGTTCCGATATTGAATCGACGGCTCTTGAAGCCACTATAAGTCGGACCCTGGGAAACTCCTTTGACCAGGATGTATTCGACCTTGTCCGCTATGAGCGCCTTCTTCAGGTCAGTGTACAACTTGAGCTCGGCGGCGTCTCCGTTCTCTGCTCTCTTCCACATCTCGTTCATGATGTCGAGAAAGTATTCACGTGAGCCCTGCTTTGCCTTGTAACCACTCGGCAGCGTACGCTCGTTGATGCCCGTGCCGACGTCACTCTTCGCTTCGATGACTGCGAAGCCCTTGTTGTCCTTGCGCCGCCAGACCTGGTCGAACTGGTCGTTTCCGTTCTTGGGGCCGGCAGTCGGCTCCCACTTCGCACCCTCATAGAACTGCGAGACGACATGATGCCGGGCGACGGCCTCACCATAAGCCTCCGTGGCCTTTGACATCGTGTCATGGAACGGCGCATGCTCAGCCTTGAGAGCCTCGTATATCGATTTGTTCTCGGGCGTTCTATTCGATACCCAGGCCTTCTTGGCCTTGCCAAGCGGATCGTGAAATGGGTTGTCGGCCTGGATCGCCTCGTGCCGTGTCTTGGCGGCGTTGTCAAGGATTGACTGTGCCTGCCGGTCGTTGAGCTGCTCGGCGGTTCCCGGACGGTCCCAGCCCTCGTGGTACTTCGTCGGGAAGGCCGGCGGAGCATTGTCTTTCGCGATCCACATCTTCGGATCGGCGGGGTTCTTGATCAGCTGCGGTGGTGGAAAGCCGCTCTCGTCAGGGACGTCGGTGTCATGGCGATAGCCGCGCTTTTCGTAGTACTCCTTGAAGTACCCCTCCTCGTGATTGGCCCTGTAGACCTGGATCTCCGTAACCTGGTCCGGTCTGAGCGACCCGGGAGGGCCGTAGGGGTTGTCCCCCTGTCGCATGAAGCTCGGAGGGTCGGGAACACGGTTCGCGCCGGGTGCGCCACCACCAGGACTCGTCGTGTCGTCGCCGATGTGGGCCGCGTCGTCAAGGCTGCCGGTGCCCGGGGTTTCCGGGTGGATGCTGCCCGTGGACGGAGGCTCGTGGTGGCCGACTTCTGCGGAGGGGCCGTCCATGTGGGGGCCGACTGTGGAAGGAGTGCCTCCGGTGCGGTTGTCGCCGCCGCGGGGGGTGTTGTCCAGGTCGTTGCGCGGCATGTTGTCGGGCACGTGCCCGCCGGGGGTGGTGTCCGGGCGGGCGCCTGGTGTGTGGTCACCCACGTGAACCGGGTCGGAGATGTCGCTGCCCAGGCGGGTCGCGTCGTCGCCACTGCCGCCGACGCCTACCAGCTCGCGCTCCGGGATCCTGGCCGACGCCGGGGAGTCCGCCTTCGGGGCGTCGACGCGCGGGGTGTCCGCGCCGGCGTCCGGCTTGCCCGTCGGGGCGTCCCTCGTGTGCTGGGTGATGTGGCCTGCGGCGTCGTAGATGTTGCCCTTGGGGTCCATGAACTGCGGCGGGCCGTCCACTGGCAGCTTCACCGTGCCCGGCGGAAGGGTGGTGGTGCCCTCGGGGAGCTTGATGTTGCCGTCGGGGAGCCTGATCGCCCCGTCCGGGACCGTCGAGCCTGGCGGGAGGTGGATCGCCCCGTCGGGGAGGTGAACGGCGCCCTCGGGGAGAGCGATCGCACCATCCACGTCGATGGTGGGGGCCTCGAACTTGCCCAGGCCCTTGAGGCCGGCCATGACGTCGCTGATCTTCGTCAGTCCGGCGCCTGCGCCCTTGAAGACGTAGGTCATGGGGTCCACGGCGCGGGCGGTCCTGCTGGTGAGGGAGAGGGCCTTGGCGGCCAGGCCGGCTTTGCCCGCGCCTGCCGCGGCGCTGCCGGTGCCGCCGGTGAAGACGGTGGTCAGGACGTTGAAGGTGACCGCTCCGGCGGCGCGGGAGGGGTTGCTGCCCCACTGGTCCCAGGCGATCAGTGCTTTGCCGGTCTCCTTCACCGCAGTCCGGGAGTCGCGTATCCAGGCGGAATGGTCGCCGGGCAGGACGTGCAGGACGAGCATCGCGGCGGGGGAGAGCCCGGTGGCGAGTTTGGCCAGGCCGGTCCAGGCCTCTGCTGCGGCGTCCCCGCCCTCGAACCCGGCCAGGGTGCCCAGGCCCTTGAGAGTGCCCCAGACCCCGTCGACGAGGAAGCCCTTGCCGAAGTCGTAGGCGTGCTCCCACACCTGCCACCAGGGCGTCGACTCCTCGACCGCCTCTCCCCAGGGCAGGCTCTTGGCCTGCTTGAGGGCATCGGCGTCGTACCCGTACACGCCCTCCTTCCTGCCGGAGCCGTCATCGGTCTTCAGCGCCTTGCCGCCCACCAGGGCGACGATCCTGGCGTGACAGGCCCGTTCCACCTCCTGGAACGCGGCCCAGACCTCGGCTATCTCGCCACGGCGCCGGTTGTTCTCCTCGACCAGGTCACCGTCCTCGCGCCACTTGTCGTCGCCGTCGGCCTTCACCCGGAACGCGACCGCGTCCCGCTTCAGCTCCTTGAGCCTCTCCACCAGCGGGAACGCATCGTCCGAGTACGTACTCAGCGCACCGGCGATGACACACAGGTCCGAACTCAGAGACAGCCCGGTCGCCGCCACCGGCCCGGTCGTCGCGAACAACTGCTCCGCCTCGGGCGCCTTGTAGAACGCACTCAGCCCGCCGAAACTGCTGTGCACATCACTCGCAGCCGTCGCGATCGCGGCCCCGTGGCCCGACAGCGCCGTCACCTTCGTGTCGAGCAGCGCCAGATCACCGGTGAAGACCGGTATCCCCACCGGGTCGACCGGCCCGGCACTGCTCACCGGTGCCCCCGCATGTCCTTGAGAACATCCAGACGTACGGCCCTCGCCGCGTCCTGTGCGTTCCTGGCCGTCTCCAGATCACCCTCGCAGTACGCGTTCGTGGCCTCCACCGCACCCAGCACCGAGGCCTCGATCCGCTCCGCCGCCGCCTTGAGATCCTTCTCGCGCTCACCCAGATACTCACCCAGCGCCGCAGCCACCGGCCCCATCGCCGAACGCGACAACGGCGCCTGCCCCGGAGCCACCGGACCCTGAAGATGCGTGACCGCCTGCGCACCCGGAACCGCCGTACCCGCCGCCTGAGCCGCCTCCGACACCGTCGCCAACAAAGCCGTCAGAGCCTTCTCCAGATCACCGGCATGCGTACCGACCACCCTCAACTGCCCCTGCACACCCTGCGGCCTGATATCCCACCCCACCATGGGAAGGCCCTCTCTTTGCTGCGCCCTGCTGAAACCGGCTGACGACCCGCTCCAACGAAACATGTAGCTGACCATGGACGGGGCGAACGGTTGTTCGCTTGATCATCCCTATCAATCCGGGCGTCGCTCGCGCAATCAGCAAATCGGTAATTGGCCAGCACTGGCTCACTCATGACTTGGTGATGCGTACTGCTCGCTGCCTTGCCAGTGTCGGGAGAGGTGTTTGCAGCTATGGATGCATGCGGAGTCTTCCGCCGCCCGCGCGAATGGTGCGCCCGCGCCTGGGCGGCGGCCGGATCGCCGCGTCGGGCGTGAGGCCCGGCTCTAGTCGTCGAGCTCGGCGAAGTGGTCGAACTCGCCTGCCATGACGCCCTTGGTGAAGGCCACCCACTTCGTCCGGGTGGTCGTGACGATGTTGGTGGGGTCGCCGGTCTCGCGGAGGTAGACGAAGTCGTCCGGCCCGAAGGCGATCTCGATCCAGGGGCCCGGTCCCTCCTCGCCTTCGGGGGCGGCGCGGACCCAGGCCAGGTCGGCGGGGATGCCGGGGGTGGGAGTGTCAGTCACGTGTGCGGCTCTCCTTGATCGTGCGTACGAGGGCGGCCCAGGCGGTGGGGGCGGTGCGGAGTATCGCTCCGGTGGGGTCGCCGGATTCGGTCAGTTCGACTGTGCCGGGTCCGGCTGCCGCCACGTGTATGCATGCCTCGCCCTGTGCGCAGTAGGACGACTTCTGCCAGATGTACGAAGGCATATCGGCTCCTTTCACAGGTCTCGGGCGACCTTGTGGATGAGTTCTCGGGACCGACCGATGTCCAGAGCCGCGGCGTCGAGGCGTTCGAGCAGCAGGCGGTACTGGGTCAGTTGGGCCTCTGCGTCGATGAAAACGGGGCCGTGTGACTGGTCGAGTTGCGCGGTATCGAGCGCGGGCACCGGTCCCCGCACGTAGTAGACAGACTGTCCTGAGCCCGGGTAGCAGGTGGCCTCGAAAGGGATTACGCGAATGGTCGTGCAGGGGAGTTCGCTCACCTTGAGAAGGTGCTGGAGCTGGTACCGCGCAATGTCCGAACCGCCGAACTTCATGCGCAGGGCAGCCTCGTGGATGACGGCCCGGTAGGGGATGGGGGTCGTCCGGTAGAGCACTTCCTGTCGTTTGATGCGGTACGAGACGCGGTGCTCGATCTCCGGCGGCGACAACTCGGGAACGGCTTGCCGATAGATCTCCCGGGCGTGGTCAACGGTCTGGAGCAGCCCGGGAATGTGGATGCTGTGCGCCGCGTGCAGACCGGTGCCGTGGTGTTCGATCTCGGCCAGGTCGAGCAGCTTGGGCGGCAGGATTTCCCGGTACTCCTCCCACCAGCCGCGCTTGCGGTCACCTGTCATGGCGACGAGCGCGTCGACCAGCGCTTGATCGGTGCAGGAGTAGGTGTGGGCCGCGACCCGCACACGATCTGCGCTCACGCCGAAGCGTGCCACTTCTATGTTGCTGAGCTGCCCCGAGCTCGTGCCGAGAAGGTCGGCTGCCTGCGTCGTGGTCATCCCGGCGCGTTCCCGCAGTTTGCGCAGCTCGGCACCGAGCCGGGTGCGTCGCGCGGTAGGGGCGGCCCTGCCTGCCATCTCGAACTCTCCCTGGAATACGGCTGAGACGGTCGGTCACTCACACGAGTGGTTCAGTTCAAGGATTCCGGTCGATCGGTGAAAACAATCCTTGCGCGAGTCTGGTCTCGGTCTCAGGCCACCCGCCCGGAAGTACCCCGCTCGACGGAGCGGCCTCGTCACCGGGCAATCCGAAGCGCACCATCCGACTTCCCTCCGTGAACGGAGACTTCCATGGTCAGTGCCACGGTATCCCCGCCCTGGACATACACACTCCAACTCCCGCAGGATCCCCGCGCCCCAGGCGTCGCCCGTGCCACCCTCCGTAACGTCCTGCGCGTGCACGGCATGCCCGAACTCACCGAAGTGGCCGCGCTGTTGGCCGGTGAACTGGTCACCAACGCGTACCTGTACTCCTCTGGGCCGTACTCGCTCCGGCTGCGCGATGCCGGGCGCAGCCGCGTACGGATGAGTGTGTGGGACAGCGATCCGCACATCCCGGCACCGTTCCGGTGGGGCGGCCCCCGGGCGGCAGATGAACTGGCCGAGCGGGGGCGGGGGTTGTACCTCGTCACGTTGTACGCGGAGTGCTGGGGCGCGTACCCCATGCGGGGCGGGCTGCCGGGGCAGGGCGGCAAACTGCTCTGGGTGGAGTGCGCGGCGAAGGCGTAGCGGGCGGGCGCGGCACATGACTCGGGGCGCCACCGTGGTGCTCGGTGACGCCCCGATGTGCCTGGTGAACCGGTGTGGCCGTTACGTGCGCGGCGGCCTGGGCGTCAGGGCTGGATGCCGTCGTACTGGAGGACGCGGTAGGGCGTCTTGCCGTGGTTCACGGACTGCCACTGCGAGGCGATCAGGGTCAGGGATGTCGCGCTCGCGCTGCCGGGGTGGATGTATCCGCCGTACAGGAACGGGAGCTGGGGCTTGCCCCAGTGGTGGGGCGGGAGGCCGTCGCCGACGATCTGGACCTTGGGGGCGGTCCATACGGCGTCGGGACGGGGCGCGGTGCGTGTGCAGATCGCGTAGTCGTCCACGTCGAAGTAGCTCATGCAGTACGTGTTGCCGATCCGCTTCACGGAGAACTCGCCGATCTTGTTGCCGGACAGCATGATCGACGGGCCGACCGCCGTGGTCCACTGCCAACGGCCGTCCAGGAACGCCCAGTTCTCCTGGGCGCCGAAGTTGCCCGCGCGGAACTCGTCCGGACGGATGCGGAACAGCTGGATCGCTCCGCCGTCGGCGGTGTTCACATGGGTGCCGTTCCAGCGCTTGGAGAAGATGTACAGCCAGCCGTCGGGGTCGATGCCCGCGAACGACCACATCCCGTACATGGACTGGTTCGAGCCCTGGGTGTCGCCGGCCCAGTGGTAGGGGTAGTCCTGCCAGGTCACGCCGTAGTCGTCCGAGTACGCGACGCCCGACATCAGCGATCCGTCGTAACCGGCCGGGATGTTCTCCCACAGGGCCACGGACGTGTACTGGATATAGGTGCGGCCCCCGAACTCGATGCAGTCGTTGGGAATGCGGGAGATCTCGAAGCCGTGCCCGTTGTCCGCCCAGTGCGCGTAGTCGAAGCACTGCTTCGCGGCGCCCCCGGTCGGCATCGCCCAGGAGAACGAGATCGGGGACGCGCCCGAGGCGTCGAAGTTCGCCTGGTTCAGGATCACCGGGGAGCCGAGGTAGGGGTCGGCCTGGGCGATCCCGCCGAACGCGTCGCCGAACACATAGCCCCAGGTGTTGTCGTGCTCCCGGTGGTACGGGATCGCCAGGTCCCCGGAGCCGAGACCCTGCGCGCTCGCCGAGTCGCCGGGCTGCTCGCACAGCGGGGTGCCGGTCTGGAGCAGCCGGGCGGACGGCTTCCCGGCGTCGGCCGGGGCCGGTACGGCCCTGTCGCTCGCGGCCGCCACACCGGGGGCGGCTCCCAGCAGTCCGGCGCCCAGGGCGAAGCCCATGCCGGCCTTGAGCGCCGACCGGCGGCTGGCGGCTCGGTGCTCCGGCTGTGAGGGGGTGGGCATGTTCGGTCCTCCGTGTGGGTGGGATGAGGGGGCGGGGGAGAGCGGCGGTCCGTGTCAGGCCTTGCGGAGGCGTCCGATGATGCCGTCCAGGTCGCGGAGGAACAGCGGTACGCGGAACTCGTGGCTGCCGGGTTCCTCGTGCGCCTCGTACGGGATGCCGGCCCCGTCGAGGAGGCCGCGGAACTCCCGCTGGCCCTGGAGCACGTTGTCCTCGCTGACCTGGCTGAACCAGGGCACGGGCCGGCCACCGGTGCCGGCGACCAGGAAGATCCGCTTGTTGCGGTAGCTCTCGATGCGCTCGACCGGGTTGTCGGCGCTGACCCGGGCCTCGTCCCACAGCGGAGCGCCGTAGACCGTGCCGCCCGCCAGGTCCGCGGCGGCGGAGGACACATTGGCCCAGTGGACGATCGCGCCGAGGTTGCGGCGCAGGCTGGCCGGGCCGGAGTGGGCGCTGACCGAGGCGAAGTGGCCGTAGTGCTTCGCGGCGTACTTCAGCGCGCCGAAGCCGCCCATGGAGAACCCTGCGACGGCGCGGCCGTCGTACTCGGCGTACGTACGGAAGTTCGCGTCGATCCACGGGAGCAACTGGGCGATGTGGAAGGTCTCCCAGTTCCGGGCGCCCGTGTTGGAGCTGACCGGGTTGGAGTACCAGCCGGCGTGACCGCCGTCGGGCATCACGACGATGATCGGCTTCCCGGCGGTCCAGTCGCGGACGCCCGCGCGGTCGAACTCGATGAAGTCCGAGGTGAGACCTCCGCCGTGGAAGAGGTAGAGCACGGGGTAGGTGCGACCGCTCGTGGCGTAGTCGTCGGGGAGCAGGACGTTCACACCGGGGTTCCAGCCGATCGCGTCGGTCCGGAAGCGGTAGTACTTCAGACGGCGGTCGCTCTCGTTGTGGTCCACGATGCGCAGCCCGAAGCCGTCACCGGCCGCGCTCGCCGCCGTGGCCGTCGCGAGGACGCCCCCGGCACCGAGCGCCAGCGCGGCGGAGAGACCGCCCGCGGTCCTCAGGACGTTCCGGCGGGTGGGGTGGTGCTGGCTCAACTCGATCTCCTAGTTCTGGGTGATCCAGGTGCCCTTTTCGGCGGTCCAGTGGATGGTGGCCTTCTGGAATTTCTGTGCCTTGCCGCCCGCTTCGTCGGTTTCGTCGGTGAGGGGGTAGCCGAGTGCGCTTTCGTGTCCGGCGGTGTGGAAGGCGTCGTAGATGGCGCCGTGGACGGTGTGTGCGCCGGTCTGGGGTGACCAGAGGAACAGGCCTCGTTCGAAGAACTGGTAGCGGCCCTTGGTGCCGTCGGGTGCCGGTGCGGCGTCGGCTTCGTCGGTGGTGGGGAAGCCCCAGCGGCGTTCGGCGTCGGTGTCCCAGAACTTGGTCAGGATGTCCCCGTAGATGGCGTGGGCCTCGTCCGGGTGCCAGATGATGATCCCGTTCTGGAACTGCTGGAAGCGCCCGCCGAGCGAGGAGTCGCGTTCACCCGTGATCGGCCGGCCCAGCGGGCCGCCGGGGCCGCCCGTGCTGTCGTACTTCGTCGCGATGGTGCCGTACGGGATCAGGTCGTCCAGGTTGTTGTAGCGGCGGGGCGTGAAACCCCTGAGCCCGTCGCCCCACACCCGCTCCTCGGCGACGTGCCCGAAGTCGTACTCCTCGCGCACGACCGGCTGGGTGTGGGCGGGGTCCGCCCAGCGGAGGAACAGTGCGACGTGGTCCGTGCCGCCCGAGTCGCGCAGCAGGGCGTCACCCGGCTGAAGGTCGTTCGCGGGGATGTCGAAGGTGACGTCCCACAGGCCCCAGGTCGTCAGGGACGTACCGAGGTTCCAGGCCATCGACACATAGCCCGAGCAGTCCGGCCGGTAGCAGCCGAACTGGTTCTGGTGGCAGCCGCTCTGGCTGTACGGGACCTGCTCGGCGATCCACGACCACGCACGGTCCATCGCCTCGCCGCGCCCGATCGGCCCGCCCGGCTCCGACGCGCTCGCGGCCGGTGCCGTGCCGAACATGACCGCGAGGGCCGCCAGGGCCAGTGTCACCGCCCCGATCACCCGCCGAAGACTCAGCGGTCCGAGTGAGTTCATGACTGCCTCCCCGTCAGTTCTGGGTGATCCAGGTGCCCTTTTCGGCGGTCCAGTGGATGGTGGCCTTCTGGAATTTCTGTGCCTTGCCGCCGGCTTCGTCGGTTTCGTCGGTGAGGGGGTAGCCGAGTGCGCTTTCGTGTCCGGCGGTGTGGAAGGCGTCGTAGATGGCGCCGTGGACGGTGTGTGCGCCGGTCTGGGGTGACCAGAGGAACAGGCCTCGTTCGAAGAACTGGTAGCGGCCCTTGGTGCCGTCGGGTGCCGGTGCGGCGTCGGCTTCGTCGGTGGTGGGGAAGCCCCAGCGGCGTTCGGCGTCGGTGTCCCAGAACTTGGTCAGGATGTCCCCGTAGATGGCGTGGGCCTCGTCCGGGTGCCAGATGACGATCCCGTTCTGGAAGAGCTGGAAGCGCCCGCCCAGCGAGGAGTCCTCCTCGGCACGGACCGGCCAGCCGAGCGGCCCGTCGTGGCCGCCCAGCCCGGCGTACTTCGCGCCGATCGTGCCGTACGGCTGGAACGCCTCGGCCATCAACTCCCGGGCGTAGCCCTCCGCCTGTGGGTAGCGCTCCGGGTACGCGGAGCGCTGGACGGCCTGGGCCAGCTCGCCCGCGGTGTCCCAGTCGGGCTCCATCTGCTGGGCCACCTCGAAGAACTTGTTGGCCGCGAAGTCGACGTCGAGGCACTGGGCCGGTTCGCACCAGCCCATCGACGGCCGCTGCTGGAAGACACCGAGCGAATCCCGGTCCCCGCACGCCAGGTTGTTCATCCGGGACTCGACCCAGCCCGTCTCGAAGCCGGCGAGCATCACCTTGTCGGACACGCCGCGGCGCTGCCCGACCTCGTACACCTTGCGGGTCACCGCGATGTCCCGGTCCGCCGGGATGTCGCAGAACAGTGTGGCCGGGGCGGAGTTGCCGAGGGGGCCGGGCACCTCGCCCGCACTATGGGCGAAGGCCGGGTTGCCGAGGCCGGACACGGCCACTACGACCAGCAGGACCGCTGATCTCCATATCGCGCGTCGTTCGGTAGAGCCACGCACGTGCTTGCTCCTTCGTTTCGGAATGGCCAGGAGAAGAAAGGGAGCCGATGGACCTCTGCGGTCCCGGGCGTCAGGACCAGCTCTGGTACGGGGTGTCGTTGCACGCCCAGGTGCGGAAGCCCAGGGAGCTGTCGTCGATGCACCGCAGGGTGGCCTGGTTCTGGAAGCGGACGGTGCCGTCGGCCCAGACCTTGACCCACCAGCTCTGCTCGGGGCTGGAGCTGCACGTGCCGACGGTGCGGAACCCGTTGTCGGTGTCCTCGACGCAGCGACCCGTGTTGATGTTGCGCAGCTGGCGGGTTCCGTCGTCCCAGGTGTGCACGGTCCACAGCTGTGGATTGCTTCCGTTGCAGCTCCACGTGCGGAATCCGTCGTCGGTGTCGTCCATGCAACGGCCGGTGGCCTGGTTGCGGAAACTCTGGATGGCGTCGTCGGCCCGCGCGGGGGACGTCGAGCCGTTGTCGGCGGCCAGGGCGCCGGACGGCGCGGCCAGGGAGGCGAGGGCGAAGACCCCGCCGAGCAGGAGCGAGCGCGTGCCGCGCATGGGCTGATTCCTCTTCCGTCCGGTGGTGCTCGGGCGAGTTGGCGACGGTCCGCAAATTAGTGGCGGGGTGCCGGGCCGCACATCCGGAACGATCCGGAGTGACACCCCGCGACGCGAACGCCGAAACTCAACGGACAGGCATGGACGCGGGCACGGAGGTGGGTACGGACGTGGGTGCGGACGCGGGCACGGACGTGGATGCGGACGTGGGTACGGACGTGGATGCGGACGTGGGTACGGACGTGGCCACGGGCTTGCCCGTGGGGCCTTGGCAGTCGGGAACCCGGGGATGATCCGCCGTACGCACGGCCGGCAGCCAGGCGGATACGCCGGAGACGGCAGAGGCTGCGGAGGTGGACGCGGAGGCGGCGGACGCGGTGGTGGAGCGGGCCGGCAGACGGACCCGGTACCACTCGGTGGAGCTGGCGTCCGACTCGTCGATGATGGGAATGCCCCGGGGAAGCCGGCAGACGACCGCGAGGACGTCGCCGTGCCACACCCGTACCGGTACAACGTTGTCCACGGTGTACGGCTTCAGGGGGTCGATGGCCAGGCCGAGGCTGCACTGCGGGTTCCGGTCCGTACGCTCCCTGCACCCGTCGTCGGCGTTGAACACCCGCAGCCGTGCCGGTGGTTCATCCTTCGCGCCCGATGCGGCGTCGCCGACGGCGTGCGACCAGACCGTGGCGGCCACCGAGCACACCGCGACGGTCACCAGAGCGGCACGGGACCTCCACCGCCGACGTACCGGACGGGCTGCCGTCGACCGTGCGGCGATGCGCGCGAGCAGGCTCTCGGCGCTGTGCACGGCGCGCTCGGCGTGGGTCGGGGCCAGGCAGTCGGCGGCCAGGGCGCGCCAGAACGGCGGCAGCGCACTGTCGATCCGCAGCGGTGCGCGCCCGTCGGCGTACTCCTGTACCGCAGCGCCGCGCGCCACCGGGGTCGCGCCGGGGAACGGCGAGGCGCCGGATGCGAACACCTCGTGGACCATGATGCCCAGGGCCCAGATGTCGGCACTGGGCCGGACCTCCACGCCGTGCTCGCCCAGCGGGGCCTGCCAGCGCTCGGGCGGGAGGTAGTCCAGGGTGCCCATCGGTGGCGCGTACCCATGGGTGCCGTGGGTGCCGGTCAGTTCGGTGGCGAGCCCGAAGTCCGACAGCTTGAGCGCGCCGTCGGCCATCAGCAGGATGTTCTCCGGCTTGAGATCGCCGTGCACCCAGCCGCTGCCGTGCAGATGGGCCAGCCCTTCGCAGATCTCGGCGAACAGCCGGGCGACGTCCGCCCCCTCCACCCCCGCGTCGAACAGATCCCGCAGACTGCGCTCGGCCCGCTCCATCACCAGCACGATCGCACCGTCCAGGAACGCCCGGTCCGGATCGCTGATCACGACGGAGTCCAGCAGACGGATCAGCCTCGGATGGCCGGCCCGGCGGCCGAGCTCGACCTCCCGCCGGGCGGTCTCCGCGACCTTGCGGGCCTGGCGCGGCGCGAGCCCCGCGGTCGGCAGGAACTTGAGCGCGACCTCCACGGGCTCCGGTCCCGCTCCCGGCCCCGTTCCTGGTCCCGGCCCCGGCCCCGTTTCCGCTCCCGCTCCCGTTCCCGGCCCCGGTCCTGGTTGCTGTGCCGCGCTCTCGACCGGACGGCCCGCGTACACCGTCGCCCAGCCGCCGGAGGCGATCGGCTCGGTGACCTCCCAGCCGCCGACCCGGTAGCCACGCGGAAGCAGCTCCGTACGGTCGCTGCCCGTCCGCGGCCCGTCGCCCCCGGTGGGCCCCCGGCTCAACTGCCCGTCTCCCGGCCGTGGTTGCGCGTTGTGGCCCGGGGTGGAAGCAGCGCCAGATGCTCCTCCCGTACGAGTCCGAAGCGCAGCGCGATCCCGACCAGGGCCTCCCGCTTCCCGTTGCGGCGCGCTCCTGAGGACCCCTGCTCGGCCGGGGCGCTGATCCGCATCTTCTCCTCGGCGAGGTAGTCGATGTGCGAGCTGACCGCCCGCGCCTTCAACCGGCCGCACGCGGCGTGCCCCTTGAGCCGTTCGACGATCTGCGGAGTGGTCGGCACCGCGACCGGCGACTCGTCGCGCAGCCGGGGTTCGCAGAGTGCGACCAGGATCAGGAAGTAGAGGGCCGTCTCGTCCAGCGAGTACGCCATGACGGTGCGGCTGCCCCACTGGCCTGCCGTACCGGCGGGGTCCGGGCAGGGATCCAGATAGACGTGGTCGGGTGCGAACACCTGGAAGGAGACGGTGGTGTCGCGGCGGGTGGGCAGTACGACCCGGGAGAACTCGAAGGGGATGGGCGCGCCGGCCCGCCGGGGCGGAACCCGTAGGTACTCGCCCGCGCCCTCCGGGTTCTCCACCAGGTAGCTCTGGGTCGCGCTGTGGTTGCTGAGCTGCCAGTGGTCGTCCGTCACCCGGATCTCGCCGGCCAGCCGGGAGATGGCCTCGTCGTCGAGGCGCAGCTCGACCGGGGTCGTCGCGGAGCCCCGTCCGAAGCGTGCTGTCTGTCCCGGGCCGAGCCGCAACGTCACCGGGTCACCGGACGGTGCCCCTCCGATGTCGTCGCCCCGCCGCGGCAGATAGACCACGATCCCGCTCAGTGCACCCACCTCGCCCCCGTGTCGGTGAACTTCCACACCCGTCGAACGTTACCCATCCGGGGTGGCCGTCCCCGCCCGGATTCTGGTCGTTTTCGGCCTGCCGCCGGACCGCGGCCCGGCCGCCGCCGAGCCGTCGTTCGTGGCGCGGTGCCGCCTCGGGAGCGGGGGCCGTCGCGGCTCGCGCCGGGCGCCCAGCTTCAGGTTCTCGCGCCGGGAGGAGAGCCCGAGCCGGCCGGGCCCCGCGCTCGATCCGGCGCCGGGGAAGAGGTGTTCGATATGGGGAGCGACTCTGCCCGTTTTGGCGAACTGGCTCGATTTGGTGCCTCGCCCGGAGCGCTGTTTACGGGGCGTCCAACACGTAGGGCCCGGATCGCATCGGATCCGGGCCCTACGTGTTCGGGTGCGGTGGGAGGCACGGACGCCTCCCGCTGGGCTCGTCGTACGGCCCTGCTCAACAGGTCAGTTGCCCGCCTGCTTCATGGAGTTCACCGCGTCGGCGACCGAGCCCTGGTACAGGCCCAGCTTCGGGCTGTTCACCTTGACGTCCGGGCCGAGTTCGAAGTTCTGGGTGTCGGCGTTGGGCATGTGGTCGCCGTCGGCGAGCACGTTCATCTCGTTGACCCAGGTCACGCCGTTGCCGCCGCTCGGGTTGAGGTCGATCACCGCGATGGCCGCCGTCTTGGGCTTGACCGGGTACGCGGGCGCGCCGCCCAGGCCGCCCGGGACCGCCGGCGTGATGTCCTTGCTGTGGTCCGAGGCCTTCGAGGCGCCCAGGCCGACCCGCGGGAAGTAGCTCAGACCGCAGGAGTTGGCACCGGTGTTGTTGACCTCGATGACCTGCTGGGTGGACGAGCCCTCACGCGGGTAGACGCGCACCGACAGGTCCGAGCTCTTGCACGGGTGCTTGTAGGCGTAGCTGTCGCCGGTGTTGCCGCCCGTCGCGCCGCTGCCGGCGGCCGTGCCGGACTTCGAGGTGCCCGTCTTCGTGGCGCCGGTGTTCTGCGCGGTGCCGCCGGTCTTCGTGGTGTCCGTGGTCGTCGCGTCGGTGGAGGGCTGGGAGGCGCCGGTCGAGGCGGTGTCGCTGTTGTTCGCGGGGCCGGCGGACTTCGTGCCGGTGTCGTCCCCGCCGCAGGCGGTGAGCGACAGGGCGAGCACCGCGGTGACGGCGGCGAGAGCGGCGGTGTGCTTGCGGCTACGGATCGTGCGCATGGAATTCTCCCAGGATGAGCGTGAGACAAGGCCCGGATCCTGCGGCGAACCGCTCTCTCTGACCTCTTGACAACATAAGCATCCTGTGGGTCGCTCACGTTACGCTGACGCCTCACTGACGTCCTGCTGACGTTCCCGGAATGGCCCACGGGGAAATCGGCTGGTGCGTGGTCGGGCCGCCTGCGAGACTCCGCGCATGACTCATGGAATCGAGACCCACCCCGCCCGTTGAGCGCCCCGGAAGAGCGCGCCGCGCTCCCTCCCGCCTCCCTGTACTCCTGTGCCCTGCGCCTTCTTCGCGCGGAGCCCGACGGCAGGCTCCCCGAAGGGGGATATGCGCTGCCGGCCCCGCCGGAGCGCCGCCCCAGGACCAGAACTTCCTGGGAGTCGGCCTGCGCGGCGTTGACGGACGCGCTGACGGAAGCGCTGACACCTCTGCTGTCCCGTACCGCCGCCGACACCGACGCCGACATCGATGCCGGCGCTGACACCGACGCCGACGCCGACGCCGACACCTATACCGACGACGACACCTGTACCGACGCCGACACCGGCGCCGACGCGCCCGATGTGGCACAGGCCGCCGAAGAGATTCATCTGCGCCTCGCAGCGCTGAACATCCGGGGCGGACACATCCGGTCCGTGGTGGCCCGGCTGCCGCTGGAGGACGAGGGCTGGGCGCGTGCGCTCGGCCGGTGCCTGACCCGTACGGGAACCAGCCCCATGGCGGTCCGCGTCGGCCTCGCTCTCCTGCGGCGCCTCGGTGAACCGGAGGACATCCCGTACCTGAGGGTCCTCGGGCAGTTCCGGGACCTCGCCGGTCATGCCGTACAAGCACTCGACGTCATCGACCGCCCGACCGCGGCTCTGGTGTGGCTCGGCCGCTGCACCAGGGGCCCGGAGCTGCGCGGCCTGGTCGACGCCCTCGTGGCGGGCGAGGAGTCCGCCGTCCGCGGACGGCTGGAAGCGGCCTTGCGGAAGGCGAGCGCGGAGCGGCCCGAGACCGCACGCCGAGTCGCCGAGGCCGCCCGGCTCGCCGACCTCCTGCGGGAGGCCCGTCCCGGGGAAGCGGGGCTGGTGGCCGGGGCGGGACGGTTGCTGTGCCGGATGTCGAGCGCGAACGACGACCGGGCCGAGATCCTGGCCTGTCCGGTGGCCGTCGGCCTCTTCGAGGTGTTCGCCGAACGCGCCGCCGAACTGCCGCCCACCCTCGACCACTACGCGATCCTGCTGTCCGTCGCGCTCGAACTGCACAGCGGCCCGAGCCGCCTGCTGGAGTGGGGGGCGGGCCTGCGCGAAGCGCTGCTGGACGGCCTGGAGTCCGTGCTGGACCGACCGGCCTGGCAGGCGGTCCTGGGCGGACGGTCCGCCGGGGACAGCAACTCCGCCGGGGACAGCGACCCCGCTGGGGACAGCGACCCCGCCGAGGGCAGCGACCCCGCTGGGGACGGCGACCCCGCCGAGGGCAGCGACCTCGCCGAACGACGGCGGGTGGAGTGGGCCCGGCGCACGGCCCGTCAGCCGTTCCGCCGCGATGCCGAACGCTCGGGCCCGGCAAGCCGGTTGAGGATCGAGGCCACCGTGCTCGACCCGGTGGATCCGGACGTCGTCGAGACCCGCATTCTGATCGACGGGCGCCCCCTGGTGCCGGCGGCCTTCGGCCGGGGCGTCGCGAACGCCCCGGAGTACCTGTTGGACAGCGGTCGCCTGCGGGCCACGGACGAACCACGGGAAGTGCAGCTCGCGGAGGCGTACTGCACCGAGGGCTGCTGCGGCGCGCTCCACGTCACCATCCGCCGGGACGGGGACCACGTCATCTGGTCCGACTGGCGCCGCCCGTCCCCGCCGCCCGCTCCGCTGCCCGCGCGCGAGCTCCCCGAGCACCGCTTCGAGGCCGCCGCGTACGACGCGGAGATCGCGCGTGCCGAGAACGACCACTCGTGGACATGGCCGGCCCGCAGGACCGCACGGCTCATCGCGGCGGGCCTGCGCGACCGGCCGGGCCTGCTGGCCCGCTGGGACGTCGAACCGGGCTGGATCGGCACCGACTTCAGGGACCGGGACCTCACGGCCGTCTCCTTCCGATACCGCGCGACCCCGTCCGCCGGCCACGGCGCGGAGGACACCCACTGGCAGTACCGCGTCTGGCACATCCCGGAAGACGGAGCCACCCCCGAACACCGGGCCGCCGCCGCGCTGCACCGGCTCGCCACGGTGGACCCGAGGACGTACGACGGGGGCGGCGCCGGACGCGGGTAGGCCCCGGCGCCCGCCCACCGTTCGGGTGATCGGATCCGGGCGGCCGGCGACGTCCCCCGCCGAATGTCCGACCGCACCCGGCGAGCGAAGCGTTCGGTGCCCGGCGCTTCCCGGCCGACGAGGGGCCTCCCCTCGTCGGCCGACATGGCCCTTCGCTCCGTGCGCACTCCCGGTATTTCGACCCTGAGAAGGAATGGGTGCCGGCGGACAGCTTCGGGGTCAGCCTCGGCATCGGTGGTGAGGGGCAGGTCTTCTTCGAGGTGGACAGCCCCTGCGTACAGGGTCGGAGGCCGTTGAATCCACCACGCCGCCCAATGGCCCCGGCCACGACGGCGTCCACCCCCTTCCCCGCTCCCGACGTCCACTCCGCCTTCCGGCCGGCCCGAGCGTCCAGACGCCACCGCGCTGCCCCCAATGACCCGTAACGGGCCGGTCGGTGGCAGTACGGGATAGGCCGGGTGTTCGACGTTGAGCCCGGCATTGGGTCCTGGGGCCCATGCCGGGTCAGCGCCGCTGTGGTCGCATACGGATACCGGGGGGAACTATCGCTGCGCCCACTCACAAAGCTGGGGAGACTCGCCGTGTCTGGCATACGAGAACTAGCGGTACCGGGTGGTGCTGACGTGAGCACCGCCGAGGTCCCTCCGGGCAGGCAGCCACTGTCGCGCCCCTTGCAGGCGGTGCTGATTCTCGTCCGACTGCTCTTCGCCGTCACGGTCGTCGGCGCGCTCGACGCGCTGCTCCTGGCCGCGTCGGTCGATGCGGTGGACGGTCGGCTGCTCGGCATGGTGCTGTACGCCTCGCTGCCCGGCATCGCCGGGTTCGTGCTGTCGTTCCGGGTGCGGACCGGGGGTGTCTGGGTCTGGCGCGGGCTGCTGGCCGTGAGCGCCTGGCTCACACTCGGAGCGCTGGCCACACTGGGCGACGCGAACGGGCAGGGCGTGGCCCAACTGGTGCTGCCCGTCGTCCTGATCGTCCTGCTGCTCCGGTCCCGTTCGCGGGCCTGGTTCCGGCTCGCCGCCGAACAGCGCGCCGAGCACCGGCCGTTCAGCATCGTGCGGATGCTCAAGCAGCGGCGTGCCGACACCGGTCAGACCGCGATGGAGTACCTGGGCATGATCCTCGTGGTCGTCGCCCTCATCGGCGGGCTCGTGGCCACGGGGATCGGCGGGCAGTTGACCGGCCGGATCCAGGACGCCATCTGCCAGCTGACCGGCGGGGGCTGCGCGCCCTCCAACGTCGAAGCCGGTAGCGGCGGCCAGGGGAATGGCGGCGGCAGCGGTGGCGGTGGCGCCGGGTCCGAGGGCGCGACCGTGGCCGGTGGGACCGGCGCCGGCACCGCGGGCTCGGACGCGACGGGCGGCAGCGGTTCGGGCGGCAGCGGATCCGGCGGGTCCGGAGGCAGTGGTTCCGGCGGTGCCGGGGGCAACGGCTCCGGAGGCAGTGGTTCCGGTGGTTCGGGCGGCAGTGGATCCGGCGGGTCCGACGCCTCCGGCGGTACCGGCGGGAGCGCTGGTTCGGAAGGAACCAGTGGTTCTTCTACAGAGGTCAACGCGGGTAGACAAAACCCGGTCCCCGGCACCCCCGAGCGTCCGGACGGCAATTTCCTCAGCGGCATCGTCGGCGACGACGGTCTGATGGGCGACGTCACCGGGGCCATCGACACGATCGCGCACCCCGTCGACGCCGCCAAAGGCGTCGTCGACCAGTACGCGCAGGCCGCGAACAAGGCCAACGGCAAGTGGGACAAGGGCCAGTACGTGGCCGCCGCGGTGGACATGACCAAGGGCTCCGGCGGTGGCGTGTTCACCGGGCTGCCCGGGTCCGGCACGCGGGTCGACTCGGCGGTACGGGACGCGGAGCGGCAGTACCTCAACGACCGCATCCCGCGCGGTTCCAGCGCGGCCGGCCGCGAGGCGTGGTGGAAGGGGCTGACGCAGCAGCAGCGCGATCAGTACCTGGAGCTCCTCCCGGACCAGATCGGCAGCCTCGACGGGATTCCGGTGGCGGACCGTGACACGGCCAACCGCCGCAACCTGCCGAACCTGATCTCGAAGCTGGAGGGCAAGACCGACAAGACGTCGAAGGAGCAGTTGGCCGGGCTGCGGGAGATCGACCGCCAGCTGAAGGAGGGCAGCCAGCCCCCGATGTACCTCATCGGCATCGGCGACGAGGGCAACGGCCGGGCGATCGTCTCCTACGGCAACCCCGACACCTCGAAGAACGTGTCGGCCTATGTGCCGGGCCTGAACACCGCCCTCGACGAGGAGTTCGCGAAGAGCGGCCTCAAGCGGGCCCGTGACACGGCGATCGGTGCCCAGGGGTACGACCCGTCCAGCGCGGCGATCGTGTGGCTCGGGTACGACGCCCCGCAGACGCCGGACGGGCTGCAGAGCCTGGCGGTCGCCGGTACCGCGCGGGCGGAGAAGGGCGGCGCGGCGTACAACGACTTCATGAGCGGTATCGTCGCGACCAACCAGAACAAGGACCCGCACATCACGGCCATCGGGCACTCCTACGGCTCGCGCACCGTCGGCGCCGCGACCCAGCGCCTCGGCGGGATCCCGGGAGTGGACGACATCATCCTGGTCGGCAGCCCCGGGGTGGGCGTGGACCGGGCCGTGGACCTCGGGGTCGGTGCCGGGCACGTCTTCGTGGGCGCCGCGGCCAACGACCCGGTGACCAAGCTCCCGTCCAAGACGCAGGTCGTCGTGGGTGGGATCGGGATGATCCTGGGCGGTCCGGCCGGCTCCTACATCGCCGGCGACCTGGCCGACCCGGGCGACGACGACCTCTGGTTCGGCAAGGACCCGGCGAGCAAGGCGTTCGGGGCCACGCGGTTCCCGGTGGATCCGGGCAAGCCCATGAGCTTCGACTCGCACTCCAACTACTTCACCCCGTCACGGGACGCCGTGTCCGCCGACAGCATCGCTCTTATCGTGTCGGGACACTCCGACCGGCTCAAGATTGAGGAGTACCGATGAGCCGAAGGTTCCAGATCGTCGCGGTGGCACTGGCCGTAGGCTTCGCGCTGTCCGCCTGCGGCAGCGAGAAGGCGCACCCGGAGGCCGACACGAACACCACGACCACCAGAAGCGCGGGCTCCGAAGGCACCAAGGGGAGCAACATGGACATGCAGGAGGCCGCCGAGCGGGCCGACGGCATGCTCGACGACGTACTGAAGGAGATCGACCCCGAGGTGCAGTGGGCGCACGGCCCGACGACCAAGGGCAGTTGCGACGTGACGCGCAGGCGCACCGTCATGACCATCGTGTCCGCGGACCGCAGGCAGGGCTTCCTGGACCAGGTCGAGGAGTTCTGGCGGGCGAGCGACTACCGCATCAGGGCGAAGAACAAGGACACGGAGTTCCCGGCGGTCTACGCGCTGACGAAGGACGGCTTCGGCATCAGCGTGAGCGTGCGCGCCAAGGGGCAGGTCTTCTTCGAGGCGGACACCCCCTGCGTGAAGGAGTCGAAGGTCGCGGACTCCACGTCCAAGCCGAACGGTCCGGCCTACAAGGGCGTCTACCCGCTCCCGAGCCCCAATGTGCGCTCCGACTTCTGGTCGGCCGGAGCCTCCTGACGGCCACTCGGCCACTCGGCCACTCGGCCACTCGGCCACTCGGCCACTCGGCCACTCGGCCACTCGGTCCGCCGGGCGGACCGGCCCCGCGCATCCGGTGCATCCGGTGCGCCGGGCCGGGCGCCCGGTGCGCCGGACCGGTGGTGCCGTGCGCCGTAATTGACGGCCCGACACCCCCGGGTGACCCGGAATACTCGCACACACCGTCGAAACCGCCCATGAACGTGGCTCCGATGGGGGATGGTTGAGGGGTGCGGAAATTCTGGGTGGTCGGTGGCATCGGTGTCGGCATGGCCATGTGCTTCGTGGCGCTGCTCGTCGTCGGTACGTACTCCGCCGCCGCCGGACTCGCGGGTTCCGGTGGCGGCGGAGCCGTTGCGCTGGCCAAGGGGGCCGTGCCCGCGAAATACCAGCCGCTGGTGCAGAAGTGGGGCAACCTCTGCCCTGCCATCAACCCGGCCCTGCTGGCCGCCCAGCTCTACCAGGAGAGCGGGTGGAACCCCCGGGCCGAGAGTCCCGCCGCCGCACAGGGCATCGCCCAGTTCATCCCCGGCACCTGGGCCGGCCACGGGATCGACGGGGACAAGGACGGTGACCGGGACGTCTGGGATCCCGCCGACGCGATCCCGTCCGCCGCCTCGTACGACTGCGAACTGGCCGGGTACGTGAAGAAGGTGCCGGGGGACCAGACGGACAACATGCTGGCCGCGTACAACGCCGGCGCGTACCGGGTGATCCGGGCCGGCGGGGTTCCGGACATTTCGGAGACCCGGAACTACGTCACCATCATCCGTTCCCTGGAGAAGAGCTTCGCCAGGCCCGTCGGGCGCGTACAGCCCTCGCAGCAGGCGGCCGGGGCGATCTACTTCGCGCAGAAGAAGCTCGGTACGCCGTACCTCTGGGGCGGCAACGGCACGCCCGAGCAGAACGGGCGGTTCGACTGTTCGGGCCTGACCCAGGCCGCATACCGGACGGTGGACATCGAGCTGCCCCGGGTGGCGAACGATCAGTACAACGCCGGGCCGCACCCCTCCCGGGACGAGCTGCTCCCGGGCGACCTCGTGTTCTTCTCCGACGACCTGACCAACTCGCGGGCCATCCATCACGTCGGGCTCTACGTCGGAGGCGGGTACATGATCAACGCCCCGTACACCGGGGCCGTGATCCGCTTCGACAAGATCGACAGCCCCGACTACTTCGGCGCGACGCGCGTGACCAAGGACGGGGCCGCGGCCCTGCCGACGGCCTGGCCGGCGGCATGACGCGACGGCGGCGGTGGCCGGAACTCTCTGTGAAGCCTGGGCCCTGAGCTGCGACGATGAGTCACTCTTCGATAACGTCATGGTGATCATTCGGTGGAGAGTGGAACGCACGCACGGGGGAGGTCGTTCCCTGGGGGGACCAGGACGACCGATTCACGCAGTACCGGTCCACGCAGTACGGATCGGACGCAGTGCCGTTCAGACACAGTGATCGAACCGACACGGGGGTTCGTCAAAGCGGTGCACATGGGTGTGCCCGCGGCAGCAGACAAGGCAAGGGGCCGCAGCAGATGGCTGGACTCGCACTGGATGGGTCGAACCCCGACGTCAGCCTGCTCTACGACATCAACGGGCTCGCGAAGTCCGCTCCCACCTGGTTCGACCGGGTCATGGAGTTCGTCGGTGAGTACGGAATCATGCTCGGCATGGTCCTCGTGGTCCTGTGGTGCTGGTGGAGCGTGCGCCGGCGCGGCACGGACGACGACTCGGTGACGGCGGTCGCCGGCATCGTCTGGGCGCCGCTCGCCGCCGGGATCGCGCTGCTGATCAACATCCCGATCCGCGGATTCGTGCACCGGCCCCGCCCGTTCAAGGACCACCAGGGGCTGGACGTCCTGGTGGCGGGGAAGAACGACTTCTCCTTCGTCAGCGACCACGCCACGATGGCGATGGCACTGGCCGTCGGGATCTTCGTGGCCAACCGGAAGTTCGGCATCGCCGCGATCGCGCTCGCCCTCCTGGAGGGCTTCTGCCGGATCTACATGGGCGTCCACTACCCGACCGACGTCGTCGGCGGATTCGCCCTCGGCACCGCGGTCGCCCTGCTGCTCGCCCCGTTGGCGATGATGCTGCTGACCCCGCTGGTGGCGGCGGTCTCGCGGTCGGACCGGTTCGGCCGGCTCGTGCGGTCGCGCCGGCCGGTGCCGGTGGCGGCGGCCGGGGCCCCGGCCGGGGCGTTCGGAATCCCCGAGCCGAGGCCGGGCACGGGCGGCGGCGACGGCGAGAAGGACCTCGCCGCGTAGGAGACCCGCCCCGCCCCTGGCTAGAGCGCCTGGGGGAAGGCGAAGAGGCGCTCCGGGTCGTACTGCTTCTTCAGACCGGCGAGGCGGTCGGCCGCCGAACCGTAGTAGGCCCGGCGCCAGTCCGTCAGCGCCGGGTCGGTGTAGTTCTGGTACGCCGCTCCGGACGCGTGCCGGCGCATCGCCGCATGAGTGTTTTTCAGCCAGTCCTGCTGGGCGGTGCCCGCCGTGCCGGGGCTCCAGGAAGCGATGTACTGCGCGAGCATCCGCGAGCCCCGGTGGACGAAGGCCGTCGACTGCGGGGAGACCCGGTTGATCGCCCCGCCGAGCGCGGTGAGCGCGACCGAGCCGCTGCCCCCGGACGCGGTCACCGGAATCCGGGCGAACGCCTCGGCCCGGTCGAGCAGGGCCTGCACCCCCGCCGGGGACAGCGAGCGGTCGTAGAAGTCGGACGCGGCGGCGTACGTCTCGCGCTGGAGGGTGCCCTGGGTGGTGCGGCCGGGCGTCGTCCCCGGCAGATGGCACTGCGCGTCGGTGATGCCCGAGCAGCCCGCGTACACGAGCATCGACTCCTGGTAGCTGCGCCGGCGCAGCGATACGGAGGAGGCCGGGGCGCCGATCCGGTCGGCGAGGAGGTCGACGGCGTTCTGCAGATCGCCGTACGTACCGAGGCTGAACGCGGCGACCGAAACGGTCGGGGCGGCGCCCCCGGGCCCGGCGTCGAGGTGCGCGGAGGACCAGATCTCGTCGGGCTGGGCCGGGCCCCACTCCTGCCAGGCCGAGACGACGGACCGGGCACGTGACCACGGCCACGACATGTACGCGGTGACGGTCTGCGGGACCGGGCGGGTGCGGAACGTCAGCTCGGTGACCACGCCGAAGTTGCCGTTGCCCGCGCCGCGCAGTGCCCAGAAGAGGTCCGGGTGGTTCTTGGCGTCCGCGGTGAGGGTCTTGCCGTCGGCCGTGACGAGGGTCGCCGCGGTCAGGCTGTCGCAGGTCAGGCCGTACGCGCGGGAGGCGACGCCGTGGCCGCCGCCGAGGGTGAGGCCGGAGATGCCGACGGTGGGGCAGGAGCCGCCGGGGATCGTCAGACCGTTGCGGGCGAGGCCCTGGTAGACGTCGATGAGCTTGGCGCCCGCGCCGATCGTGCCGCCGCGCTCGACGCGGGAGAGCGACGAGACGTCGAGGACGAGGCGCCCGTTGCCGCTGGACCAGCCCGCGTACGAGTGACCGCCGCTGCGGATGGAGACCGGGGTGCCCGTGCGGCGGGCGAAGGCCAGGCACTCGCGGATGTCCGCCTCGTGCCGCACATAGGCGACGGCCGCCGGCTTCAGGCCGTCGAAGCGGGTGTTGTAGAGCTGACGGGCGGTCGGATAGGAGGCGTCCTGGGGCCGTACGAGGCTGCCGTCGAGGCTCTCGGCCAGGGCGGAGAAGTCCGCCGGCCCGGTGGGGGCGGTCCTCGACGGAGCCGATGGGGCGGGGGAGGCGTCCGTGCCGCCCGAGGTGCCGGAGGCGTCGGACGGGCCGGTGGAGTCGCCGCCGGAAGTGCCGCTGCAGGCAGTGGCGGTGACGCCGGTGAGTACCGCGGCGCCCGCGGTGAGCAGGGTGCGCCGGGCGGGCGGGGGCGGCAGGTTCATCGGATCTCCGAGTCTTGGCACTCATGGGCCGGCCGGCGGTGGGCGGGGGAGGCCGGGCGTGGGGGGATCGGCTGGAGAGATCGGGGACGGCGGAAGGGCGGGGGGAGGTCAAGGTGCCGTGAGGTGTTCCGCGGCGTCCGTACGTGCCCGGTCTCTGGACCGGCGGGCCGGGCCGGACCAGCCACAGGTGCAGCGCGCGGTGCAGAAGGAGCCGCGTTCCACGGTCGTGGGCCGGTGCCCGGCGGACGCGGGGGTGGGGGCGGTCGGCGGGACCTCGTCGGTGCGTCGGTCATACACCCGTCCACGGTACTGGCCGCGGCCACCCGTCGGTGTGCCCGGTGGGGGCGGCGTGACGGGGGACACGGGCCGTCGTTATGCGGAACGGACGGGCCTCTCGGGCAGGCGTTACGGCGTTGGGGGTTGGCAGGCGATGGTGGTGCGGCAGCACAGTTCCAAAGGCGGGGCGCGCGCTGTCTGCGCCCTTGCCGTGGTGGGCCTGATGGCGGCGACCGCCGGGTGCTCGGCGGGCGGTGGCGGTGACCGGGCCGTGGCCGACGAGCGGGGCGGGACCGACTCCCTCGACGCGGTCCGCCGCGCGGCCTCGGTGCTCGCGGGGACGGTGAGCGGGACCGGGACGGCGGCGGTGGCCGGCACCACCCCGGACCCGGGCACCGCCCCGGATTCCGGCACCGTCGCCGGGACCGCCGAGGTGCGTACGTCGATGGAGACCGCGGCCGGCGGGACGCGGGTGACCATCCGGGGCCGGGGCACGTACGACTTCCGCACCCGGACCGGCCGGCTCACCGTCGTACTGCCCAAGGACGCCGCCGGTGAGGACGAGCACCGCCCCATCACCGAACTGCTGGCCCCCGGCGCGCTGTACATGATGAACCGCGGCGCCGGAGTGCCAGCCGACAAATGGGTCAGGGTGGACACGACGACCCTGGAGGACGGCAACCTCGTCACCGGTGGGGTGACCGATCCGATGGCCGCCGCCGAACTGCTGCGCGGGGCGCGGCAGGTGACGTACATGGGGGTGACCGATCTCGCCGGGGTCGCCGTGCGGCACTACCGGGGGACGGCGGACATCGGGCTGGCCGCGCGCGAGGCCGCGCCCGGGTCGCGCGGGGCGCTGGCCGCGGCAGCGAAAGGGTTCAGCAGGGACACGGTGTCGTTCGACGCGTACCTCGACGAGCAGGGGCGGCTGCGCAAGGTGCGCCACCGGTTCGGCTTCGCCAACGAGGGACCGGCGGCGGAAGTGGTGTCGACCACACTGCTGTTCGGGTTCGGGGTGCCGGTCTCCGTACGGCTGCCGGACGGCCGTGACATCTACACCGGGCAGATCCGGCAGCGGTAGCCGAGCGGCGCAGGGGTGCGGTACGGGAGTGGGCTCGGGGGCGGGTGCGGGCGGTGAGTAGGCATGCCGGTACCGGCGAAATGGTCCGTCCGTGCCATGCGTGGCGTGCGGTCCGCTCCCTAAGCTTGCCGGGAGGGGCACCGGAAAGTTGGCGACGGCAGTGAGAGGCGAGTGACGTGGTGACGCTCAGCGTGCGGACCGTATCCGATCATGTGGCCCTCGCCGAGATCGAACTCTGCGGCGAGCTGATGATCGCCGCGTCGGCCGCGATCGGGGAACGGCTCAGCGCGGACCGCATCGACGAGGTGCTCGACGTCCACGTGATCACCGAGCGGACCACCGTCCCCCGGCAGGGCGACCACCGGGGGTGAGCGTGGCCCCGCGGCCCGAGACCCCCGCCATCAGGTGCGCAGCAGCCTGGCGATCGCCTTCGTGGCTTCCTCGACCTTGGCGTCGATCTCCTCGCCGCCCTTGACCGCCGCGTCCGCGACGCAGTGCCGCAGGTGCTCCTCCAGCAGCTGGAGGGCGAAGGACTGGAGGGCCTTCGTGGACGCGGATACCTGGGTCAGTATGTCGATGCAGTAGACGTCCTCGTCGACCATGCGCTGGAGGCCGCGGATCTGGCCCTCGATCCGGCGCAGCCGCTTGAGGTGTTCGGCCTTCTGGTGGTGATAACCGTGTATGCCCCGGTCGTGGTCGGTGACGGGGGATTCCGTCTCCGTGGTGGTCCCGGCGGCCTCGGTGGTGGTCATTACTGCCTCCCGTTTTCCCTTTACCCTGCCGTTTATATACCCCTGGTGGGTATATCCTAACGAATTCATCTGAAACGTGACCGGGGGCCCGTGCTGATCACCGTGCCTGATGCGCGACACTGAAGAACGCCGGTTAGCCGTGGCCGGATGATGCGCCTAGCATCAGCCTGACCGAATCCAAAGCACCCCGAGGACCCCACGTGCGCTTTCGTCTGACCCCCAGGGAGACGAGCTTCTACGACATGTTCTCCGCATCCGCGGACAACATCGTCACGGGCTCGAAACTCCTGATGGAACTGCTCGGGGCGGACTCTGCCTCCCGAGTCGAGATCGCGGAGCGCATGCGGGCAGCGGAGCACGCGGGGGACGATGCCACCCACGCGATCTTCCACCAGCTGAACTCCTCTTTCATTACGCCGTTCGACCGTGAGGACATTTACAACCTCGCGTCGTCGCTCGACGACATCATGGACTTCATGGAGGAGGCCGTCGACCTGGTCGTGCTCTATCAGGTCGAGGAACTCCCCAACGGTATTGCCCAGCAGATCGAGGTGCTGGCCCGGGCGGCCGAGCTGACCGCCGAGGCGATGCCCGGTCTGCGGACGATGGACAATCTCACCGAGTACTGGATCGAGGTCAACCGTCTGGAGAACCAGGCCGACCAGATCCACCGCAAACTGCTCGCTCATCTCTTCAACGGCAAGTACGACGCCATAGAGGTGCTGAAGCTCAAGCAGATCGTGGACGTGCTGGAAGAGGCGGCCGACGCGTTCGAGCACGTCGCCAACACGGTGGAGACCATCGCGGTCAAGGAGTCCTGAACCACGTGGACACCTTTGCGCTGATCGTGACCATCGGTGTCGCGCTCGGCTTCACGTATACGAACGGCTTCCACGACTCGGCGAACGCCATCGCCACGTCCGTCTCCACCCGTGCGCTCACCCCGCGCGCGGCGCTCGCGATGGCCGCGGTGATGAACCTGGCCGGTGCGTTCCTCGGCAGCGGTGTCGCCAAGACCGTCAGCGAGGGCCTGATCGCGACGCCCGAGGGCGCCAAGGGGATGGGAATCCTCTTCGCCGCGCTCGTCGGCGCGATCATCTGGAACCTCGTCACCTGGTACTTCGGCCTGCCGTCCTCGTCCTCGCACGCCCTGTTCGGCGGCATGGTCGGCGCGGCGCTGGCCGGCGGGACGCTGGTGCACTGGGACGGGGTGCTTGACAAGGTCGTCATCCCGATGTTCGTCTCGCCGGTCATCGGTCTGGTCGTCGGCTATCTGGTGATGGTCGCGATCATGTGGATGTTCCGGAAGTCCAACCCGCACAAGGCCAAGCGCGGCTTCCGGATCGCACAGACGGTCTCGGCCGCGGGCATGGCGCTCGGCCACGGCCTCCAGGACGCGCAGAAGACCATGGGCATCGTGGTGATGGCGCTGGTCATCGCCGATGTCGAGAGCCCGAGCGACCCGATCCCGGTCTGGGTGAAGCTGGTCTGCGCGCTGATGCTCTCGCTCGGTACGTACGCCGGTGGCTGGCGCATCATGCGCACGCTCGGCCGGAAGATCATCGAGCTGGACCCGCCGCAGGGGTTCGCGGCGGAGACGACGGGCGCGTCGATCATGTTCGGCTCGGCGTTCCTGTTCCACGCGCCGATCTCCACGACGCATGTGATCACCTCCGCGATCATGGGTGTGGGCGCCACGAAGCGGGTGAACGCCGTCCGCTGGGGTGTCGCCAAGAACATCATCCTGGGCTGGTTCATCACGATGCCGGCCGCGGCCCTGGTCGCCGCCGCGAGCTACGGCGTCGTGGTGCTGCTCTTCGGCTGACGGGTCGCGCGGCCACCGGGCCGCGACGGTACGGAAACGGGGCCGCCCCCACTCCCTCTGCGGGGAGTGGGGGCGGCCCCTTCGCCTTGCGGTGGCACCGCCATGCAGCACCTCAAGGCTGTCTGAGGACGAGGCCGGTTCGCCGGAGGGGGAGACGGTTCGCCGGTGGAGATCCACCACCGGGCGTAACCGCCCACGCCCCGGCCCAGGTCGGGCCCCGTTGCCGGGTGACTATCCGAAGCGTCCGGAGATGTAGTCCTCGGTGGCCTGGACGGACGGGTTGGAGAAGATGCGCTCCGTCTCGTCGATCTCCACGAGCTTGCCGGGCTTGCCGACCGCCGCGAGGTTGAAGAACGCCGTGCGGTCCGAGACGCGGGCCGCCTGCTGCATGTTGTGCGTCACGATGACGATCGTGAAGCGCTCCTTCAGCTCGCCGATCAGGTCCTCGATGGCGAGGGTGGAGATCGGGTCCAGCGCGGAGCAGGGCTCGTCCATCAGCAGCACGTCCGGCTCGACCGCGATCGCGCGGGCGATGCACAGACGCTGCTGCTGACCGCCGGAGAGACCGGAGCCGGGCTTGTTCAGCCGGTCCTTGACCTCGTTCCAGAGGTTGGCGCCGCGCAGGGACTTCTCGACGATGTCGGGCAGCTGGCTCTTCTTGTACGAGCCGTTCAGCTTGAGGCCGGCCGCGACGTTGTCGAAGATCGACATGGTCGGGAACGGGTTCGGACGCTGGAAGACCATGCCGACCGTGCGGCGCACGGTGACCGGGTCGACGTTCGCCCCGTACAGGTTCTCGTCGTCCAGCAGCACCTTGCCCTCGACGCGGCCACCGGGGGTGACCTCGTGCATGCGGTTCAGGGTGCGCAGGAAGGTGGACTTTCCGCAGCCGGACGGGCCGATGAAGGCGGTCACGGAGCGGGGCTCCACGGTCATCGAGATGTCCTCGATGGCGAGGTGGGAGCCGTAGTAGGCGGACAGGCCGCTGACGTCGATGCGCTTGGCCATCTGAATCACTGCTTCTTTCGTGCCGCGTCAGCGGCCGGTCTTCGGGGCCTTCCAGCGGGCGATGCCGCGGGCCACCAGATTGAGGATCATGACGAAGGCGATCAGGACCAGCGCGGCGGCCCAGGCACGGTCGTACGACTGGTCGGTGCCGACCCTGTACTGCTCCCAGATGTAGAAGGGGAGCGAGGACTGTGCGCCCTGGAACGGGTTGGGGTTGATCAGCTGGCTGCCGAAGACCAGCAGCATGATCGGCGCGGTCTCACCGGCGATGCGGGCGATCGCGAGCATCACACCGGTGGTGATGCCGCCGATCGCGGTCGGCAGGACCACCTTCAGGATGGTGCGCCACTTCGGGACGCCGAGGGCGAGCGATGCCTCGCGGAGCTCGTTCGGGACGAGCTTGAGCATCTCCTCGGTGGAGCGGACCACGACCGGGATCATCAGGATCGTGAGCGCCAGCGCACCCATCAGGCCGGACGGCTGGGTCTTCGTCATCAGCATGATCGAGAGGATGAAGAGACCGGCGACGATGGACGGGATGCCCGTCATGACATCGACGAAGAAGGTCACGGCCCTGGCCAGGGCGCCCTTGCCGTACTCCACCAGGTAGACGGCGGTCAGCATGCCTATCGGGGCGGAGATCAGGGTGGCTATGCCGACCTGCTCCAGCGTCCCGATCAGCGCGTGGTAGACACCGCCGGTCGGCTCGGAGCCGAGCACGCCGGCCATCGAGTGGGTCAGGAAGTACCCGTCCAGGCGCTCCGCGCCCCGGCTGATCGTCGTCCACAGCAGCGAGGCGAGCGGCACGACGGCCAGCAGGAAGCACACCCAGACGATGCTGGTGGCGAGCCGGTCCTTGGCCTGGCGCCGGTTCTCGACGACCGAGGTCGTGACGTACGAGATGACGACGAAGAGCAGGGCGGAGAACAGGCCCCACTGGGTGCGGCTCTGCCAGCCGGCCGCGGCGCCGGTGCCCACGCCCAGCGCCAGCGCGAGCGCGGCGAAGGCGAACGGGGCCCAGCGGGGCAGTGCCCGGCTGCTCAGGCTGGTCGGACGGGCGGGCTCCGTCGGGGCGGGGCGTTCCTGTATGCCGGTGTTGGCTGCCTGGCTCATGCGTTGGCCCCCGAGTATTCCTTGCGGCGGGCGATGATCATCCGGGCCGCGCCGTTGACCAGCAGGGTGAGGACGAAGAGCACCAGGCCCGAGGCGATCAGGGCGTCACGCCCGAACTCGTCGGCCTCGTCGAACTTCGCGGCGATGTTCTGGGCGAAGGTGCCGCCGCCGGGGTTGAGCAGGTGCCCGGAGATGATGAAGCTCGGCGACAGGACCGTTGCGACGGCCATCGTCTCGCCGAGCGCACGGCCCAGGCCCAGCATCGAGGCGGAGATCACGCCGGAGCGGCCGAAGGGGAGCACCGAGAGGCGGATGACTTCCCAGCGGGTGGCGCCCAGGGCGAGGGCGGCCTCCTCGTTCATCTTCGGGACCTGGAGGAAGACCTCGCGGCTGACGCTGGTCACGATCGGCAGGATCATGATCGCGAGCAGGATGCCGACGGTGAAGAGCGAGCGGGCGACGCCGACCTCGGTCTTCTCGAAGATGTACGTCCAGCCGAAGAACTGGTCGAGCCAGAGGTTCAGGCCCTCCAGGTACGGGACCAGGACGAGGGCGCCCCAGATGCCGTACACGATGCTCGGTACCGCGGCGAGCAGGTCGACGACGTACGCGAGGGGCGCGGCCAGCTTGCGCGGCGCGTAGTGCGAGATGAACAGGGCGATGCCGACAGCGACCGGGACGGCGATGGCCATCGCGATGATCGAGCTGACGACCGTGCCGAAGAGGAGGACCGCGATGCCGAACTCCGGCGGGGTGCCGGCCGGGTTCCAGTCGAGGGTGGTGAAGAAGTTGCCCTCGTCCTTGGAGATGGCGAGCGAGGCGCGGTAGGTCAGGAACACGGCGATCGACGCCATGATCACGAGCAGCAGAATGCCCGAGCCCCTGGAGAGGCCCAGGAAGATCTTGTCGCCCACGCGGCCGGTCTTCGTCCCGGCGCGCTTGCGCGCCACCGGCGGTGCCGGCGGCGAATCTATCGGTGTGGTGGAAGCCATGGTCTTTCCGGTCTGTGTGGGGGAGCGGTCTGGCTCCCCTGGCGGCGGTGCACCGGATGGATGGTGGCTGACCGGTCCGGAGGGGTGCACCGGACCGGTCTGCCGGATGTTGCTGGTCCTGCTGGTGTTACTGGTGTCGCTGAAGGTGCTGCGGGTGTTGCTCGCCCGTCCCGGTTACGAGAGGGAGGCGATGGTCTCGCGGACCTTGGCGTTGATCTCGGCCGGGATCGGCGCGTAGCCGGCCTCGGTGAGGAGCTTCTGGCCCTCGTCACCGGCGGTGTAGTTCAGGAAGGACTTGACCGTGGAGAGGGTCTCGGCCTTGTTGCCCTTGTCGCAGACGATCTCGTACGTCACCAGGACGATCGGGTAGGCACCCTCGGCCTTGGTGGTGTAGTCGAGGTCCAGCGCCAGGTCCTTGCCGGTGCCCTTGATCTTGGCGGCGGCGATGGCCTTGGAGGCGTTCTCCGAGGTGGCCTTGACCGGGGCGGAACCGCCGGTGTTGATGTCCACGGTGGAGATCGACTGCGAGGTGGCGTAGCTGAGCTCGAAGTAGCCGATCGAGCCGTCGACCTGCTTCACCTGGGCGGCGACACCGGAGGAGCCGGACGCGGCCTGGCCACCGGGGGCCGGCCACTTCTTCTCGGCCTCGTACTTCCAGTCGCTCGGGGCGGCAGCGCCGAGGTACTTGCCGAGGTTCTGCGTGGTGCCGGAGTCCTCGGAGCGGTGGAAGGCCTGGATCGGCTTGTCCGGGAGCTTCGCGCCGGTGTTGAGCTTGGCGATCGCGCCGTCGTTCCACTTCTTGATCTTGCCGTCGAAGATCTTGGCGAGGGTGGGGGCGTCCAGCGTGAGGCTGTCGACACCCTCCAGGTGGAAGCCGATGGCGATCGGGCCGCCGACCATCGGGAGGTTGATGCCCTGGCCGCCCTTGCAGATCTTCTTCGAGTCGGCGACCTCTTCGGGCTTCAGCGCCGAGTCGGAACCGGCGAAGCCGACGGTGCCCTGGTTGAAGGCGACGATGCCCTCGCCGGAGGAGGAGGACTTGTAGTTGATCTCGACGCCGGAGCAGCCGGCCATGTAGTTCTTGGCCCAGAGGTCCATGGCGTTCTTCTGCGCGCTGGAGCCGGAGGCGGGCAGCTGGCCCTTGGCGTCGTCGCACTTGATGTTCGACGCGGCGTTGGTCTTCCCGCCGTTCCCGCCGGTCGTGCCGCTGCTGTTGTCGTCCGAACCGCACGCCGTGAGGACCAGGGCGCTGGAGACGGCGAGGGCACCGAGCGCGGTGGCACGAAGCCGGTTCTTGCGCTGAAGCTTCACTTTCGGGTGTTCCTTCCAGGAGCCGCCGAGGTCTGTTCGTTCTACGACGGCGTGCGTTGTTGTGGGTGCTCCGGCGTTTCGCCGCGCACCGTGCACTGCCGAAGTTAGGCAGAACAGGTGAAGCGGCCTACGGGGGAGAGTGAACGGAAGGTGAACCGTGCAGGACGGTGCGGTTCTCGCCCTTGGTCAGAGCTTCTACGGAGTCGGCGGTCCGGGAAGGCCGGGTCTCTCCGGCGCGGCCGGAGGCTCGGCGGAGTCGGGGCTCCGGTGCGGCCGGAGTCGGCGAAGGGCGGGCTTCGGCATGGTCAGAGGTCCGGCAGCAGCGCGAGCAGGGCGTCGAGCAGCTCCCGGTCGCGGTCCTGGCTGAGCCGGGCACGGGCCGCCTCCGGGGCGAGCCAGCTGACCCGGTCGACCTCGGAGCAGGGCACGAAGGAGCCGCCGGCCGCCTCGGCCGCCCAGTAGGCGACCTCCTTGGGGCGGCCGTTCGCGAGGTAGCGGACGGTGGGGAGGGGGGCGCCGGGGACGCAGTGGTGACCGGTCTCCTCCAGGACCTCGCGCAGGGCGGCGTCCAGCGCCCGTTCGCCGCGCTTCAACTTGCCCTTGGGGTGCGACCAGTCGTCGTAACGCGGCCGGTGGACCAGACAGATCTCCAGCTTGCCGGAGTGCTCCGACCGGCGCCACAGCACGCACCCCGCGGCGAGCACCGGCCGGTCCACGGTGCGCTCGGTGCCGCGGGCGCCCACCGCCCCGCTCATGGCGCGATCACGGCCGCGGCGTACGGCCAGCTCGTCCGGAACACGCCGCGGGCCGCCTCCACCTCGTGGCGCTGGTCGGCGTGGAGCACTCCCAGGGCGTACGCGGTCGCCGGCGCGATGCGGGGCGTACGGGCCGCCGATGCCGCCGCCGCGGCCGCCTCCGAGGCGTCCCGGTGCAGATCGAGGGCGCGACCCGGCGCGGCCAGGACCGGGTCCGGGATGCCCCGGACCACCTCGTGGGCGTACCGGTGCAGCCGGAGCAGCAGCCGGGTGCGGTGCCAGGGCGCGTCCTGCGCCTCGTTGTACGGCTCGGCCGCCTGGCCGGACGGGAGCGCCGCCACCGCGCCGAGCAGCTGCTGCTCGGCCCGGTCGGCGGGCCCGTGCAGCATCTCCTCGGCCGGGGCCGCGGCCGCCGGGGCGAGCGGGACCTCCGAGGCGAGCAGCGCGACGGCGTCGGCCACCGCGTGGAAGCGGGAGGAGCCGAGCGCCTGGAGCGCCGCGGAGTGGGCGCGGGTGCGGGCGAGGGTGAGCTGCCGGTCGAGCAGCGCTCCGGCGCGGGCGGCGCCGACGCCGAGGGCGGCGCGCTCCTTGTCGGTGGCGCCGTCGGAGCCGGACCCGTTGCGGGCGGTGGGCAGCGAGGTGCCTGACAGGGCGTGCAGCGCTTCCAGGAGCCGGTTCAGCCGGGTCGCGTAGGCGTGTTCTCTGGCCAGGGTGCCGGAGAGCCAGGCCAGTTCGGTACGGAGCTGCTCGGCCCAGGTGGCGTCCAGCGCCGCCCGGAAGGTGTGCAGTGTGCCGCCGATCCGGCGCGAGGAGCGGCGCAGCGCACCGGCGGCCTCCTCGGCTCCGTGGCTTCCGGCGTCCGTGGGGGCGCTGTTCTCGCGGTGCAGGCGCAGGCTGCGGAGGAATTCGGCGGCCTGGTCCTGAAGGTAGGGCGCGAGTACGGCGCCTGCCGTAAGGTCCGCCTGCGTCGTCTGGTGGTCATGGCGTCGCACGCCGGCGCCTCCGGGCGTCAATGAGCATTTCCTGTACGTGCCGCAGCGGCTGGCCGTCCGCGTCCGTGGCGTGCCGGGTCCAGTTCCCGTCGGGACCGAGGTGCCAGGAGGAGGTGGTGTCGGCCATGCCGGTCTCCAGGAGACGGCTGAGCGCGGCGCGGTGGGCGGGGTCGGTGACCCGGACCAGTGCTTCGATCCGGCGGTCGAGATTGCGGTGCATCATGTCGGCGCTACCGAACCACACTTCGGGTTCGCCGCCGTTGCCGAAGGCGAAGAGCCGGGAGTGTTCGAGGAAGCGGCCCAGTATCGAGCGGACCCGGATGTTCTCGGAGAGGCCGGCGACACCGGGGCGGATCGCGCAGATTCCGCGTACCCAGATGTCCACCGGCACGCCGGCCATCGCGGCCCGGTAGCAGGCGTCGATGATCGCCTCGTCGACCATCGAGTTGACCTTGATGCGGACATAGGCGGTCCGCCCGGCCCGCTGGTGGGTGATCTCCTTGTTGATCCGGGCGATCAGCCCGTCCCGCAGGGATTTCGGGGCGACCAGGAGCCGGCGGTAGGTCTCCCGGCGGGAGTAGCCGGAGAGCCGGTTGAAGAGGTCGGAGAGGTCCGCGCCGACCTGTGGGTCCGCGGTCAGCAGGCCGATGTCCTCGTAGAGCCTGGCGGTCTTGGGGTGGTAGTTGCCGGTGCCCACGTGGGAGTAGCGGCGCAGGGTGTCGCCCTCCTGCCGGACGACGAGCGAGAGCTTGCAGTGGGTCTTGAGGCCGACGAGGCCGTAGACCACGTGGCAGCCGGACTCCTCCAGCTTCCGCGCCCACTTGATGTTGGCCTGCTCGTCGAAGCGGGCCTTGATCTCCACGAGGACCAGGACCTGCTTGCCGGACTCGGCGGCGTCGATCAGCGCGTCGACTATCGGCGAGTCGCCCGAGGTCCGGTACAGGGTCTGCTTGATGGCGAGGACGTCGGGGTCGCCCGCGGCCTGCTCCAGGAACGCCTGTACGGAGGTGGAGAAGGAGTCGTACGGGTGGTGCAGGAGCACGTCGCGTTCGCGCAGCGCGGCGAAGATGTCGGGCGCGGAGGCGGATTCGACCTCGGCCAGGTCGCGGTGGGTACCGGCGATGAACTTGGGGAACTTCAGCTCGGGCCGGTCCAGCGAGGCTATGCCGAAGAGCCCGGTGAGGTCGAGCGGTCCGGGCAGCGGGTAGACCTCGGCGTCGGACACCTTCAGCTCGCGGACCAGCAGGTCGAGCACGTACGGGTCGATGGACTCCTCGACCTCCAGCCGGACCGGCGGGCCGAAGCGGCGCCGCATGAGCTCCTTCTCCAGGGCCTTGAGGAGGTTCTCGGCGTCGTCCTCCTCGACCTCCAGGTCCTCGTTCCTGGTGACCCGGAACATGTGGTGGGCGAGGACCTCCATGCCCGGGAAGAGCTCTTCGAGGTGGGCCGCGATGACGTCCTCTATGGGCACGTACCGCTGCGGCGACGCCTCCAGGAAGCGGGTCAGCAGCGGCGGCACCTTGACCCGGGCGAAGTGACGGTGGCCGCTGACCGGGTTGCGCACGACGACGGCGAGGTTGAGCGAGAGCCCCGAGATGTACGGGAAGGGGTGCGCCGGGTCGACGGCGAGCGGTGTCAGCACGGGGAAGACGCGCTGCCGGAAGAAGGTGAACAGGCGGGCCTGCTCCTTCTCGGTCAGCTCCGGCCAGCGGATCAGCTGGATGCCCTCGTCGGACAGGGCGGGGGCGATGTCCTGCTGGAAGCAGGCGGCGTGCCGGGCCATGAGTTCGCGCGAGCGGGTCCAGATCAGGTCCAGGACCTCGCGGGGCTGGAGTCCGGAGGCGGAGCGGGTGGCGACGCCGGTGGCGATGCGGCGCTTCAGACCGGCCACCCGGACCATGAAGAACTCGTCCAGGTTCGAGGCGAAGATGGCGAGGAAATTAGCCCGTTCGAGGAGGGGGGTCGCCGGGTCCTCGGCCAGTTCGAGCACACGTTCGTTGAATGCGAGCCAACTGCGCTCGCGGTCCAGGAAGCGGCCCTGTGGCAGCTCGTCGCCGTCGACATCGGGTTCGTACGCGTCGACGTCGGCGTCGATGTCGGGATCCAGGTCGGCGGCGGTGGACAGCGCGCCACCGTTGGAAGCGGCGGTGGCGACGGCGTGCGGCCGGTGCGCGGCGAGTGAGCCGACCGACGGCTGCACGGTGGACTGGACCGGTACCTCGGAGCTGGGCTGCTGGCTCATGGCCCTATTCTTCCGCGCGGATGGCCCAAGGGGCGCGCCGGAGGGTGCGGAGATCGCGGGGAACGCGCGGTTCACGTCGTTCGTGCGGTCTCCGCCGGGATTTCTCCCGTTGCGGGGGGTCGGCACGGCTGGCTGCATCCTGAAAGGGTGGCAAGCGCTTCTGAATGGCTGGTAACGGCGACATGACGTGCAGGAAGCGGTGTGGCCGTGCCCGGGTGCCCGGGGGGCGCCCGGACACGGCCCGGTGACCCGACAGCCTCTCAGCCGTGCCGGCGGCGCAGCACCCGGAAGGCGAGGGCCACGGCGAGCGCGGCGAGGACGAGCAGGAGGCCGGTCTCGACGAGCTGGAGGGGCCAGAAGTGCGAGGCGGGGTGGTAGTCGAAATAGCGGAACTCGATGTTCTTCTCGGCCAGACACTGCTCGAAGCCGGGGCCCCACTCCAGGCACGCGCTGTGGGGCAGCCGCCGGCCGGAATCGGTCAGCCAGCCCGTCGCGACGCTGACCGCCCCGTCGGGGAACCGGTAGTCGCCGCCCTGCTCGAACGTGTCCGTCAGGGTCGGCCACAGGCTGTTGCGCACGGAGTTGAACGCCGCCACCAGGGCGCCGTACCCGATCACCGTCACGACCATCGCGGTGAGGGTCCGCCGCAGCACCAGCCCGGCGAGCGCGCCGAGGGCCAGCATGCACAGGGCGTAACCGACGGGGATGGTGCCCATCGAGCCGTACGCGGTGCGCTCGTGCCACTCCTGCCCCTGGTACGCCCGGTCGGCCCGGCCCTGGGCCCAGGTGCAGGCGGCCGACAGCACGGAGACGGAGGCCAGCGTCACGACGGCGGGCACGGCGAGTTTGGCGGCGAGCCAGCGGGCGGGCGTCACGGACTGTGTCCACGCCAGCCTGTACGTGCCGCTCTCCAGCTCACGGGCGATGACCGGCCCCGCCACGAAGATCCCGATGAGCGCGGGGAGGACCATCATCAGCAGGCCGGCCCGGTCGAGTACCTCCCGCAACCACATCTGGCGGTCGAGGTACGCGTTGACCGTGTCGTCGCAGCCCGGCGTCGGGTGCGTGACCGAGCAGCCCGTGGCGGCGAAGGCATCCAGGACATGCTCGGTCCACAGCCAGGCGCCGACGAGCGAGACGGTGACCAGGACGGGAAGCACTCCCATGATCCACAGGGCCCATCGGTGCTGGGCCACGACGACCCGCTCCGGGCCGCGCAGGCGGTTGCGCGACGCGGCGGCCGCACGAGGGGCGGGCGACGAGGGAGGGGCACTGATCGCGCTCATGCGGTGGCCACCTCCTGACCGGCCGACGCGCTGGGCGTCAGCAGCGCCGGGGCCTCCGGCGACCGCAGATGCGCCAGGAGCAGTTCCTCCAGCGAAGGCTCGGCGGCCTCCCAGACGTCTGTGTTCACGGCGCCTTGCCTCCGTACGAGTGCGGTCTGCAGACGTCCCGCGGTGCGGGACTCGACGACGGTGTGCGGTGCGGTGTCCCGTACCGGACCGGTGAGCAGTGTGTGCGCGGCGAGCAGGTCCTCCGTCTCGCCGCCGAGGCGGACCCGGCCGCCGTCGACGAGCAGGAGGTAGTCGCAGGCGCCCTCCAGTTCGGTGAGGATGTGCGAGGACATCACGATCGTGGTGGAGTGCTCGGCGGCCTCCGCCATCAGCGCGCCCATCAGCCGGTGGCGCGAGAGCGGGTCGAGATCGGCCATCGGCTCGTCCAGCAGCAGCAGTTCGGGCCGCTTGCCCAGCGCGAGGGCCAGGGCGAGCCGGGTGCGCTGGCCGCCGGAGAGGTCACGGACCCTGGCGTCGCGCGGAAGCTCCCCGGCGATCCGCTCGGCGGTGTCCTGGTCCCAGGTCGCGGGGTTCAGCTCGGCGCCCGCCCAGAGCGTCGCGTCCACCGTCAACTGCGGGTACAGCGGCTTGTCCTGGGCCACGAAGGCCATCCGGGCACGGGCCCGGCCCGGGACCGAGCCCAGCACCCGCACCGTCCCTTCCGACGGCCGCAGGAAGCCCGCCGCGAGGGCGAGCAGGGTGGACTTGCCCGCGCCGTTGGGCCCCACGAGGGCGCACACCCGCCCGGCGGGCAGCCGGAAGGAGCAGTCGCGCAGCGCCCAGCCCCTGCCTCTGCCCCGGTACTTCATGCCGAGGCCGGCGGCCTCGATCGCAGCGCCTGTCATCCGGCCTGATCCCCCTCGAAAGTCCTGTCCAGTACGGCGGTGAAGAGCGCGCTCACGTCGTCCTTCTCCAGCCCGGCCGCGCGGGCCCGGCGGGCCCAGTCGGCGAGTTCGGCACGCAGCGGTGCGTCGTCGGCGGCCGCCGCGCCGCCGAGGGTCCGGGTGACGAAGGTGCCGAGCCCGCGCCGGGCCTCGACGAGACCCTCGCGCTCCAGCTCCCGGTAGGCCTTGAGCACGGTGTTCGGGTTGATGGCGGTCGCTTCGACGACCTCGCGCGCGGTGGGCAGCCGGTCGCCGGGCTCCAGCAGACCGAGGCGGAGGGCCTGCTTGGTCTGCTGGACGATCTGGAGGTACGTGGCGACGCCGCTGCGCCGGTCGATGCGGTACTCGACCGCTGCGGACTCTGCCATGTTCACCCCTTTCACTAATTGAGTAGTGAAAGGGTGGCGCAGGAAAGGGGCGGCGTCAAGCGACGCCGCCCCCGGGGGAGTTGGGCCCGTGGACCCTTGCCTCAGGACTCCGTGCGGTACATCAGGTCCACCTCGTGCGTCGCGAAGCCCATCCGCTCGTAGACGGCCAGGGCCGCCTTGTTGTCCGCGTCCACGTAGAGCATCGCGGTCGGCAGCGCCTCGGCGGCCAGATGGCGCAGCCCGATCGCGGTGAGCGCCTTGCCGAGCCCGCCACCCTGCGCGTCGGGCCGGATGCCGACGACGTACACCTCACCGAGCTGCTCCTCGGCGTGCACCTTCGTCCAGTGGAAGCCGATCAGCTCGCCGTCGCGCTCGGCCAGGAAGAACCCCTTCGGGTCGAACCACGTCTCCGCCTTGCGGTCGTCCAGGTCGCGCTGGGTCAGCGAGCCCTGCTCCGGGTGGTGGGCGAAGGCGGCACGGTTCACCGCGAGCCAGGCGGCGTCGTCCTCGCCGGGCACGAAGGTGCGGATGGTGACGCCGGGCGGCAGCACCGGCTCCGCGATGTCCAGCGGGGCCAACGGGCGGCGCAGCTGGCGCAGTTCGCGGAAGAGCGAGAGGCCGAGGACCTGCGCGAGATGCCGCGCCGCGGACTTCCCGCCGTGCGCCCACACCCGCAGCCGCTTCCCGGTCACGGCGAGCAGCGCCGCTCCCAGCGCCCGCCCGTGACCCTGCCCCCGGTACGCCGGATGCACGACCAGCTCGGCGGCCGGAGCCTCGACGGGGTCGGTGTCCTCCAGCTGCGCGTACCCGACCAGGACCGTCCCACTGGTCAGCAGCAGGTGTCGGACCCCCGCCCGCCGCCCGCCCCGCAACTGCAACCGCCCCTGCTCCGAGACGGCCTGCCTGCCGTCGGACCGGGCCGCCTCGGCGAGCAGATCGGACACGGCGTCCGCCTGCTCGGGGGAGAGCTCGTCGAGCGTCCGGATCTCACGTCCGGGAGCGGGGAGGGGTGCGTCAGTCGTCATGCCTACGAGCCTACGGGGGCGGGGTGGGTACCGGGGCGGTGCGCGGGCGCTTCGGGACTCGGTCGGCGGTCGGAGGGTCGCGGCGCGCGGCGCGCGGACCGCGGTCCGCGGTCCGCGGTGTGTTCGGGACTCGGCCGGCGGTCCGCGGTCTGCGGCGCGGTGTGTCAGGCCGCGCCGTGGTGTGTCAGACCACGGCGAGCCGGCCCACCAGTAGCTCCACCCTCGACTCGGTCTCCTCCGGTGGCAGCCGCCCCGACCGGGTCAGGGTCGCCACCCCGTGCAGGGCCGCCCAGAACACCTCGGTGAACAGTCCCGGGTCGACGCCGTCCCCGGCGACTTCGCCGAGGCAGTCGAGCAGCGCGGCGAAGGCGTCCTTGAGGGGTTCCGGGGTGTCCTCCTGCGCGTACGCCAGACCGCCGTCGAGCTGGAACAGGGCGTCGTAGACCGCCGGGTTGCGTGTGGCGAAGTCGAGGTAGGCGCGGGCGAGGGCATACACCCGGGCGCGCGGGCCGTCCGCGGCGGAGGTCGCGGCCCGCATCGCCGCGGCCATCTCGGTGGCGCCCTGGAGGGCGACGGCGCCGATGATCTCGCGTTTGCCGCGGAAGTGGCTGTAGAGGACGGGCTGGCTGTATTCGATGCGCTCGGCGAGCCGACGGGTGGTGACCGCGTCCCAGCCCTGTTGCTCGGCGAGTTCGCGGGCCGTCGCCACGATGAGACGCTCGCGGCCCGCCCGTTCACGCTCCTTGCGTTCCTGTACCGACATGATTCGATCCTAGCAGTGCTAGACATGAGAGCGGCAGTAGCACTAGCGTTGCCTCGTCAGCTAGCGACGCTAGATTTCGGAGAGGTCGTCATGCTCAATGCACTTGAGGTCGTCACCACCGTGGTCGTCGGCGTGATGGTGGGGGTGGAGTTCTCCGTCGCCTTCGTCATCAACCCGATCCTCAACGCCCTCCCGGAGGACAGCGGCCAACTCGGCCACGCCCACGGGGGCCGGATGCTCGGCGCCGTGATGCCGGTCTGGTACATCGGCTCGCTCGTCCTCGTCGGCATCCGGGCCGTCGCCGGGTGGCACCACCACGGGACCGGCCTCGTCGTCACCGCCGGAGCGCTGCTGATGCTCAGCGTGGTCATGTCGATCCTGCTGCTCGTCCCGATCAACAACCGGAACAGGGCGTGGACTCCCGAGAACCGGCCCGAGGACTGGAAGGAGCAGCTGAGCCGCTGGGACCGCTTCCACTACGTCCGCGTCGCCGTCATCATCGCCGCCTTCGCCCTGCTGGTCACCGCCCTCAGCTGACCCGGCCGACCTCGACGGCACCTATTCACCGGCGCCCTTTCACCGGCACCCATTCACCGACAGCGAGAGGAAGTTCCGAGAATGGCCACGCTGCAGAGTCTCGACCCGAGCACGCCGATGTTCGCGCAGTTCAAGGAGAAGACCGGGCCCATCGTCCTGGCCAACACCTTCGTCGTCCCGAAGGAGAGGGCCGAAGCGTTCCTGGCCCACTTTCGCGGGCAGGCCGAGTTCATGAAGGCTCAGCCGGGATTCATCTCCCTACAGATGCACAAGGGAACGGCGGACAGCCGGCTTCTGATGAACGTCGCGGTCTGGGAATCGACCGAGGCCCTCGCCACGGCGTTCGGCAGCCCGGAGTTCCAGCGCATGGCGGCCGAGTTCCCCGACGACATCGTGTCGTACCCGCACATCTTCGAGCAGATCGACGTATGACACGGCGGCCGCGGCCGAGGCGACGACTTCGAGTGCGAGGCAGCACCGCGATGCGCTTCTGGCCTGCGGGTCTGCGCCCGCCGCCGAACCCCGCCCCACCCCACCCCGCCCCACCCAGGCCGTACGTCGAAGGAGAAGCACCATGTCGCTGAAGAACGTCAACACCGTCCTGGCCTCCGCAGGCGCCCTGTTCGTCCTCTACCTCGGGCTGTCCTTCATCCTGACCCCCGAGACGTCCACTCCGGGTGTCGGCCTGCCGAACTGGCCCGAGGGCGACGGCGACGGCTTCCTCGTCATGAAGGGCATCCGTGAATTCTCGATGGGCCTGGTCATCGGCATCCTGCTGGTGACGGGCCACCGCCGCGCCCTGGGCTGGGTCCTTCTGATGGAGGCCGTCGCCCCGTTCGGCGACATGATCAACGTCTTGGCCCATCACGGCTCCGTCGCCGCCGCGTTCGGCATCCACGGCCTGACCTCGGCGCTGATCGCGATCACCGGCCTGCTGATCCTCCGCGAGACCGGCAAGACCGGCAAGGCCGACAAGGCCCCCGCCCCGGCGTCCGCCGCGCAGCCCGCCTGACAGCCGCATGCCCGCAAGGGGTGGCCCGGCCACGTGGCCGGGCCACCCCCTTGTTCCGCCGTCGCGGCAGGACCGGGGGGTCACTCGGCCGGTGCGCGGGCCGAAGGGCCCGGTCGCTCAGGTTCCGCCGGGTTTGCCCGTCGAGACCAGCAGGAGGACGGACGAGCCCGGTGCCACCGGTTCTGCGCCGCCCCGGGGCTGACTGCTGATCACCTGCCCGGCGGGAGCGTTCCAGTCCGTGTGCCGCATGATCGTGCAGCTCAGTCCGAGTCCGCGCAACAGGCTTCCGGCCTGTTCGACCGGCATGCCGGCCAGGTCCGGCAGCGCGATGCCCGCTCCCGCGGTCTGCTTCTGCTCCTGTGTCGGAGTCGCATCGGCGCTTCCGCTCTTGGGGGTGCCGGTGGCGAGCGGGGTGCACGCCCCGTTCGCCGGTGAGGACAGGGACGGGGAGGCGCCGGGCGCGGGCGGCACGGGCTTCAGCGCGAAGAACCCCACCGTGGCGCACGCCAGCACGCAGCACGCCGCAGCGGTGCCGAGGAGCGCCCGGCGGGTGCGGCTGCGGCTGACGGCTCGCTCGATCGCGGCCGCGTCGACGACCGGCGCCGTCGGCCCGTCGGCGAAGGAGGCCACCGCGGCACGCAGCTCGGCTTCGAAGCCCGGCTCGAACGGGGCCGGTCCGGACGACATGTTCCTCACTTCGTACCTCCGAAAGCGGTCGACGGCGTGTGCGGCGCCTGGGCGCCCGATACGGAATCGCGCAGCTTGGCCAGGCCGCGGGCGAGCTGGGACCTCACCGCACTCGAAGAGATGTCCAGGACGTCGGCGATCTGCCGGGCGTCCAGATCGTGCAGGTAGTACAGGACCACCACGCTGCGCATGCCCATCGGCAGCCCGAGCAGTGCCTCGATCAGTTCCGCGCGCAGATCCACCTGCCCGAACCGGTCCCGGGGGTCGGCCGTCTCGGGCACCCCCGACAGCCCGGGGCGCTCGCCCCGGCGCGACAGCCGCCGCCAGCGGTCGTTGGCCAGGTTGACCAGCACTTTGCGCACGTACGCCTCCGGCGAGTCCGCCACCGCGACCTTCCGCCAGTGTCGGCACGCCCGCTCCAGCGCCTCCTGCACCAGATCCTCGGCCACGTGCACGTCACCGGTCAGCGCATACGCGGCGCGGAACAACGCTCCCGACCGCTGTGCGACGAACTCCGTGAATCCGATGCCCGGACCGCTCCTGCGAAACCTCACCCGCCGACCTCCTCTCCTCGTCCCGTCCCGATCACTGCCCCCATGACGGCGGAACGGGGCCGGGTGCTGCACCGAGCCGCCGGCAGTGACGTGAATCACAGCCGGGACGGAAGGGTGTCCCAGGATCTCGCGCCGCTGCCGCCCGGGGTGCGGGCGGGGCCCGGCGAAGCGGAGGGCCGCCGGGCGGGCGGCCCGCAGTCGGCCGAGAAGAACGGGGGCGCCTCTTGCCAGATACTACGGTGACCGTACTACGGTGTGCCGGGTGAAGAACAAACGCTCCATGCAGGAGCCGACCTTCCTCCTCCTCACCGCACTCGCCGACCGGCCGCGCCACGGCTACGCGCTCGGGGACGAGGTCGCCGCGATCTCCGACGGTCGGGTGCGACTGGGCGCAGGCAGCCTCTACGGCGCCCTTGACCGCCTGCTGGCTGAGGGGCTGATCCGCGTCGAGCGCGAGGAGACGGTGGACGGACGCCCCCGACGCGTGTTCACCCTCACCCCGGACGGAGAACAGTCGCTCAGGACCGAGGCCGACCGCCTGCGCTCCGCCCTGCGCGAGGCGGACCGCCGCCTGGCGGCACCCCGGACCCGTTCCGCAGGAGGCTCGACATGACCTCGAAGCACCCCCTGAACGCCTGGCTTCTCCGGCGGGCCCTCGCGCTCTACCCGTCCTCGTACGGCACCGGCGCGCTCGCGGAGGTGACCGACTTCGCCGCGCCGCCGGATCGCTCTCCGGTCCGGCCGGAGGGCTGCGCGAGGTGGCCGACGTCGCCGGGCACGGAGTCCGGGTCCGGCTCGGCCTGGTCTCCCACCGCCCGACGGGCCGGGCGTTCGCCACCGCGGCGCCGATCGCCGCCCTGCTCGCCGGAACCTGCGCGGCAGCCTCGGTCGTGCGCGACGTGCGAACCGCCGTCAGCCCCGAGACCCACGGCTCCTCCACCAGCGGCTTCCCCGACGGAGGCCCGCTCCTGGCGGCGGTCTCGTTCCTCGTCCCGGCCGCGCTCACGGCCTGCGCGGTGGTGGCCGACCGCTGGTCCGCCGCACGGGTCCTGGCCCTGCTGGCCGCCGCTTCGGCGGCACTGTTCTGCCTGCTGTCCTACACCGGGCCGCTCGGCCCGGACCGAGCCGCAGCAGCCGAACTCGGCCTCGGCCCGCGCGGGTTGGGGCTGATCACGCTCAACACCCTGATCCTCCTGCTCGCCCCGCCCGACCGGGAGCGCCGCCCCGGCACCGGGCTGTGGCTCGCCGGCGTCGTCACGGCCTCGGCCGTCGGTGCCGCCGGCGGCGGGGAGGAATGGATCGAGGTCCTCACGACCTCCGGGCTCGGCCTCTGGGCCCCGCTCGCCACCGGAGCCGCGCTGGCCCGCAGCACCCACGGGCCCAGGGACGCGGTGATGGCCGCCACCGTCCTCGCGGCCCCACCGCTGCTCACCCCCTGCTCTTCGGCGGCCAGGCGTCCGCCGCCACCGCCCTGCTGCCCCAGCTCCTCGTCCTGTCCGCCTTCGGCTACCTGGCGGCCCGAGGCGCGATCCTCCTGTACCGCCGCCTTCCGAGGAGGGGGCTTTCCCGCAGCTGACCCACGCACCCTCCCTGCTCCCTGAAGGTAAGCGGTCGGCTGCCGGTCGGACCGCACGGAAGCGGACCGGCGAGCAGGCACTCCCCCGCGCGGCGGCCGGACGCTTCGGGGCCGTGCCGCCACCACGGGCTCCGGGACGACCGGAGCTCCCAGACCCGTAGGTCAGGGCGGGCGCTCCGGTCGTCCCGGTACACCTCGTGCCGGTAGCCCGCGTCGGCCGGCCGCCCAGGCACCGGGCCTTCGCCGCCGCCCCAGGGGTGGGCCGTGGTGACGACCCGGCAGGCGTCGAAGACGAACAACGGGCGGCGGAAGACCGCCACCAGGCTGCGCAGCGGGTGCCGGACCACGTCCGGCACCCGCTGCCGGGAACGGGGGGCCATCCCCGCGGGCGCGGGGAGCAGTCGCGCATCCGGCGCAGCGCCTCGTCGGCCTGGGGGCCATCCCCGCCCGCGCCGGGGCGCCGTAGAACGCCCCGTACCGGGACGCCTGCTCATCCGTCAAAAACTCAACCGGCACCCCGGACCTCCAGAACAGTCGATCAACACGACTGCCGAAGGTTCAGCCACCACAGAAGTCCAGGTCAAAGCCCTCGCAGAGGCCGGACGGGCTTAGCACCGGTTTTCGTTCCGATGTTCCTCGACCCCCGACCGTCCGCCCTGTGTCCATGGCGTACAGCCTTGCGTCGCACAGGAGTGCCGGGGTTTCTCCGCCCCCATATGCGAGCCATACGCATGACATGTGACGGTTTGAAGTCATTCCCACCGCATGGCAACCAGTTCGTAACCGCCGACACCTGTCGCGCTACGCGCGTTGACCCTAGGCTGCGCACGAAGTCTCCAGACTCGTCACCACTTTCGAACCTCCGCTGAACTCACAAGGGGACCGATGTCAGCGACACCTCAGAAGAACCGCGCGTCCCGGCGGGTGCTCGCCGCCGCGGCCGGGCTCGCCACCGTCGGCGCGCTCGTCGCCGCGATGCCGGCCGGCGCCCAGGACCGCCACGGCCACGGCCACGGGCATGGCCATGGGCACGGGCACCACAAGCCCCGTACCGTCGATGTACAGCTGCTGTCCTTCAATGACCTGCACGGGAACCTGGAGCCGCCGGCCGGCTCGGCCGGCACGGTCACCGAGACGCAGGCCGACGGCACGACCAAGGCGATCCCGGCCGGTGGCGTCGAGTACCTCGCCTCCTCGCTGCGCACCGCGCGCAAGGGGCACCCGTACTCGATCACCGCGGCCGGCGGCGACATGGTGGGCGCGAGCCCGCTGCTGTCCGGTCTCTTCCACGACGAGCCGACCATCGAGGCGCTCAACAAGATCGACCTCGATGTGACGAGCGTCGGCAACCACGAGTTCGACGAGGGCGCCACCGAGCTGGCCCGCCTCCAGAACGGCGGCTGCCACCCGGTCGAGGGGTGCTACGAGAAGGGCAAGAAGTTCAAGGGGGCCGACTTCCCCTACCTCGCCGCCAATGTGACGAGCGAGAAGTCCGGCAAGCCGATCCTCAAGCCGTACACGGTCTGGAAGAAGAACGGCGTCAAGATCGGCTTCATCGGGGTGACCCTGGAGGGCACGCCGAACATCGTCACGGCCAACGGCGTCAAGGGACTGAAGTTCCACGACGAGATCGAGACGATCAACAAGTACGCCAAGGAGCTGGACCGCCAGGGCGTCAAGTCCATCGTCGCGCTGATCCACGAGGGCGGGGCCCCCGCCTCCACCTCGTACAACTACGACTGCGACAGCTCCGGCGCCGGTGACGGCATCTCCGGGCCGATCACCGACATCGCCAAGGGCATCACGCCCAAGGTCGACGCCCTGGTCACGGGCCACACCCACCAGGCGTACGTGTGCACCATCCCGGACCCGGCGGGCAACCCGCGCATGGTCACCTCGGCGTCCTCCTTCGGCAAGCTCTACACCGACACGACGCTCACGTACGACCGCCGCACCAAGGACATCGTCCGTACGTCGGTGAAGTCGGCCGGTGCCAAGAACCCGAAGTCGGCGAACCACATCGTCAGCCGGGACCAGCCCAAGGCCAATGACATGACGGCCCTGATCGCCCGCTGGAACACCCTCGCGGCACCCATCTCCAACAAGCCGCAGGGCTACATCACCGCCGACATCAACGGCCGCGGCTCCACGGCCCCCGAGAAGCCGCTCGGCGACCTGATCGCCGACGCCCAGCTGGAGGGCCTGGCCCCGGCGGACAAGGGCGGGGCGGTCGTCGCCTTCATGAACCCGGGCGGCATCCGCGCCGACCTGGTCCACAAGGCGTCCGGCAGCGAGGGCGACGGGGTGGTGACGTACGGGGAGTCCTTCACCGTGCAGCCCTTCACCAACATGATGAACGTCGTCGACCTGACCGGCGCCCAGCTGGTCTCCGCGCTCCAGCAGCAGGTCAGCGGCTCCAACGAGGCCAGCCCGAAGATCCTCCAGGTCTCCAAGGGCCTCACGTACACCCTGGACATGACGAAGACGGGCGCGGCCCGCGTGGTCACCGACACCATCAAGCTGAACGGTGAGGCGATCGACCCGGCCAAGACCTACCGCGTCGCGATGAACGAGTTCCTGGCGGGCGGCGGCGACGGCTTCGCGGCCCTCGGCGAGGGCACGAACAAGCTGGTCGGCCCGTCCGACCTGGACGTCTTCAACGACTACCTGGCGGCCCACTCCACGGCCGCCGCACCGCTGGCCCCGCCGGCGACGGACCGGATCACGGTCATCCAGTAACTCCCGTACGCGGGTGAGCGGGGCGGTGGGCCGGCGGGCCCACCGCCCTTCTGCGTGTCCGCGTGTCCGCGCCCGGTTCAGGGCGCCGACCTGGTCCGGGCGAGCGTGAACCAGACCGCCTTCCGGTACGGGAAGCAGCCGCCCAGCACGGTCATCCCCCAGGCGGACGCCAGCCGCTCCACGAGCAACAACCCACGCCCGCCCTCCTGTTCGCGCGCCTCGCGGAAGGCCGGAGGTTCGGGAAGGGCCCAGTGGTCGTCGTCCGCGACGGAGACGGTGACCAGCTTGCGCTGGACGGTCACGCGGACCCGGATCAGCGACGTACGCGTATGACGGTGGGCGTTGGTGACCACCTCCGTGACGCACAGACGCGCGTCGTCGACCAGCCCGCGGTGTCTGCTGACGGTCAGCAGCGACGCGATGAAGTCACGCGAGAGCTTCGCGGCGCCGGCCGTGTTCGGCAGGGCGAGCCGGTAGATCTCGCCGCCATGTGGGACCGGTGGCGTGGAGTAAGCGGTGGCGTGGACGTGGGTCATGTCGTTCTCCCAACGCGGTGGGGTGCGGTGCGAACGGGTGCGTCGCTCGTCGTCCGTGGCGATGGCCGTATGCAGGAACTGGTCAACATGCCTGTGTACGGCTGCACTTCGGTCTGTCGACGTGTGGCGCGACGGTGTGGCGACCATAGCCGATGCACCTCACGCGTTGGACGCGTTTGTGTAATGTCATGAACGATGTGCGGCTCGATGGGTAACGGGGCCACACTGACCCAGGGAGAGGAGAATGTGATGCCATCAAGGAAGGCGCCCACGGTGCGCCAGCGTCGACTGGGTGCCGAGATGCGCAAGATGCGAGAGCGCACGGGCCTTTCGCTCACCGAGGCGGCGGCGATGCTCGGCACGGACCGCACTACGGTGAGCAACATTGAGTCCGGGCGGTTCGGCGTCAGCACGGAGCGGGTTCGCACTTGGGCCGAGAACTACGGTTGTTCCGACGAGGCGTACATCGACGCACTCGTGGAGATGGCGCGAGAGCGCATAAACGGCTGGTGGGAGGAGTATCGGGGCGAATTCGCCGGCGACGCTCTCGATCTGGCCGAGCTGGAGCACCATGCTGTCGGCCTTCGGTCGGTCGAGATCATGCACATTCCTGGTCTCCTCCAGACCGAGGACTACGCGCGGGCCGTGTTCACGGAGACCGTTCCCGCGCCCAGTCCGATGCGGCAACGGCGGCTGCTTTCCCACAGGTTGAGGCGTCGGGATGTACTCGATCGGATGGATCAGCCCCGCTGCGTGTTCCTGGTTCACGAGGCGGCGCTGCGGATGGTCTACGGCGGTTCCGCCATCGCGCGCAGCCAACTCGACTACCTGTTGCTCCAGTCGGAGCGCGACAACATCGTCATCCGCGCGATCCCGTTCGCGGCAGGCGGTTTCCCGCGCGCCAGCAGTTCGGCACACTACCTTTACGGTCCCGTGCCGCAGCTCGACACCTTGCAGATGGACACCGCGAGCGGACCGAAGTTCCTGGACGCTGAAACAATCCTTGAGAACTCGCGGGTAGCTCTCAACCGGACCGAGGAGCGTTCCCTCGACCCGGAGAAGACACGGGACTTCATTCGTACCATCGCACTACAAGTATGAAGGCGTGAGAACAATAGAAATCCAGTGGCGAAAGTCGTCGAAGTCGTCGGATGGCGAAGGCAGCAACTGCCTTGAGCTGGCCGAGCACGGCGGCGAGATCCTGATGCGCGAGAGCGACAACCCGGGCGTGGTCATCCGTACGACCCGTGCCAAGCTCCGTGCCTTCCTCGGTGGCGCCAAGGAGGGCGAGTTCGACGATCTGGCCTGATCTCTGACGCTCTCGCTTCGGGCGGTTCCCATCGGCGCAGGTGGGGGCCGCCCTTGGCGTATCCCGGTGGCTTGGAATAGCCGGTCGAGCCGCACCTGTCGACTATCTACACCTCACTCGTTAGACGTCAAACGCTTGAAACGGGCTCGCTTAAAACGCTAGCTTCGGGTGGCACCCCCGGGTGGCCCGACTCCTCGGTGAGTCATGCCTGGGGTGCCCAACTCCGTTCAATTCTGCGCCAGTTGAATGGAGTTCCGAAAGGCCGTCCCGCGCCTGCCGCTCGTCACGCCGGCCGCAGGCGCGGGGCGGTCTCGATGCGGCGCCAGGAGGAGTTCTGTGCGCGAGCAACAACCCGTACCCTCCGCAACGCGCGTGTTCCGGTGCGAGCGGGTCACCTACCGCACGATGGAGGCCGACGAGATCACCGAGGTGTCCCGGCACACGGCGCTCGACCCCGCCGAGGCGATCCGCTTAATCCGGCTGGACGTGCGCGCGCTGGCCGCTGAGCTGCCGCCCATGGAGCGGCATCGGGCGCTGAGCTGGGTGGACGGCGGCGGATGCGTCGGTGCCGTCGGCGCGCTCCATCGCGGCGAGCCCTGCGGCCTCTCGCTGAGTCACCGGGGGGCCTGGATCGAGTGGACCGTACGCCCGGGGTTCAACTCTTCCGCAGGCCTTGAGGATTTGCTGCTGGATTAGCCGCAGCGTTCAACCGATGGGCGAGCGCATGGCGACTGCGAACTGCTTGCCAGGGCCGTGAGGTCGGCCGTACTGCGCGTGCAGGCGAGATTGAGGCACACCCCAGGGGCTGATGTCGGACGTAGTTGGCTGGTTGTTGATTTGCTGATTGCATCAGCGATGTTCGAGTTGATAGGGAAGAGCGTGCGAACGGTTGTTCAAACTGCTGGAAGTTCCGGCGTCGGGGGCAACCGGCACGAGGGGGTCCTTTCATGGTGGGGTGGGATATCAGGCCGCAGGGTGTGCAGGGGCAGTTGAGGGTGGTCGGTACGCATGCCGGTGATCTGGAGAAGGCTCTGACGGCTTTGTTGGCGACGGTGTCGGAGGCGGCGCAGGCGGCGGGTACGGCGGTTCCGGGTGCGCAGGCGGTCACGCATCTTCAGGGTCCGGTGGCTCCGGGGCAGGCGCCGTTGTCGCGTTCGGCGATGGGGCCGGTGGCTGCGGCGCTGGGTGAGTATCTGGGTGAGCGCGAGAAGGATCTCAAGGCGGCGGCGGAGCGGATCGAGGCCTCGGTGCTGGGTGCGGTGGAGGCCACGAACGCGTACTGCGAGGGTGATCTGGAGACGGCCAGGAACGCACAGGACGCGGCGAGGGCCGTACGTCTGGATGTTCTCAAGGGCATGCAGGGGCACCGGTGAGCGGTGCCGGGCCGGTCGACCCGGTGGGGATACCGGTCTTCACCGGTGATCTGGCGCTGCTCGACACGAAGGTGACGGCGCTGTCGGGCCACGGGGCCGCGATCGCGACGGCTGCCGGTGATGTGCACAGCAGTTTCGGCGGGCTGAGCGCCTTCTACAAGGCGCCCGAGGCGGAGCAGTTGTTCGCGACGACCGGGCCGGTGGCGGCGACCGGGCTGGCTCTGAGTTCGGACCTGTGTGTCATCGCCGGTGCGCTGAGTACGTACTCGGACGATGCGTTCCCGCTGGTGGAGAAGCTCAAGGAGCTGAAGCGGGACGCGGTCGCGTTCCGGGTGAAGGCCGACGGCGACGACAAGTGGCGCGAGGACGGTGACCTGGTCGAGGAGAACAACCGGCGCCGTGGCGAGATTGCCGAGGTCTGGGCCGCGTTCCAGGAGGTGGAACGGGCCTGTCACGCCAGGATCGTCGCCCTGGTCGGTGGCAAGGCGCTGAAGATCGATGACGGCTCCGGCAGGAAGGAGGGCGTGTACGGGTACGACGCCGATGCCCTCAAGCAGGCCAAGAGCCTGCCCTGGGGAGAGGCGGTCGAGGAGTCGACGCCCTGGTGGCAGGTGTGGGAGCACGCCTACGACTTCGGCAAGGGCTTCCTCGTCGACGGGGTCTGGGGCACCGTCAAGGGCCTGGGCACCCTGGCCGGGTTCGAGGGCGGGGACGCCGCGAAACAGGCGTGGACCGGCCTGGCCAAACTCGCCACCGGGCTCTCCCCCGCCGCGATGCTCGTCCTGCACGTCCTGCCCGGCGACCATTCCGCCTGGATACGTGACTCCCGGACTGCGGTGAAGGAGACCGGCAAGGCACTGGTGGCCTGGGACCAGTGGGGCAGCAACCCTTCCCGCGCCGCCGGAGCGGTCACCTTCAATGTCCTGACCACCGTCTTCACCGGCGGTTCCGGCAGCGCCGCGGCAGGCGCGGGCAAAGCCGGCCTGGCAGCCAAGGCCCTCTCCCTCACCAGCAGGACCGCCCGCGCCGTGGACCCCATGACCTACGTCTTCAAGGGCGCAGGCGCCGGACTGACGAAGATCAGCGACGTCATGGCCGGCCTCAAGGGCCTGGGCAGATTCGAGGCCCCGAGCATCGACGTGGATGGTGCGATCGCTCTCCCCGAGGGTGCCGTTCACCTCCCCGACGGGGCGATCCACCTCCCGTCAGGTTCGGCGGTCCCGGACGGGGCGCTCAAGCTCCCCGACGGCAACATCAAGCTCCCCGAGGGCACCACCACCCTTCCGCCGGGCACGGTGAAGCTGCCAGTGGACGGCCCGCCGCAGTTCATGGACCCCAAGGGCAACATCTACGACGCCGCAGGCCACATCACCCAGCACACGAAGGACTCCCCGACGGGCAAGCCGGACGCCGGCGCGGACACCCCGCGCGTCGAACCATCGAAGGTGGACTCCCCGGCGACGGCCGGGATCCCGGAGCGCGAGTTGATACGCGTCGGCGGCAGTGGCGACGACGCGACCCGCCTGGGCAGCGAGATCTTTGACCCGGTTCACGTGGGTGACCACACACCAGGCGCCCGCCCAGACCCCACCCCCGGCGGCCACGCGGGGCACGGGCCCTCCAACGAACTCGATGCTCCCCGGGGCGGACACGGCAACACCTCCTCCGCGGGCAGCCACACGGACACCCCATCAACCGGCGGCCACGCGGATGGTCCGGGCGGCACCGGCCACACGGACGGCCCGCCCACCGGTGGAGGCCGCCACGAGCCCCCACCCGCGGGTGGCCACGACCCGGACGGTCCGGGTGGCACGGGCGCCGGCGGCCACGAGCCTCCGGCCTCGGCGGAGGCCCCTGACGACGCGACCCGCGCGGCCCACCGCACGGAGTACGAGGCTGCTCGTGAGGTTCCGATCAAGCACCGGACGCCTGACGAAAGCAGGGCCATCACCCGCGAGCACGTCCGGTTGGCCAACGAGGACCCGGCCTGGCGAGCGGAGCACTACGACAAGTGGGGATCCGGTTTCCGTAACGATGCCGACGAGCTGGTCGACGGCCAGCTCCTGCCGAAGCTGACCGAAAAGTCTCCCGGTACGTGGATCGCCACTTCCGACATCCCGTACGCACATCCCGGTGAATTCCATCTCACCCCCTTGGAGAGGGGCAGGGCCACTGTCGCCCCCGATGACCTCGCGTACCTCGACGAGGTCGCGGCCAAGCGCATTGCAGGCATGGACCTGACCGCGGCCGAGAAGGTCTTCGAGACGAATCCGAGCTTTGAGAACGCGTATGACCTGGCCCACGCACGTGAGCACTACAGCCAGACGGTTGGCGAGGGTGTCGCCAACAACTCCAAGCTCGGCGAGGACCTCGGAGAAGAGGCCGCCAGGCGCCACATGCTCCTGCAGAAGGAGTTCGAAGGCGCCCATGAGATCACCGACCTCCCTGAGACGGCCAACGGTTCGAAGAGGTTCGACCAGCTCTGGCGCGACAAGGACGGCAACCTCGTCATCGTTGAGGCGAAGAGCCCCAACGGGAAGCTGGAGTGGCGCCAGGGCAACGGTGAACTCGACCAGGACTTCAAGGTGAAGCAGGGCTCCATCGAGTACGTCCGCACGATCATTTCCGACATGAAGGAGCGCGTCATGACTTCACCGGGGGAGGCCAAATACATCATCGAACTCGAAAGGGCCATAACAGACGAGACCTTGCGCTATGTCCTTGTCCAGGCCTCCGAGAACACCGGTCAGTACGCTGGGGCCGTGCTCAAGCACTTCAAACTTTTCTGAGGAGAACCACGTTGGTCTCGATCATCCCCCGCCACCCCTTCCCCACGGAGCACGCGGAAGGGGGCATCGCAGTTCTCCAGGAGAGCGCTGACAGGTGGGTCGACGGGCTGGAGGTGGACTCCACCGGTCTGGGCGAGGCCTTCGGTACCTGCATCACGCTGGCCAAGGCGCACTGCCTGCTGGACCCGCGAGGATCGCTCTTCCCCACCTGGAACGCTTGGGTGAACGCCATGCAACTCGGCTCCGCTGCGTTCGCCGCCGCGACCACAACCGAAAGCCACGTCCAGTGCCGCATCGCGCACAAGGACCGCACCCTCCAGGCCACCGGCCCGCAGCCGTATGTGGCCCCGAGCACCTGGCTCACCGCCTTCTACTTCGCCGTGGTGTGTCGGGAACGGGACAGGATCACTGCCCTGTGCCGAGTACCCCTGTCCCTGCTGCGGGAGAACGGCGCGCGCTACAAGGAGTTCGACTACGCCTGGATCGACGCTCTCCAGACCTACTGGCTCGGCAGCGACGACCTCGGCCCGAAGCTGGTGGCCGCCATCGGCGGCGCGGACTCGGACACCAGCGCCGACCAGGAGATGGTGAGCAAGATTCTTTATCCGCCGATGGAAATGTTCCACCGGATCGTCCGCAACGACCACGCCGGTTTCAACCGCGCTCTCGGCGCCGCCCTCCAGTGGCACAAGGAGTACTGGTCCCACGAGGACAGGGCCGGTCTGGTCCCGGGCCTCGTCGCGCTCGCACCGCTCGCCATGGCCTGCTTCGCCCACGACGCGGGCATCTCCATCGAAGTCGAGTCCGATTACCTGCCCGCTACCCTCCTGGGACGCAACTGGTGCGGCGAATTCCCCACGTAAGGCGCACACGAGCCCTGCCGTTCCCCACCACGCGTTCCATACGGACGAATGCGGCCGAGGCCATGGCGCCGATCCTTGCGTAAGCCCAGAACACGGCCGAGGGCGAGAACGCGTACGCCGGAGCGACCATCGAATACTTCAAGATCCGAACCTGGCACGGGAGATCAGTGGTTACGAGCGTGTCCAGCCAGAGCTGTCCGGTGGCTGCGACGGGGAAGGTTGTGCCGGTCATGGAGGGCTCCCTGGCCGATTCGCTGCGGACCATTGAAACCTCGCACGACGCCAGGATCGGGTCGCTGACGACGTCCCTGAACGTGGCGCGCATCCGCTGCGTCGGGGGCTGCCGGGAGACGGCCCGCCTCGACATGCTGGCGCGCGTGCCGGCGTCGTTGCTGCGTGACTGTGGCGGTGTGCTGGACGAGTACGTCTACGCCTGGGTGGAGACCCTCCGGAGCTTCTGGCTGCGGCGCGACGACGTCAGCCAGCACCTGGTGCGGGCCGTGGACCTGAGCGCCCCCGAGGCCGCCCATGTTCTCGACGCCGAGACCATGGGCAAGCTGGAGTACCCGCCGATCAAGATGTTCTACCGCTACTTGCGCAACGACGCAGCAGGCTTCAACGAGGCCCTGAACGACGCTCTTCGCCGGCACAAGGATTACTGGACGGCCGACGAGGACCGCACCCAGAACGTCGAAGGGGTCGTGGCCATCGTTCCGCTGGCAATGGCCTGCCTGGCGAAGGCCAATGGCATCTCCATCGAGGTCGAGTCCGGCTACCTGCCGAGCGCACTGCTGGACTTCGCCTGGCGCGGCGAATTCGGCGCATAGCCTCCAGGGGGAGTAGCGCGCGAGCCCTCGCCGTCCCGCAGTCCGAGCGCGGGGACCTCTGGCCGGGGTCTCCGCGGCTCGACGCTCTTGCGCATACGGCTCCAGACGGGCCGGTGGAGAAGCACACCGCCTCGCTCTGTTCCCGTCGTGACGCGTACCCGTCATAATCCCTGGGTCGACCCCCCACGGCAGACGGAGGCACGTCCCGCATGAGCCCGTACACCGCCACTCGCCGGAACTTCCTGGCCGGCGCCCTCGCCGCCACCGCCACCGTTCTCGTCGGCACGGCCCCCGCGCGCGCCGCCGACCGCCAAGTCCTCACCACCCAGGACTGGATGGGCGCCGTCCCCGGCGTCACCGCGCTGCAACGCCTCACGATCCCCGGCTCGCACGATTCCGGCGCCCGCTACGGCGGGCCCTGGACCGAGTGCCAGAACACCACGATCGCCGAGCAGCTGAACAGCGGCATCCGCTTCCTGGACGTACGGTGCCGGATCACCGGCGGCTCATTCGCTATCCACCACGGCGCCTCGTATCAGAACCTGATGTTCGGCGATGTGCTGGGCGCCTGCTGGGACTTCTTGGCGGCGCACCCCACCGAGACCGTGCTGATGCGGGTCAAGCAGGAGTATTCGGAGGAGAGCGACGCGGCGTTCCGCGCGGTCTTCGACGACTACCTCGACAACCGGGGCTGGCGCCCGCTGTTCCGTATCGATTCGGCGCTGCCCTCGTTGGGCGAGGCGCGCGGCAAGGTCGTGCTGCTGGCCGACAACGGCGGACTGCCCGGTGTCCGGTACGCGGACTCGGAGCTCTTCGACATCCAGGACGACTACATGGCGGAGCCGTTCGCCAAGTACCCGAAGATCGAGGCCCAGTTCCGCAAGGCCGCCCAGCAGCCCGGGAAGCTGTACATGAACTACGTCAGCACGGCCGCCCTGATGCCGCCGCGCTGGAACGCGGACCGGCTCAACCCGCAGGTGCAGTCGTTCCTGGACGGCTCGGAGGCGGCGGGCTGGACCGGGCTCGGGATCGTCCCGCTGGACTTCCCCGCCACCCGGTCGGGCCTGGTGGAGTCGCTGATCCGGCACAACCCGGGGGTCTGAGCTTCCGCGGCCTCCGGCGTCCGGCCTCAGCCCCGTTTGTAGTAGTAGCCGTCGCCGCTGGCGGGCCCGACGTTGTGCCGGATGCCGCTGCCGTTGAGGACGTAGAACGACGGGTCGACAGTCGTGTAGCAGTAGCCGGGGTTGGGCCCGACGAGCTTGGAAGTGCCGACGTTGATGCGGCTGTTGCCGTTCGCCGCGGAGGTCACCTTGGCCTCGTACGGGCAGTTGTTGTACGGGAAGTCGGACATGCGCACCACACCCGACCGGGAGATGGTGATGGTGCCCGGCTGCCCGGTGTTGTACGTCTCGCCGAACTTCCAGGTGCCCACGAACGACGAGGGAACCGAACTCCCGCCGCCCGAACCGCCCGAACCGTTCGTGGAGCCCGAGGTGCTGCTCGAACCTCCGCCGCCCGTAGCGCCGGACCCTCCCCCTGACGGCGATCCGCCGCCGGACGAGCTGCTGGACGAGGACCCGCCCGTGGACGATGTGTCGCCCGCGCCGGATGATCCCGAGCCTGTGCCCGGGTTCTCGGCGTTCTGGCCGTCCCTTCCGTCCCGGCCGTCCTCGCCGGCGTCGCCTTTCCTGTCCTCCTTCTTGTCCCCCTTCTTGTCCTTGCCGCCGGAGGTGCCGGGACTCTTCTCCCCCTGGGAGGGTGTGCCCGCGGGCGATGACGACGATGCCGGGGCGGCCGGGTTCGTCGCGCCTGCGGACGGTGAGGACGCGTGGTTGCCGCTGTCGCCGCTGAACGGCTGCAGCACGGCCATCGTGCCGCCGCCCCCGGCCAGTACCAGAACCACGGGGACGGACACGATCAACGTCCGGCGCCGCTTCTCCCGCTTGCGCTTCGGCTCGGCCGCCCCACCGATGAGAACGGCCTCGGGGGTGGCCTCGCCGGCGGCGCCGGGAACGGGCCCCGCCGGCCGCAGGCCGACCGTGCTGCGGTCCACACGCTCCTGCCGTACCGGCGCCGCCTCCGCGTCCAGAAGCTGTGCCGACTGCCGGGCGAGGTGACCCACCACCTCCGCCGGCAGCCACGACGCCGCAGCCGGGGCGAGGTGTTGGCGGCCGGGCTCGGCCAACAGCTCGTCCACGGACGGGCGTTCGTCGGGCGACTTGGTGAGGAGTCGGGCGATCAGGGTGCGCAGACCCTCGTCGCGCACCCGGTCGAGATCGGGTGCGGCCTCGACTATGTGGTACATCACCGCGTGCTGGTTGCTCACCCCTTGGCCGAACGGGAGCGTGCCGGTCGCCGCGTAGGTCAGTACGCAACCGAGCGTGAACACATCGCTCTTCGGGCCCGCGCTCTCGCCGCGTATCTGTTCCGGGGCCATGAAGCCCGGCGACCCGATCACCATCCCCGTGCTGGTGAGCAGGGAGTCGACCGAGGTCTCGACGGCACGGGCGATACCGAAGTCGATGACCTTGGGGCCCTCGACCGTGAGCATCACGTTCGACGGCTTGAGGTCGCGGTGGACGATGCCGGCCGCGTGGATGTCCTTGAGCGCCCGCAGCAGCCCGTCGGCGAGGGCGAGCACGGACCCGGTGGGGAGTGCGCCGTGGCCGCGCACGATCTGTTCGAGGGAGAGCCCCGGTACGTAGCCGGTGGCCACCCAGGGGTACTCCTCGTCGGGGGCCGCGTCCAGCACGGGCGCGGTGTAGCGCTCGCCCACCCGCCTCGCCGCGTCGACCTCGCGGCGGAAACGGGCCCTGAAGTGCGGATCCGCGACGTGCTCCGCGTGCACCACCTTGACCGCGACGGTGCGGCCGCCCTCGGAACGGGCGAGATAGACACGGCCCATGCCGCCCGCGCCGAGCCTGCCGAGCAGCAGGTAGGGCCCGATGCGGGCCGGGTCGTTCGCGGTCAGCGGCTTGATGCCGCCGTCGACGTTGTCGTCACTGCTCTCGTGATCGTCGTTGTGCACGCTGGCCATGTTCGAGCGCTCCCCCGAGCGTCCCGCGTCGCAGCCCGTGGGACCGTCTCAGTCATCCGAAATCCGTTTGTTCTGCTGCGACTTGGCGAGATCGGTGTTCAGTCTGAGGTACGGCGCCCAGTAATTGAAACTACTTCCGGAAAGAATTCCAGAAACTTCACTAGGCTGTTCCGGGAGACATTCCACAAGGAACCTCCGGTTCCGGGAACGGGGACGGCATCGATGAGCCGGAAGCAGCAACGCGGTGAGGCCACTGCCGCCCAGGTGCTCGACTGCGCACTCGACATCTACGTGGCGCAGGGCGAAGCCGGTCTCACGCTTTCCGCGATCACCTCGGCCAGCGGGGTCAGCGCGGGGAGCATCTACCACCACTTCGGCAGCCTCCAGGGAGTGGCGCTCGCGCTCGCGCAGACCTGGTTGAACCGGCTCCTCGACGAGCTGGGCAAGGCGCTGGAGCAGACGGACGACGCACGCTCCGGCGTCCATGCCGTGGTGCGGGCCTATCTGGGCTTCGCCCGGCTCAACCCGGACGCGGCACGGCTCATGCACTCCGTCACCGCGGACCGTGAGATCACGGCACACGCCCATCGGGTCCGGGGCGCCCAGGAGGCCCGGCTGGCCCCGATCGCGGCCTGGCTGCACGCCCATCAGGCGTCGGGGCAGCTCGTCGACCTGCCCCTGCCCGTACTGGAATCACTGATCCTGGGCCCCGTGACGGGCATCGTGCGCCGCTGGCTCTCCGTCGGGGACATCGACATGGAGGAAGCCGCCCGGACGGTCCCGGACCACATCTGGCGCTCGGTCGGCCGGTGAGCGGCCCCGGGCTGCCGTCCGGCCCGGTCGAATCCCTGATTCGGTGCAATCCGAGGGTCTGGGTCCTGCCCGAATCGGCGCTTGCGTTTCTTTCGAATTGCGCGATGCTGGGTCTACTCTCAAAGGAGACAGAGCTATGCACGGCACTACTGAAGACCGCACTCTGCTGCCCGAGCACCGCGCGGAGATCGCTGAGCTCTGCGCCTTCCTGGACCGGACCCCGCAAGCTGTGGAGCCGGCCCTGCTGCGCGGCCCCGACGGTGCCACGCGCACGCTGCCCCCGGAGGTCTACGAGGCGCTGATGGTGGTGGTGCGGGCCCTGTCGGAGGGCAAGGCCGTGACGGTCGCACCGGTGAACACCACACTGACCACGCAGGAGGCCGCCGATCTCCTGGGGGTCAGCCGACCGACGTTCGTCAAGATCCTCGATGAGGGCGGGATTCCCTTCTCGCGGCCGGGAAGGCACCGCAGAGTGCTGTTGGCCGACGTTCTCGACCACAAGGAGAAAAGACGCTCGCAGCGTCGCCGAGGACTGGACGAACTGGTCGGGCTGACCGAGGACGCCGGTCTCTACGACAACTGATCAGCTGAATCCGCCCGAGCCGACTGGAGCGATGTGCAGCGCGTCGTCCTGGACACCTGTGTCTCTTCCCGAACTACCTCAGGGACACATTGCTGAGACTCGCCGAGGCCGAGCTCTACGAACCGCTCTGGTCCAACGACATCCTGGACGAACTGACCAGGAACGTCGGCGAGCGTATCGGGGCCTTGAAGGCCAGGGGAATCGTCGAAGCCATGGCGGGTACGTTTCCCGACAGTCTCGTGTCGGGATACGAGGCGCTCATACCTGCCATGGCGAACGACCCCAAGGACAGGCATGTGCTGGCGGCGGCGGTCCGGGGACAGGTGCATGCCGTCGTCACGCTGAACATGAAGGATTTCCCGGCCGAGGCTTCGGATCCGTACGAGATCGAGGTGATGCGTCCCGACGACTTTCTGTTGGACATGCTCGATCTCGCCCCGGTGGAGATGAACTCCGTGCTGCGCGCCCAGGCCGGCTCCTACCGGCGGGAGCCCCGCGATCTGCACGGGCTGCTGGACCGGTTGGACGCGGGAGGCGCCCCGCAGTTCGCTGCCGAGTTCCGGCGCCGCCTTTGACTTCGCTCCGCCCCGCGCTCAGAGCCCCGGCGGCAGCTGCGGTGCCCCCGGGAGCCGGATCGAGGCGATCGTGCCCGGGCCGTCCGTCGCCGGGCTGAGGGTGATCTCGCCGCCCGACTGCTGGACCGTGCGGGCGACGATCGACAGGCCCAGGCCCGAGCCGGGGAGCTGGCGGGCGGAGGGGGAGCGCCAGAAGCGTTCGAAGACGTGGGGGAGTTCGTCGGCAGGGATGCCGGGGCCCTGGTCCCGTACGGTCAGTTCGCCGTCACGCAGGGCGATCTCGATCGTGCCGCGGGGCGGGCTGAACTTGACCGCGTTGTCCAGGACGTTGACCACCGCGCGTTCCAGCGCGGCGGGCTCGGCCCGTACGTACCAGGGCGTCAGGTCGGCCCTGATGGTCAGCTCGGGGCCGCGCAGCCGGGCGCGTTCCAGGGCGGTGTCCGCGATGTCGTGCAGCGCGACGACCTGGAGCGGGCCGGGGGTGGGGGCGTCGGGGCGGGACAGTTCCTGGAGGTCGCCGATGAGTGAGGCCAGCTCGGTCATCTGGGCCTTGACCGACTTCATCAGGGCCCTGCGGTCGTCGGGCGGGATCGCACGGCCGGTGTCGTCGCTGCGGGCGAGGAGCTCGATGTTGGTGCGCAGGGACGTCAGCGGGGTCCGCAGCTCGTGGCCCGCGTCGGCGATCAGCTGGGCCTGGCGGTCGCGGGAGCTGGCCAGGGACGCGGTCATCGTGTTGAAGGAGCGGGACAGCCGGGCGATCTCGTCCTCGCCGTCGACCGGGATGCGGACGGTGAGGTCCTCGGTACGGGCGACGTGCTCGACGGCCTCGGTGAGCTCGTCGACGGGGCGCAGCCCGGTGCGGGCGACCCAGAGACCGGCCGCGCCCGCGCCGACGCCGCCGACGCCGGCGACGGCCAGGAGCACCCAGGCGAGGGTGGAGAGCGGGTCGTCGATCTCGCTCATCGGACGGGCGATGGAGACCGCGAAGCTTCCCGGGACCAGGCCGGGCGCCGGGTTGCGGGTCTCGTACGCGTAGGTGTACACGCGCATCTTCTTGCCGCTCTTCGTGCTGGCCGTGTGCAGGACGTTGTCCCGTACACCGGCGGCCACGGCGATGTCGGCGGCCGTCACGCCGATCGGCGAGGCCCCGGCGGAGGTGCAGGTGCTCCCGGACGCGGTGACGAGCTGCACGGTGTACGTCCCTCCGATCGGCGGGACGGTCGCCTGGTCGGGGTGGGTGCAGGCGATGAACAGCTTCTGCATGTAGTCGTTGCTGACCGAGACATTGCGCAGCGAGGAATCCAGCTGGCTCTCCAGCTGCGCCTTCGTTGCGAACCAGCAGCCCGCCGCGACCGCCGCGACCGCGATCGCCACCGCCGTCGCCACCAGCAGCGCGAGCCGGGAGCGCAGGGGCAGGGCGCGGAGCCGTCGCAGGGCGCCGGTCATCCGTCACCGCCGCCGGAGCGGAGCGCGTAGCCGACACCCCGCACCGTGTGCACGAGGCGCGGCTCACCGCCCGCCTCCGTCTTGCGGCGCAGGTACATCACGTACACGTCCAGGGAGTTGGAGCTCGGCTCGAAGTCGAAGCCCCACACCGCCTTCAGGATCTGCTCGCGGGTCAGCACCTGGCGCGGGTGGGCCAGGAACATCTCCAGCAGGGTGAACTCGGTACGGGTCAGCTCGACCCGGCGGTTGCCCCGGGTGACCTCGCGGGTGGCGAGGTTCATCCGCAGGTCCGCGAAGGCCAGCTCGTCGTCGGAGGGGACGGCGCCGCCCGCCGCGGCCGCGTACGAGCTGCGGCGCAGCAGGGCCCGGATGCGGGCGAACAGCTCGTCCAGCTCGAAGGGCTTGACCAGGTAGTCGTCGGCGCCCGCGTCGAGACCGGTGACCCGGTCGCCGACGGTGTCGCGGGCGGTGAGCATCAGGATGGGCGTGGTGGTGCCCGTGGAGCGGAGCCGGCGGGCGGCGGTCAGGCCGTCCATCCGGGGCATCTGGATGTCGAGCACGATGAGGTCGGGGGCGTACGACTCCGCCCTGGCCAGGGCGTCGAGGCCGTCGACGGCCACCTCGGTGCCGTAGCCCTCGAACGCGAGACTGCGCTGCAGGGCCTCGCGCACGGCGGGCTCGTCGTCGACGATCAGGATGCGCTGCGGATCGTCTTCGGCGGGGCTCATCGCTCGTCGTCCTCTTCTCGTACCGTGCGGTCCCGGGCGTTCCGGGACGTCGTGCTCTCAGCCTCGCACGGCCATGGTGCGTCGTCGTGCGGCCCGGCGCTTGCGGGCGGCGGTGGTACCGACCTCCGGAGCGCGGTCCGTACCTTGCGTGGCCTGTTCGCTCACGAGCGCCAGGGGCAGGGCCAGATCGGCCGGACCGGTGGGGGTGTGGGCGGGGTGGTGCATGACTGTCTCCTCAGGAGCTGTTGCCGGCCCGCAGGGTGTCGAGGTCGGCCTTGAGCGTGTTGACCGGGATGGCGAAGCCGAGGCCCACGCTGCCGGCGCTCGAACCGCTGGATCCGTTGGACGAACTCGCCGAGTACATAGCGGAGTTGATGCCGATGATCTCGCCGTTCATGTTGATGAGCGCACCGCCGGAGTTGCCGGGGTTGAGCGAGGCGTCGGTCTGGATGGCCTTGTACGTGGTGGTGGACTCGCCGGTGTCGCCGTTGAACTGCCGGCCGCCGAACTCGAACGGCCACTGCTCGCCGCCCTGCCCGCTCTGTCCCTGGCCGCCGCCGTCCTCCTTGGCGACGGTGACATCGCGGTCGAGGGCGGAGACGATGCCGCTGGTGACGGTGCCGGTGAGGCCCTCGGGCGAGCCGATCGCCACGACCTGGTCGCCGACCGCGACGGCCGAGGAGTCGCCCAGGGTGGCCGTCTTCAGCCCGCTCGCGCCCTGGAGCTTGATCAGCGCGAGGTCCTTGTCGGGGTCGGTGCCGACGACATCGGCGGTGTACGTCCTGCCGGTGCTGAGCGTCACCTTGATCGACGAGGCGCCGGAGATGACGTGGTTGTTGGTGACGATCTCGCCGTCGGAGGTGATGACCACGCCGGAGCCGGTGGACTCGCCCGCGGTCGAGGTCGCATTGATCTCGACGATCATCGGCGAGACGGCCTTGGCGACACCGGAGACGGTGCCCTTGCTGCTCTGCGAGACGGTGGTGCCGGGGACGACTTCGGAGGCCGCGCTGTTCGTTCCGCCGCCGGTGAGCTGTTCGATGACGGTGGCGGTGCCGCCGCCGACGATCGCCGCCGCGATCGCCACGGCCGCCAGCAGGGCGACCGGCCGCCTGGCCCGGTGCCGGGGCGCGGCCGGCTCGGGCGGCGGGAAGGCCGGTCCGTCGCCGCCGTCGCCACCGTCGCCGCCGTTGCCGCCGCTGTGTCCGTCGGCGCCGTTCCCGCCGGGCCACACGGTGGTGCCGGGGCCCGTCGCGATCGGCTCCGCGGGCCGGTATGACGGCGGCGGCGGGTAGGCCGCGTCGCCGTTGCCGTACGAGGGGTACATCGGGTACTCGCCGCTCGGGCGCTGGCTCTCTGTCATGTATATGAGCGTGTCCGGCGAAGATGAGAGAAGCCTGAGCACCCGCTGAGAAGCCCGGCAGAAGCTCGTATGCCCGATATAAGGAGCGGCCCGGGTCCGGACGAGGAGCGCCTCGGGTCCGGGGGGTGAACCCCGTCCCGTCCTCGGGCCCGGGGGGATCCCGTCCCGTCCCCGGGTCCGGGGGGTGAACCCCGTCCCGTCCTCGGGCCCGGGGGTGAACCCCGTCCCGTCCCCGGGTCCGGGGGAACCCCGTCCCGCCCCGGACCGTCACGCCTGGAGCGTCGGCTCCCCGCAGCCGCACGAGCGCCGCACCACCAGCGCCGACGGGAACTGCTTCAGCCGCTCCCGCCGCGACCCCGACACCCGCAACGAGTCGTCGAGCACCAGGTCCACCGCCGCCCGCGCCATCGCGGGCCGGTCCGAGGAGACCGTCGTGAGCGGCGGATCGGTCAGCCCGGCTTCCTTCACGTCGTCGAAGCCCGCCACCGCGAGCTCCCCGGGCACGTCGATGCGCAGCTCGCGCGCGGCCCGCAGCACCCCGATCGCCTGGTCGTCCGTCGAGCAGAAGATCGCCGGCGGCCGGTCCGGCCCGGCGAGCAGCTTCAGCGCCACCTGATACGCGTCGTAACGGTTGTACGGGGCCTGGAAGAGCCGGCCCTCCGTCGGGCGGCCCGACTCGTGCATCGCCCGGCGCCAGCCCTCGACGTGGTCGGCGACCGGGTCACCGACCGCCGGGGTGGACTCCACGCCGCCGAGACACGCCACGTACTCGTTGCCGTGCTCCAGCAGGTGCCGGGTGGCGAGCTGGGCGCCGCCGACGTCGTCCGTGACGACCGCGACGTCGTCGATCGCCTCCGGCCGCTCGTGCAGCAGCACGACCCGCGCGTCCCACGCCTCTATCTCGGCGGCGGCCCGCTCGCTGGGGCCCTGGCTGACCAGGATCAGGCCGGAGACCCGCATGCCGAGGAAGGCCCGCAGATAGTGGACCTCGCGCTCGTCGCGGTAGTCGGAGTTGCCGACGAGCACCATTTTTCCGCGCTCGGCGGCGGCCTGTTCGACCGCGTGCGCCATCTCCGCGAAGAACGGCTGCCGGGCGTCCGGCACGATCATCCCTATGAGATCGGTCCGCCGCGAGGCCATCGCCTGGGCAACCCGGTCGGGCCGGTAGCCCAGCTCCTTGATCGCGGCGAGTACCCGCTCGCGCGTGGCCGGGGCGACCGGCCTCGGTCCGTTGTTGATGACGTAGCTGACGACCGCGGTCGACGTCCCCGCCAGTCTCGCCACATCGTCCCGCGTCACCTTGGCCACGCGCGGCAGTCTACGCGGATATACCTACCTTCCGGCAGGTCGGACCGGGGCTTCTTCCTTCGCCCCGGCAGCCCGCGACTGCTCCGAACGGGTTACGGGTTCGGCGGCCGCCCTCGCCGCGGCCCGTTCCTTGGCCTCCTCGGCCGCGCGCTCCACCTTCTCGGGCACCACGAAGCGGTAGCCGACGTTGCGGACCGTGCCGATCAGCGACTCGTGCTCGGGGCCGAGCTTGGCCCGCAGCCGCCGCACATGGACGTCGACCGTGCGCGTACCGCCGAAGTAGTCGTAGCCCCAGACCTCCTGGAGCAGCTGGGCACGGGTGAAGACCCGGCCCGGGTGCTGCGCCAGGTACTTGAGCAGTTCGAATTCCTTGAAGGTCAGGTCCAGGACCCGTCCCTTCAGCTTCGCGCTGTACGTGGCCTCGTCGACCGAGAGGTCGCCGTTGCGGATCTCCATCGGGGAGTCGTCGGAGGAGATCTGCTGCCGTCCGGTGGCCAGCCGCAGCCGGGCCTCCACCTCGGCCGGTCCCGCCGTGTCCAGCAGTACGTCGTCGATGCCCCAGTCGGCGGTGACGGCCGCGAGGCCGCCCTCGGTCACGACGAGGATCAGCGGACAGCCCGGTCCGGTGGACCGCAGCAGCTGGCAGAGCGACCGCACCTGCGGCAGGTCGCGGCGGCCGTCGATCAGGATGATGTCGGCACCGGGGGTGTCGACGAGAGCGGGGCCTTCGGCCGGTGCCACCCGCACGCTGTGAAGCAGGAGACCGAGGGCGGGGAGCACCTCCGTCGACGGTTGAAGGGCATTCGTCAGGAGCAGCAGTGAACTCATCGCCGCCCACCTGCCTGGGTCGTCGGTCGATGATCGTGCACGGTTCGCTCGCCCATTACGTCGGTCCTCCTCGTTCCCTGCGAGAGGGGCACTCCCGGGCCCGGCCCGGGGGAGTATGCGGCACTTCTTCGTACGTATTCGTGCTGGTTCCACGGTGCGGTCCCGCGCCCTGGGGCCGCTGAGCTTGTGGAAACGTCGCCGTAACAACGCCTGGAAAGCACAAAAGGACCCGGGGGCTTCTCTGCCCGGATCCTCTTCCCAGCACAATAGCCCACATGAGTTCTGTGTCCGAGGGGCGATTTCGGGGTTCCGCTGTTCCCTTGATCACGCCCGGTCCCCTGCGCACCACATTGCGTGCCGATGACGGGGTGCGTATCGAGGCGGTGTACGAGCCGTGCACGGCAGGTGCCGGGGCCGTCGCGGAATCATCCTTCGACGGTACTGCGATCGTGCTCGCGCACGGTTTCACCGGTTCGGTGGACCGGCCCGCGGTGCGGCGTGCCGCCGGGGTGTTCGCCGGGCGTGCGGCCGTGGTCACCTTCTCGTTCCGGGGGCACGGCCGGTCCGGCGGGCGCTCGACGGTGGGCGACCGCGAGGTGCTGGATCTGGCGGCGGCGGTGGCGTGGGCCCGCTCGCTCGGACACCGCCGGGTGGTGACCGTCGGGTTCTCGATGGGCGGTTCCGTGGTGCTGCGGCACGGGGCGCTGTACGCGGCACGGCCGGCGGACGACGCGGGAGCCGTCGGTGGAGTGGAGCGCGAGGGGCGCACCGGGGCGCGTACGGAGGCGCACGCGGATGCGGTGGTGGCCGTGAGTGCCCCCGCCCGCTGGTACTACCGGGGCACCGCCCCGATGCGCCGACTGCACTGGGTGGTCACCCGGCCCCTGGGCCGGCTGGTCGGCCGGTACGGCCTGCACACCCGGATCGACCGCGACGAATGGAACCCGGTGCCGCTCGCACCGGTCGAGGCGGCCGGGCTGTTCGGCCCGACGCCGCTGCTGATCGTGCACGGAGACCGGGATCCGTACTTCCCGCTGGATCACCCGAGGTCGCTGGCCGACGCGGCGGGCGACAGCGCCGAGCTGTGGCTGGAGCGCGGCATGGGGCACGCGGAGAACGCCGCGGACGAGACCTTGCTCACCCGCATCGCCGAATGGGCGGTGACGCCGTGACCCATCATGGACAGCTGACGCGAGACGAGAGGAGTGGCGCCATGCCCGCGGGAACCATCCGCTACTGGGCCGCCGCCAAGGCCGCGGCCGGGACCGCGGAGGAGCCGTACACAGCTGCGACCCTCGCCGAGGCGCTCGACGCGGTGCGCGAACGGCACCCCGGAGAGCTCACCCGAGTGCTCCAAAGGTGCTCGTTCCTGATCGACGGTGACCCCGTGGGCACCCGCGGCCATGAGACCGTACGCCTTGCCGAGGGCGGCACGGTCGAGGTGCTCCCGCCGTTCGCAGGAGGGTGAACCGCAGCACATGAGCAGCAACGATCAGCAGCATCCGTACGGACAGGACCCGGGGTACGGGTACGTCCCGGGCCACGACCCGTCGAACGGTCAGCAGCCGCACCAGCAGCCGTCGCAGCCGCAGCCGCAGCCGCAGCAGTCGTACGGCGACCAGGCCTACGGTGCGCAGCCCTACGGCACCCAGCAGCCCTACGGCACCCGGCAGCCGTACGGCGATCAGTCGTACGGCCGGCAGTCCTACGGCACCCAGCAGTCCTACGGCGGGCAGCCGTACGGTCAGCAGGCGCAGGGCCAGTACGACCCGAACCAGGCACCTCAGACACCTCAGGCACCCCAGGCGAGTCCCGGGCAGGCGTGGCCGGCCGGGTATCCGCAGGAGCCCGCCGCGCCCGTGGCGCACGGTCCGCAGGACCCCGGCGTCGCGCAGACGTGGGAGGGCCAGACCTGGGACACCCAGTACCAGCCGGTCATCCACTCCGCCCAGTCGGCGCAGCCGGCGCAGCCCGCCCAGCCGGACCGGCCCGTGCAGCAGCCCGTTCCGGCCGCCGCCGAGACCGGCTACCTGCCGCCGCAGGGCGCCACGGGCGGGTACCCGCTGCCGCCCGAGGCCCCGGCGGCCGAACCCGCTCCCGCTGCCGCCTCCGGGCACGACGCGGCCGGCTACAGCGCCCCCACCACCCTGGGCAACAGCCGCGTCACCGACGCCCAGCGCGCCCGCGCCGAGGGCCGCTCGCCGATCATCGCGCCGGGCATGCAGCCCGCCGCGATCACCGCCGGGCTCGGGCTGCTGCTCGCCCTGGGCGCCGCGATCGGGTCGTACGCCCTGGTCGTGCCGCTGGTGCTGCTCCAGGCCGTGACCGCGGCCGGCTGGTTCCGGCTCAACGGCATGTGGCCGGCCCGGCAGGGCATCGCGCTCGCGTTCGCGGGCGGATTGGTCGCCGACATCGCGCTGCTCGCCGCGGGCCGGGAGAACGGTCCGGCCGCCATCCTCGGCACCCTCGGCGTCTGGGTGCTGCTCACCGTGGTCCTCCAGCTGCGCAGCCACGCGAGCGCCGACGAGCGGATGCAGGGGCTGATGGCCACCGTCGCCTCGGCCGCGCTCTCGGTCCTGGCCGCCGGACACCTCGCGGCGGTCCCGGACGCGGTGACCGTGGGCGGGGTGGCCGTCGCGGTCGCCGTGCTGGTCCGCGCGCTGCCGCTGCCCGGACCGGCCTCGGTCGTGGTGGCGCTGCTCGCCGCGACGGGCGGCGGCGCCGTGGCCGGGGCGATCACCGACCTCGGCACCAAGGGCGCGCTGCTCGGCCTCGCGGCGGGCGGCTGCGCACTGATCGGGCTGCGGGTGGCCAGCTACGACTACCCGTCCCGGTTCGTCCACATGACCGCCGGTGTGGCGCTGCCGCTCACCGCCGCGGCGCCCGCCGTGTACCTGATCGGCCGCGCGATCTCGTAGTGCCCGACCCGGGCGCCCCGGGAACCGAAGAGGGGCGCCCGCTCGTCGATCACCCGGGGCGCCGTGCACATCCGGTGGACGTGCGGGGCGCCAGGGGTCCGGCCGGAATGCAGGGTGGGGGAAGAGCGGACATGCGTGCACTGCGGATACTGCTGGTCATCGTGGTGGTTCTGGGCGGGATCTTCGTCGCCGTCGACCGGGCGGCGGTGTATTTCGCCGAGTCGGAGGCCGCGGGGCGGGTCAAGGTCACCGGTGCCACGATCGGCTCGACGGACATCTCCATCAAGGGATTCCCGTTCCTGACGCAGGTCGCCGCGGACCGGCTCGACGAGGTCGACGTGGAGATCACCGGCATCGAGACCGACGCCAACGGCCACCGGCTCCGGATCAGCAGGATGAACGCGGCGCTGCACGACGTGAAGCTGTCCGAGGGCTACTCCAGCGCCACCGCCGCCCGCGCCACGGGCACCGCCGTCATCTCGTACAAGGACCTCACCGAGGCCGCCAGCGAGGGCGTCGCCGTCGAGTACGGCGGCAACAACAAGGTGAAGGTGACCGGCACGGTCGACGTCCTCGGCAACCCGATCTCGCGCAGCGTCCTGTCCACCGTCACCCTGGTCGACGGCCACACCCTGCGGGTCCATGCGGACCAGGTGCCCGGCGAGGGCATACCCGGGCTGGAGGGGCTGGTGCGCAAGAAGACCGACTTCGACCGCGAGGTCGGCGGTCTGCCCAGCGGTCTCGAACTCCAGAAGATCCAGCCCACCGCGGACGGCCTGGAGATCTCGGTGACCGGCACGGACGTACAGCTCGCCGGCTGAGGCACCCGCACGCCCCCACACCCCCTCGTACACGGCATCGCGCAATACCGCGCCACATATTGAGACGGCCGTGTCCGATCCGTAGATGGCCGGTGCCCGCCCGCGATGCCGGAGTGACGTGAGGGGCGCTTCACCCCTCTCTCGTCCCGTATGGCGGACGATCGTTTCTCAGAATGCGATACGGCGGTGACATGTCCGCCCGCACCTCCCTACGATCGGTCCCATGCAGTGCTCTATTGGCGGTCTCCCACAGCGGGGACGGGCGGATCTCACGAAGCGGCGGGCAGTGGACCTGTGCCGCGTCGCCGCCATGCTCTGTCGCACTGTCTGAGCGGGAGCCTTCGGCACCCCGTATTCCCCCGGCCCTTCGACCGCAGTCAGGGCCCATCCCGATCGTCGCTGTACGTGCGCCGCACGCCGCGCCGACGTACATCCGCATCACGCACCGTCTCGCATCATCTCGCCGCAGACTGCCCCGGAGGAGAACAGAATGAGCCGCAGTGACGTCCTGGTAGACGCCGACTGGGTCGAGGCCCACATCGACGACCCGAAGGTCGCTCTCGTCGAGGTCGACGAGGACACCTCGGCGTACGAGAAGAACCACATCAAGAACGCGATCCGGATCGACTGGACCAAGGACCTCCAGGACCCGGTCCGCCGTGACTTCATCGACCAGGCCGGGTTCGAGAAGCTGCTGTCCGGGAAGGGCATCGGCAACGACACCACGGTCGTCCTGTACGGCGGCAACAACAACTGGTTCGCGTCCTACGCGTTCTGGTACTTCAAGCTCTACGGCCACCAGGACGTCCGCCTGCTCGACGGCGGCCGCAAGAAGTGGGAGCTCGACTCCCGCGACCTGGTCGACGGCGACCAGATCCCGTCCCGCCCGGCCACCGAGTACAAGGCCCAGCCGCAGGACGAGTCGATCCGCGCCTACCGCGACGACGTCGTGAAGGCGATCGGCAACCAGAACCTGGTCGACGTGCGTTCGCCCGACGAGTTCAGCGGCAAGCTGCTCGCCCCGGCGCACCTCCCGCAGGAGCAGTCCCAGCGCCCCGGCCACGTGCCGAGCGCCCGCAACATCCCGTGGTCGAAGAACGCCAACGACGACGGCACCTTCAAGTCGGACGACGAGCTCAAGGCCCTGTACGAGGCCGAGCAGGTCGACCTGGCGAAGGACACCATCGCGTACTGCCGCATCGGCGAGCGCTCCGCGCTCACCTGGTTCGTGCTGCACGAGCTGCTCGGCCAGGAGAACGTCAAGAACTACGACGGTTCGTGGACCGAGTACGGCTCCCTCGTGGGCGTGCCGATCGAGCTCGGCGCCAACAAGTAATTCCGCGCGACCCGGACCAGCACGACCCCCGACCAGAAGGACGAAACACATGTGTGGAGCAAAGGCCGGCGGCCCCGACGCTTCGACCATCAAGCCCGGTGAGACCACCATCCAGGGCAGCGTGACCCGTGACGGCGAGCCCGTCACCGGCTACGTCCGCCTGCTGGACTCGACCGGCGAGTTCACCGCCGAGGTCCCGACCTCGGCGACCGGACAGTTCCGCTTCTACGCGGCCGAGGGCACCTGGACGCTGCGCGCCCTGGTCCCCGGCGGCAGCGCCGACCGCACGGTCGTGGCGCAGACCGGCGGCCTCTCCGAGGTCGCGATCGCGGTCTAGCGCGTCCCGCACCGCGACACAGATCGGCCGAAGGGCCGTACCCCAGGGGGTTGGACGCCTTCCTGAACGGGGTACGGCCCTTCGAGCCATTCGTACGGGCGGGAACGGGGCCTACGCCATGGGCCGGGGCGGGCCTACGCTGGAGGTATGTACGCCCGACGCCGGCGTGGCTACTTCCTGATGATGGGCGGTTGCATCGTCCTGTTCGTATCGGCCTGGGCCTTTGTCAGGCTGTGGTCGATGCCCGCCGCGATAGCGATGTGCCTCGTCGCGATGGTGATTCCGCCCATCGCGGCCATGGTCGCCAACCGGCGGGGGCCGGACGACCGCTGGTGGGACGATCCGTCCGGCGACCCGAAGTCCGACGAGTGGTGGGACGAACTCGACGGCAAGAAGCGGCGGTGACGCTCTCGCGTCAGTAGACGAGGGCCTGGACGCCGTCGGCCATGATCTCGCTGACGAAGACCTGGGCACCGGCGATCCGCACGCCCTCCAGGACGTCCTGCTCGGTGATGTCACGACGGGCCGCGCACTGCGTGCACAGGGTGATCCGGCCGCCCGCCTGGATCGACTCGATCAGATCCGGCAGCGGCGCGGCGTGCGGCAGTTCGAACTCGGCGGCGCGCCCCGGCAGCGCGAACCACGAGGACTCCCCGGTCAGCCAGAGCGAGACCTCGACCCCGCTGGCGACGGCGACCGCGGCCACCGTGAACGCCTGCGAGCAGCGCTCGGCGGAGTCGGCACCTGCGGTCACCTTGATCACGAGCTTCTTCGGCATATGCCGAACTGTAATCGTCGAGCGGGCAACCTCATCTCCTCGGTGGCAGTCGGGTAGGTGCGCGGATAACGGAATCAGCGCTTCTGGTCTCGTGGGGGGACCCCAATTGGAACCGAAAGACACCACTTCTGACGGGCCGACGCCCGTGGCCGAGCCCGTGCCAGGGCCCGAGCCCGTGCCAGGGCCCGAGGCCGCGCCGGCCGCCGCGCCGATGGCCGCCGCGCCGGCCGCCGCGCCGATGGCCGCCGCGCCGGCCGCGAAGCGCCCGCGTGGTCGTACGGCGCTGCTCGTCGTCGCTGCCGCGGTGCTCGGCATCGCGGGCGGCACCGCCGTGGGCTACGACATACAGGCCGGACGCGCCCCGACCCCGCCGCCCGCCCTGTCCCAGCCCGATCTGGCGTACCCGGCGAAGACACTGCCCCCGGGCGAGGCCCCCGATCCGCTGCCCGCGTCCCAGGACCGCCGGGTCAGGACGGACGGCGACCTGCGCAAGCTGATCGTGGACAGGCCCGCGGGCTGGAGCGACGACAACTCGGTGCCGGGCCTCGGCGACGGCTGGCTGCGCCCGGACGTCTACGCCCGTTCCTTCGAGGAGGAGGGCTCCATGTACGAGTTCTTCCTGGAGAGCGACATACGTCGGATCGCGAGCGCGGCCTGGAAGCGTGGGCAGTACCGCACCGCTGAGATCAATCTCGTGCAGTTCGGCTCGTCGACCTTCCCGGGAGCCCAGGAATTCGCCGAGGCCCAGCTCAGGTACATGCCCGGAACCGAGATCGGTGCGGGCAACAGCGGCGATGCGATCAAGGGCAGCGGCAACGGCCGCTACTACCTCTACGAGGTCGACCGGAAGCCGGGCTATCTGCCGTCGTACCAGGCCAGGGCCACCGTGTACCGGGGCGACATCGTGGCCGACATCCACGTCTACGACACCGTACCGATCAGCAAGAAGGACATCCGGATGCTGGCCGAGAGACAGCTGGAGCGCCTGTGAACGACGTGACCACGCAGGCGACCGCTCCCGACGCGAACGCCGGCGCCACCGGGTCCGACGCCACCGGGTCCGACGCCACCGGGTCCGACGCCACCGGGTCCGACGCCACCGGGTCCGACGCCACCGGGTCCGACGCCACCGGGTCCGGCGCCACCGGGTCCGGCGCCACCGGGTCCGGCGCCACCGGGTCCGGCGCCACCGGGTCCGACGCCACCGGGACCGCCGCCTCCGGCCGTCCGCGCCGGGGGATCCTCATGGCGCTTCCCGTCGTGCTGGTGCTCGCCGCGGTCGCGGGCGCGGCCGCGTACACCGAGAACGCGGTGGACGGCGCCGACCGCAGCGTCAGGACCCGCCTCATGGCGGAGCCCGAGCACGAGCAGGGCAAGGACCCGGCCGGTGACGTGGCCCGGGGCCGGGCCTCCACCGCGCTCAGCAAGCTGCTGCTGCCGGTCCCGGCCGGCTACCGGCTCGGCCCCGACAACGGGGAGTTGGGCAACGACGGCGAGCAGAGCGGCAAGAGGGCGACCGCTGCCGCGAAGCAGAGCGCCCGCGGTCTCGCGGGCAAGGAGCGCCGGGCCTACGAGAAGCGGATCGACAAGCTCCGCATCGAGGGCATCGCCGCCCGTTCCTACACCGGGGACGCCAACAACCTGACGATCAGCACCGAGATCATGCGGATGAAGGACAAGCGGGCCGTCCGGAACCTCTACACCTTCAGGACGGGCCTCTTCGAGTCCATCGGCATCTTCCGCACGGAGCCGAGGATCGAGGGGCACACGAGAAACGCCAGGTGCTACGTCCTGCGCAAGGGCAGCAAGGACGCCATCGAGTCGATGAACTGTCTGGCGTACGACGGCGAGCTGAGCATCGGCCTCTCGGCGTCCGGCACCAGGCCGTTCGACCGCAAGGCCGTCGCCGAACTCCTGAAGGACCAGCTGAACCACATCGCGTCTCCGGGGGAGTACGTATGACCGAGCAGACGACGGACACACCGGCCCGGGCCGTGCCCGCCGTACCCGCCGAGGCCGCCCCCGTACCGCCGCGGGCGCCGAAGCCGCCGCGGCGGGTGCTGCGGGCCGTCGCCCGGTGGACCGTCGCCGCCCTGGTCCTCGGCGGGCTCGGTGCCGGTACGGCCTTCGGCATCACCTCGATGGAACGCACCGACGTGCCCGGCCTGGCCACCGAGAGCGACGGTCGCTGGGACTACCCCGAGCTCAGCCTGCCCGCGCTGCCGGCCGGCTCGCCCCGCCCGTACAGCGACGGCAACGTCGCCGAGATCCACCACGCCGACCTGCGGCGCCTGCTGCTGCCCGCCCCGGCCGGAGCAGTCGTGGACAAGAGGCTCGACGGCGGCTGGGTGAGCGCCGAGCGGTACCTCTCCGAGTATGCGAAGGGCGGGCGCTCCGAGCTCGCGCAGACGCTGAAGGACTCGGCCCCGCGGCACGTCGCCGCACGCGGCTGGACCATGCCGGACGGCACATCGACCCGGATCTATCTCGTCCGGTTCAACTCGACGGCCTTCGCCCAGTCCCTCCTGGACCGGATCACCGTCAGCGGATCACCGGTGCCGCTCGCCGGGGCGCCCGAGACCGTTCTCGACGAGGGCTGGAGCGGCGGCGGCAAGGTGGCGGGGACCTCGTCCTACGTGTACGACGAGGCGAAGCCGTACGGTCGGGCGCAGGTCCGCCACGGCTACGTGGTCGCCGGCGACACGTTGGCCCTCGTCGTCCAGTCCCGCAAGGGCAAGGAGGGCACCCGGAGCGTTCCGTTCCACCAGACGGTGATCCTGCAGAACCAGCTGCTGGGCTGACCCGTCCCCGGCGTCCCCCGGCAAACCCCGAACCGGCGGGGCCGGTCCCAACCCATTAGGCTGGGGCCGGCCCCGTACTGCTGCCATAACGCTCGTTGCAAGGAGTTCCCGTGCTTGAGGCATTCTTCTCCGCCCTGCTGGTCCTGGTCTGCGTCGGCGTTCTCGCCTTCGCCGGACTGACCGTGAAGAAGCTGTACCAGGGTCAGCGCTGACACCTCCCCGTCCCACCTCACAGATCGTCTGAGCCGCTCATGATCGAGATTCCGTCCGACCTCCACCCGGACCTCGTCCCGCTGGCCTTCCTCCTCGGCAACTGGGCGGGCGCCGGCGTCTCCGACTTCCCCGGCGCCGAGCAGTGCAACTTCGGCCAGGAGGTCTCCTTCAGCCAGGACGGCCGTGACTTCCTGGAGTACGTCTCGCACACCTGGGTGCTCGACTCCGAGGGCAAGAAGGTCCGGCCGCTGGAGTCCGAGTCCGGCTACTGGCGCATCGACAAGGACCGCAAGGTCGAGGTCGTCATGGCCCGCGACCAGGGCGTCATCGAGATCTGGTACGGCGAGCTGGCCGACCAGAAGCCGCAGATCGACCTGGTCACCGACGCGGTGGCGCGGACCGCGGCCTCCGGCCCGTACAGCGGTGGCAAGCGTCTGTACGGCTATGTGAAGAGCGACCTGATGTGGGTCGGCGAGAAGGCCACCCCCGAGGTGGAGCTGCGCCCGTACATGTCGGCGCACCTGAAGAAGGTCGTCACCCCGGAAGAGGTCGAGGAGATGGCGAAGAGCCTCGGCGACCTCCCGGACGACGGCATCGCCTTCTTCAAGTAGTCCGCCGCGGGCCCGTCGGCTCTCGGCCTGCCGCCGGGCAACGGCTGCGGGCAGGTGCTCACCCGGTCCTACACTGGGCGTGTGGTGAGCACCGACTGGAAGTCCGACCTCCGACAGCGCGGCTATCGGCTGACGCCGCAGCGGCAGCTTGTCCTGGAAGCCGTCGACACGCTGGAACACGCGACACCCGACGACATCCTCTCGGAGGTGCGCAGGACCGCGTCCGGCGTGAACATCTCCACCGTCTACCGGACGCTCGAACTCCTGGAGGAGCTCGGGCTGGTCAGCCACGCCCATCTGGGGCACGGGGCACCCACGTACCACCTTGCCGACCGTCATCACCACATCCACCTGGTCTGCCGCGACTGCACCGACGTCATCGAGGCCGATGTCGCCGTCGTCGCCGAGTTCACCGCGAAGCTCCGGGACAGCTTCGGGTTCGAGACGGACATGAAGCACTTCGCGATCTTCGGCCGCTGCGCCGGGTGCACGGCGAAGGCGGCGGCGGAGAACACCGCGAACAGCGAGGACGCGGAGGGCGCCGGCCGGCCGTAGCGTCCGGACTCCCCGGTCGTACCGTTCACACCGCGTCGTACGCTGGTCGCATGAAGAGCCCCCTGCTGTCCCTGCCCGGCGCCGTCCCCGCCGAAGGCCGCGACGAAGGCGTCGCCGCGCACTACGGTGACCTGTTCCGCGAGCAGCGCGCCCTCGCCGACGGCTCCGGCCTCGTCGACCTCTCGCACCGCGCCGTCGTCACGGTCACCGGCAGCGACCGGCTGGCCTGGCTGCACCTGCTGCTCACCCAGCACGTCAGCGAACTCGCCCCGGGCCAGGCCACAGAGGCCCTGATCCTCACCGCCAACGGGCACATCGAGCACGCGCTCTACCTCGTCGACGACGGCGAGACCGTCTGGATGCACGCCGAACCCGGCACCCAGGGCGACCTGGTCGCCTATCTGGAGTCCATGAAGTTCTTCTACCGGGTCGAAGTGGCCGACCGCACCGAGGACTTCGCCGTCGTCTACCTGCCGGCCGGCTCCATCGCGGAGGTCCCGGACGGCGCGACGGTACGGGAGACGGCGTACGGGCGGGACCTGTTCCTGCCCCGCGCCGACCTGGAGGAGTACGCGGCGGCGAACGGCCCGGTGGCCGGCATCCTGGCGTACGAGGCGCTGCGCGTGGAGGCGCACCGCCCGCGCCTCGGCTTCGAGACCGACCACCGCACCATCCCGCACGAGCTGGGCTGGATCGGCACCGCCGTCCACCTCCAGAAGGGCTGCTACCGGGGCCAGGAGACCGTGGCCCGGGTGCAGAACCTGGGCAAGCCGCCGCGTCGGCTGGTCTTCCTGCACCTCGACGGCAGCGAGGTGCTGCTGCCCGGACACGGCACTCCGGTGCGGCTCGCCGCGGACGGCGCCGAGGGGCGCCAGCTGGGCTTCATCACCACGTCCGCCCGCCACCACGAACTGGGACCGATCGCGCTGGCCCTGGTCAAGCGGAACGTTGCGGTGGACGCCGAACTGCTCGCCGGGGACACGGCCGCCGCACAGGAGACGGTCGTCGAGCCGTAGGACGTCCCGCGGTCCCGGACGGGCCGGTCCGGAAAGGGGCCGGTCCGGAACGGATCGGTCCGGAAAGGGGCCGGTTCAGACCTCGACGATGACGGTGAACGGGCCGTGATTCGTGAGCGAGACCCGCATGTCCGCCCCGAACCGGCCCGTCTCCACCTGCGCGCCCAGCGCCCGCAGCTGCTTCACCACCTCGGCGACCAGCGGTTCGGCGACATCGCCGGGCGCCGCCGCGTTCCAGGTGGGCCTGCGGCCCTTCCGGGCGTCCCCGTAGAGAGTGAACTGCGAAATCACCAGAAGCGGTGCATTCACATCGGAGCAGGACTTCTCGCCCTCCAGGACGCGGAGCGACCAGAGCTTGCGGGCGAGCTGCGCCGCCTTCTCGGGGGTGTCCCCATGGGTGACTCCCACCAGCACACACAGTCCTTCGCCGACGATTTCGCCGACCACCTCGGGGCCGCCCGCCCCGTCCGCGCCGTCGGCCACCGTGACGCTCGCGCCGTCCACCCGCTGTATCACTGCACGCATACAGACCAACCTATCTTGGGCTGAACGGGTACAGAGCATCCACATAGGCCCCACCGGAGTGGCACGATGCTCGGGAGGCGGTGTGCCGACGCACCGGTCGAGGGGATGGACACAAGCATGAGTACCTATGGAACCGGGCAGTCCCCCGGCGCCGTACCGGTCACGCGAACCGGCGCCAGTACCAGCACCAGCACCATGCGGCCACCCGTGCAGCGAACCGGGCACGGTCTGGAGGACAGCCTGTCCGCCGGCCCGCAGCCCGAGCTGGGCACCCTGCGGCTGCCGGAGCTGCGCACGCTGCGCCGCGAGTCGCAGCGCGACGAGGCCGACCTCAGCTATGTGCGCCGGCTCGTCCAGGGCCGGATCGACATCCTGCGGGCCGAGCTGGCCCGGCGGCTGGACCCGGAGACACCGGTGGTGGACCGGCTCTCGGAGATCCTCGCCGACACCCCGTCCCAGCACCGCTCCTCCGCCCGGCACGTCACGCTGACCACGCCCCGCAGCGACGAGTACCGCCGGCTGGCCGCCGAGACGCTCGCCGAGGTCGAACTCTCCGACCTCGACGCCCGTACGGACGAAGAGCTGCACACCGCGATGGGGCGCCTGGTCCGCTACGAGCAGCAGGTCTCGCGCCGCCGTCACCAGTTGCAACGCACCACCGACGATTGCAGCGCGGAGATCGCCCGCAGGTACCGTGACGGTGAAGCACAAGTAGACGACCTGCTCGCCTGAAGCGATCCTTCCGGGGGGCGGGTTCCGCCCGTCCCCGGAAGGCCACCATGACCTCCAGCGCCGCCCCGTCCGTCATATCCCCCGCTCTCCCCGTCCTGGCCGAGGTCGTACGGTCCGGCTTCGTGGAGGGCCACCACCGGGGCTCGCTGGTCGTGCTGGCCGCCGACGGCAGCGTGGAACGGTCCCTGGGCGATCCGACGGCGCCGGTTTTCCCGCGCTCCTCCAACAAGCCGATGCAGGCCGCGGCCGTGCTGCGGGCCGGGCTCGATCTGTCCGGGGAGCGGCTGGCACTGGCCGCCGCGAGCCACTCCGGCGAGGACTTCCACCTCGAACTCGTCCACACCATGCTCGCCGAGCACGGACTGACACCCGCCGATCTGCAGACCCCGCCCGACCTGCCGCTGGACCCGGTCGAGGCGGAGACGTATCTCGCCGCGGGCCACGTCCGGGAGCGGATCACCATGAACTGCTCCGGCAAGCACGCGGCGATGCTCGCGGTGTGCGCGGTGAACGGCTGGGACCGGGCGTCCTACCTCGACCCGTCGCATCCGCTCCAGCAACTGGTCCACCGGGTCGTCGAGGAGACGGCCGGCGAGCCGGTCACGGCGGTCGGCACGGACGGGTGCGGGGCGCCGCTGATGGCGATCAGCCTGGTGGGCCTGGCGCGGGCCTTCCGCGCGTTCGTACTGGCGGAGCCGGGGACGGCGGAGCGCCGGGTCGGTGACGCGATGCGGGCCCACCCCGAGTACGTGGCCGGGACGCGCCGCCCCGACACCTGGCTGATGCGGGAGGTGCCCGGCACGCTCTCCAAGATGGGCGCCGAGGCGGTGCAGGCGGTGGCGCTGGCGGACGGCCGGGCGCTGGCCTTCAAGGTCGACGACGGTGCGACGCGGGCGCTCGGCCCGGTGCTGGCCCGTTCGCTGCGGCTGCTGGGCATCGACGCCCCGGTGGTCGAAAGGATCGGGCACGCGCCGCTGCTGGGCGGCGGCGGCGAGGTCGGCGAGATCCGGGCGGCCTTCTGACCTGTCCGTTCCACGGCGGCGGAAGGCGGCCGAAGGCCGGGAAAGGCGGCGGAAAACAGGGCGACATCCCGTGATCCGTGTGCATAGCGTGGCCCGTATGGCTCTCGACATCCGCACGGTCACCGCCGCCGAGTTCCCCGACTGGCTGCGCGCCAAGCACACCGGCTTCCTGCGCCCGCAGACGAGCACGGAAGAGGAGGCGGAGCGACGCCTCCCGCACACGGACCTCTCCCGTACGCAGGGCGCGTTCGACGACGGGCGGTGCGTGGCCACGTTCCGCTCCTTCGCCCAGGAGCTCACGGCCGTCGGCGGTGCCGCGGTGCCGGCCGACGCGATCTCCAACGTCACGGTGTCGCCCACGCACCGCCGCCGCGGGCTGCTCAACCGGATGATCGCCGCGGACCTGGCGGCGGCGAAGGAGCGCGGCGAGGTGGTCGCCACGCTGATCGCCGCCGAGTACCCGATCTACGGCCGGTACGGCTTCGGCCCGGCGACCTGGATCACCCAGTGGGAGATCGACGTACCGCGGGCGGGCCTGGACCCGCGCTGGTCGGGCCCGTCCGAGCGGGACGGCGGGCGGATCGACCTGGTGAGCGGCGCGGACGTACGCAAGCTGGGCCCGGCCCTCCACGAACGGCTGCGCGCCCGGCAGCACGGTGTGATCGACCGCGACGAGCGCTGGTGGGCCGTGAACACCGGAGAGGCCCAGCCGGGCCCCGGAGCGCCGGGTTCCGGGGCCTGGGCGGAGCCCTTCTACGCGGTCTACAGCAACGCCGCCGGCGAGGTGGACGGCCTGACCGTCTACCGCGCCGACGGCAGCTGGGGCGACTCCAAGCAGCCGCTGAACCGGGCCACCGTGGTCAGCCAGATCGCCGTCACCCCGGCCGCCGAGCGCGCGCTCTGGCACTTCGTCTGCTCGATCGACTGGATCACCACGGTCCGCTCCGGCTACCGCGCCCCCGACGACCTGCTGCCGCTGCTCCTCCCGGACCCGCGCGCGGCCCGCATCGTCACCCAGGCGGACTGGCTGTGGGTGCGGCTCCTGGACGTCGTACGCGCACTGGAGGCCCGCAGTTACGCGGTCCCCGGCACGCTCACCCTCGACGTCCACGACGCCGCGGGCCTGACCGCCGGCCGCTACCGCCTGGAGGCCACCCCCGCCGGCGCGAGCTGCGCCCCCACCAAGGACGACGCCGATCTCGCCCTGGACGTACGGGAGTTGGGCACCCTCTACCTGGGTGACGAATCACCGTCCCGGCTGGCCGCCCTGGGCCGGATCGAGGAGCTCACGCCGGGCGCGGTCGCGACGGCGGAGGGGATGTTCCGGGCGGGGCGGCGGGCCTGGTGCCCGGATGTGTTCTGAGCCGAATGCCGGCGATCCACGAAACTAGGATGGGAGCCGAGGGCGGGACGCCGCGCGGGCGGGGGCTCGTGGGCCGGGCGGCGATGGGCACCGCCCGGAAAATGGGGTTCAGGTGACTGAGGAGAAGGGCTCGTCGGGCGGTACGGGCCTGCCGGCCAGCATCGAGGCCGCCTGGGGGCTGCGGGCGCGGCCGGTCAAGGGCCCGAAGCCGGGGCTGAGTCTGGCCCGCATCGTGGATGCCGCGGTGGCGGTGGCGGCGTCCGAGGGGCTCGGCGGGGTGTCGATGGGGCGGGTCGCCAAGGACCTGGGGGCCTCGACCATGTCGCTCTACCGGTACGTGTCCGCCAAGGGGGAGCTGTACGTACTGATGCAGGAGGCGGCGATGGGTCCGCCGCCCCCGCTGCCCGCGCCGGAGAGCGGCACCGGCTGGCGGGAGGCGCTCTCCCGGTGGGCGTGGGCGCAGCGCCGGGTGTTCCACCGCAATCTGTGGATGCTCCGCATCCCGGTCCCGGGCCCGCCCGCCAGTCCGAACTCCGTCGCCTGGTGGGAGCAGGGCCTGAGGGCCCTCGAAGGCACCGGCCTGGACGCGCGCGACGAGGTCTCCGTCATCCTGCTCGTCAACGGGTTCGTACGGAACGAGGCGCTGCTGATGGGTGATCTCGCGGCCGCCGTCGAGGCGCGGGGCATTCCGGCGCAGGAGGTGGCGGACGGGCACACCCGCACCCTGGACCGGCTCGTCGACCCCGTACGCCATCCGTCGCTCTCCCGGGTGCTGGAGTCCGGGGCGCTGCGGGCTCCGCGCGGGTCCGACGAGGAGTTCGCCTTCGGGCTGGAGCGGGTGCTGGACGGGGTCGAGGCGCTGGTGGAGGCGCGGGCCGAGCCGGACGGAAGGCGTGTGCGGCCGCTCCCCGAGGTCAAGTCCGGTTGAGGTCAGGGGCGTACGCTTCGTGGTCATGGACGGAGAGAAGCCCGGGAACGAGCAGATGAGCCTGCGGGAGCGGAAGAAGCAGCTGACCTACCAGGCGGTCTCCGAGGCCGCGATCGCGATGTTCCTGGAGCGGGGCTTCGACAAGGTCTCGGTGGCGGAGGTGGCGGCGGCTGCCGACATCTCGAAGCCGACGCTCTTCCGGTACTTCCCGGCCAAGGAGGATCTGGTCCTGCACCGGTTCGCCGACCACGAGGACGAGTCGGCCCGCGTGGTCGCCACCCGGGCGGAGACCGAATCCCCGCTGGACGCGCTGCGCCGCAACTTCCTGGACGGGCTGGAGCGGGGCGATCCGGTGACCGGGCTCTGCGATGTGCCGCAGGTGCTGGCGTTCCAGCGGCTGCTGTACGGAACGCCGTCCCTGGTGGCCCGCCTGTACGGCTACCAGAACCGCTCGGAGGCGGCGCTCGCCCGTGCGCTGGGCGACCGGATGGCGGACCGGCTGGCGGCGGGCCAGATCATCGCCGTACTGCGCATCCTCGCCCTGGAGAACTGGCGGCGGATCGACGCGGGGGAGAGCGCGCGACAGGTGTACGCGGACGCGGTCGAGGCGGCCGAACTCGCCTTCGTGCAGCTGCGGTCGGGGCTCGGGGAGCAGCGGTAGCTCAGGAGACCTGGTCGTCCTCGGCGTGCAGCACCGCTTCGGCGATCTCCCGCACCCGGTCCCGGGTGATGCCGGTGCGCTGTTCCACGGCGAGGGGGTGGTCGGTGTGCTCCAGCTCGATGCTGGGGCGCCGGCCGATCGGGCGGGTGTGGGCGTTGGTCCGCAGGTTGGTCGTGCGGGGCGAGTACAGCCCCAGCTCGGTGCTCAGCCAGCCGAAGTACGGCTGCTCGGACTCGCGGCCGGGGGTCTCCCACACTTCGAGGGCGCGGGCGAAGTTCTCCCGGCTGAGCGAGACCCAGACGCCCCAGGAGAAGGGCTCCTCGCTGCCGAACACGGGTATCTCGATCAGGCCCTTGATGAAGTAGTGCTCGTGTCTGACGATGCACTGGTCGGAGGAGAGCATGCTGTCCGGGTCGCTCTCCAGACTCGCGTCCCAGACGTCGGGTGCCATGGTCGAGTACCCCATCGGGAGTTCCGCGTGGTGTTCGCCGCAGCGGGAGCATATGTAGCCGGGGTCGATAGCCATGGGCCGGATCTTAGATCCTGTGGTCGAACCGCTGTCTGCTTCTCGCCGTCACCGTTCGCTACCGGGCCGTCTCCTTGAGTACGTCCTCACGCACCGCGGCCCAGTCCAGGGAGTGGCGGATGCCCTCCGTCAGTGAGTACCGCGGCCGCCATCCCAGCAGCCGTTCCGCCCGGTCGCTCCGGGTGTACGCCCCCGCCGCGTCGCCCGGCCGCGCCGCCGCGTCGACCGCCGGGACGGGGGTGCCGGTCACCTCGTTGAAGGCGGCCAGGAGTTCGCGCACGGTGGTGCCCGTGCCGGTGCCCAGGTTGATGACCATGGAGCCGGACCCCGGCTCCCCGCCGCCTTCGGGCAGGAGGGTGTCGAAGGCGCCGAGCGCGGCCACGTGCGCGGCGGCCAGGTCCCAGACGTGGATGTAGTCCCGGATGCCGGAGCCGTCGCGCGTCGGGTAGCCGGTCCCGGTGATTTGGAACGGGACGCCCTCCTCCTGGGCCTGGATCATCTTGCCCAGGGCGTGGCTCGGGCGCCGCAGTTGCAGCCCCGTGCGCAGCTTCGGGTCCGCGCCGACCGGGTTGAAGTAGCGCAGGGACACCACCCGGAGCGGCCGGCCGGCGGCGATGTCGGCGAACATCGCCTCGCACACCGCCTTGGTGCGCGCGTACGGGCTCTGCGGGGCGAGCGGGGAGTCCTCGTCGACCGTCAGATCCGCACCGGCGGCGTAGATGGAGGCGGAGGAGCTGAAGATCATGCGGGTGCAGCCGTTGCGCAGCAGATGGTCCGTGAACTCCAGGCTCTTGGCCACGTTCGCCCGGTAGTAGCCGACCGGGTCGGCTACCGATTCCGGGACCACGATCAGCGCCGCGCAGTGGACCACGGCATCGATGTCCGGATGCTCGGCGAAGACCCGGTCGATCAGGGGGCCGTCCGCGATGTCGCCCTCGTGGAAGGACCGGCCCTCGGTGAACTCCCGCCTGCCCGTGACCAGGTTGTCGAGGACGACGGGAGTGATCCCGGCGTCCGCGCAGGCGGACGCGACCGTGCTGCCGATGTACCCCGCGCCTCCGGCGATCAGAACCTTCATGCGATGCCCGCCTCTCTCACTGAGCTGGTGGAGCGATCGTAGGCCGAGCCGCCGACCCGCCCCGGCGGGGGCGCCGCCGGGGCGGGTCGGTCCTCAGCCGCGGCGCCCGAGCAGCGTCATGTCGTCCTCGTCGAGGACCAGGCGCCCGGCGGCCATGTTCTCCTCCAGGTGGGCGAGCGAGGCGGTGCCGGGGATCTGCACGATCGAGGGCGAGCGGGCCAGGCCCCACGCGATGGCCACCTGGTGCACCGTCGCGCCGTGCCGCTCGCTCACCTTCCGCAGGTTCTCCTCGCCGAGGTCGGTGTGACCGCCGCCGAGCGCGAAGAACGGCATGTACGCGATACCGGCGTCCGCGCACTCGTCGACGAGCGCGGCGTCCTTCTGGTCGAGCACACCGAAGCGGTTCTGCACGGCGGCGACCGGTGCGATCGACCGGGCCTCCGCGAGCTGCCCGCTCGTCACATTGCTGAGGCCCAGCTGCCGGATCAGCCCCTCCTCGCGCAGCGCCGCCAGCACGGCGAAGCGCTCACCGAGCGACTCGACGACACCGCCGCTCAGCCGGCCGACCCGCAGATGCACCAGGTCGAGGGTGTCGACCCCCAGGTCCTCCAGATTCCGCTCCACCTCCCCGCGCAGCTGATCGGGGCGGGCCTCGGCGTACATCTCACCGGTCTCGTCCCGCAGCGGGCCGACCTTGGTGGCGATGGTGACGTCGGAGGCGTACGGGTACAGGGCCTCGCGGAGCAGGTCGTTGGCCCGGTGGGTGGGGGAGAAGTAGAAGGCGGCGGTGTCGATGTACCGCGCCCCCAGCTCGACGGCGCGCCGCGCCACGGCCACGGCCTTCGCCGTGTCGCCGGCCGGTCCGCTCCACCGTCCCGGCAGCTGCATCGCCCCGAAGCCGAGGCGCGGGATGGTGACGGTGCCGCCCAGTTCGAAGACGCCGGGGCCCGAGGTGCTGGTGGTGCCGGTGGTGGATGTCGGACCGGAGTCCGGGGTCGGTTCAGCGGATGAGGAGGTCATGGGGGCAGCATCGCGCCAGTTGGGCCGGATTGCCACATTCATTTCTTCCGCGGACCGGATCCGGCCCGGCACGGTGATGCGGGACGGGAGAGTCACGCGTCCGCATCCCTCCGTGCGCCGACGGCCGGAGGGTCCGGCTCGCCGACGGGAACGGGCGACCGTCCTGGGCAACCGTCTTCGGAAGTTCCGGACGAGGCGTCAGCAGTCCCGGTGGGCGCGGAGAGTTCGCTTGTCACCCTGCGTCGCGCAGCCGGAGCAGGTACGTCGCGGTCAGCGCGACGGCGCGGTCCTCGTCGTGCGACAGCTCCACGAGGGCGCGTGACGCCGTCGGTCCCGGGACGCCCGCCAGCGCCTGGGTCAGCCGTCCGCGCGCAGGCGCTTCGGTGGTGTGGCGGGCGAGGCGGGCGACGAGCCCGGTCGCGATCCGGTCCGCCGTCGTGGTGTCGTCCGCCAGCACGCTCAGCGCATCGGCCGCGTCGGTGTCGTTCCTTCCCGCCACGATCATGTCGATGAGCGTCGGGACCGCATCGGCCGCGCCCCGTGTCCCCAGTGCCAGCGCCGCATACCCGCGGACCACGGCGTCGGGGTGCGCGAGGGCGTCCCGCAGCAGCGTGGCAGCCTCACCGCCGGGCATCTCGGCGAGGGACTGAACGGCACGCTCCCGCACCGCGGCCACCGGCGAGCCGAGGCCCTTCGCCAGCAGTGCCGGTCCGTCGCCGCCCGACCGGGCCAGCGCCCACCGAAGGGCTCCGGCGACGTTCGGCTCCGTCTCGCTCAACGCCGCCTCCACCAGGGCCTCCACCGGCACCGGGACCTCGTCCACCGAGGAGAGGGCCGCGCGCTGGCGCGCGTCGGGGCTCTTCGACCCCAGTGCCTGGAGGAGCGCGACGACCTGGAGGACGTCCTCCCAGCCGGACGGCTCCGCGGCATCGATCCGGCGGAGCCGTGTGAGCAGTTCGGTCTCGGCCGCGATGCGCTCGCGTGTCTGACGGACGAGGTCGCCGACGAGCGCCGAGGGCGTGAAGCCGGGATCGTCGAGCGCCCGCCCGATCTCACGGAGCGTCAGCCCCAGCGACCGCAGGCTCTCGACATGGAAGATCCGCCGGATGTCCTCCTCGGAGTACTCCCGATACCCGGAGCCCGTACGGCCCGAAGGCCGCACCAGGCCGAGCGATTCGTAATGCCTGAGCATGCGGGCACTGACCCCGGACCGCCGCGCCACCTCACCGATCAACACACCCTGTATCGTCCCTCCCCGCCGTGCCGCCGAGGGCCACGACGCGCTTCGCCTCCTCGATGGCGAACTCGAACCCGGTGTCCGGGTCGCGCAGCAGCCGTCGGGTGGCGAGCGCGTGCGCCCGCGTGCCCGGGTCGGGGGACGCCGTCGCCGTGTCCAGGGCCGGCCCGATCACTTCGCCGAGCGCGACCAGCGCCCGGCTGAGACTCAGCTGCGTCTGCCGCTCACCGCGCCCGAGCTGCGTCGCCAGCACCGCGGCCAGGGCGGACCCCTCGCCTTCCGGTACGAGCACGACCGCGGTCCGCCAGGCGCTCCGCGCCACCTCGTCGTCGGCGTCGGTCAGCAGCGACCGTGTGATCGCCGGCCACGCCCGCCGGTCCCCGATCTTGGACAGCGTGTGCAGCGCCTGGCTCCGCGCCTGCGCACGCTCCGAGCGGACCTCGCCGACCAGCAGGGGAAGCGTCAGGGACACCGGGTGGCGGGTGAGCGCCCAGGTCAGCATGTCGCGGACGAAGAACTCGGGTTCGATCGCGCATCGCTCGACGAGCTTGTCGACGAAGCGTGGATCGGGCGCCGTGCCGACCGCCATGGCGCCCCGCAGCCGCACGGACGCACGGCCGTCCTCCAGCGCCCCGAGCGCCCGCACCACATCTGTGTCCTGTTCCGTGATCGCCATCGGGACCACCTCCTCGGCAAGCAGTGAAGGGCTTGCCACAGTGTCAAGGTCAAACGGCGACCGCTGCGCACGGCGCCCATAGGAGTTCCCTATATCGCCTGCTGGTATTTCGTCTTTGCCTCTCGCTCTTTTCCGTACGTACCGTGAAACAGCTCGACGAGATGCGCGCCTTTCTCATTGCGCCGAGCGACCGACTGGGCGATCGAGAGGACCGGTGGCATGACCACAATCGGAAACGGATCGGGAACGCGGGAATTCACGGGAAAGCGGGCACTGGTCACAGGTGGTTCCCGCGGAATCGGAGCGGCCGTCGTGCGTCAACTGCTGGACGCGGGCGCCGAGGTGCTCACGACCGCCAGGTCGGCGACGAGCACGGTGCCGGAGGGGGCCTCCTTCGTGGCGGCCGACGTGCGGACACGGGCCGGAGCGGAGGCGGTCGCCGCAGCCGCGCGGGAGAGGCTCGGCGGGGTGGACGTCCTGGTCCACAACGCGGGCGGGGCGCGGCCTCACAACGGCGCCCTGGTCATCCCCGACGAGGAGTGGCAGGACGCGCTGGACCTGAACTACCTCGCGTCGGTACGGCTGGACTCGCTGCTGGTACCGGGGATGCGGGAGCGGGGTTCGGGGGCGATCGTGCACGTCTCCTCGGCCGCGGTCCTCACCCCCGTAGGACCGTTCCTGCACTACGTGGCGGCGAAGGCGGCGCTGGAGACCTACAGCCGGGGGCTGTCCCTGGAACTGGCCCCGTCCGGAATCCGGGTCAACACCGTGACCCCGGGCAGGGTCGCCACTCCCGGCGGTGAGGAGACGCGGGAGCGGTGGGCGCGCCTGGACACGGCGCCGGGTCAGACCAGCGCCGACGCCACCGCGCCGCTGGGGCGCGACGGCCGGCCCGACGACATCGCGGACGCGGTGCTGTTCCTCGTGTCCGACCGGGCGAGCTGGCTGACCGGGAGCAATCTCGTCGTGGACGGCGGTGAATTCCCGAGAGGCTGACGTCGGCGTAATCCCGTGATCCCGTAATCCCGTGATCCCGTAGTTCATGAATTCTGGAATTACGTGTCCGGGAGGGAGGATTCTGTGGCGGTCGTCTCTTTCCCGGTGTCAGGGCACCGGGAAGGAGAAATCGGAACCGGACCAGGTCTCCTTGCGCAGGAGTTCGAGCAGGGCCGTCTCCGCCGGGCCCGCGCCAGGCCGGACCACGGCGATGACGGGCTGGGACACGGCCGGGAGCACCGGGCGCACCAGGTGTTCATGACCGTGGGGCACCGCGGAGGCCGGGACGAGCGTCACCCCCAGCCCGTGGGCGGCCCAGCGCACAGCCGTCGCCGTCTGGGACGCGCGGGCGGCCGTGGCCGGGGTCAGCTCGTTCTCCCGCAGCACGTTCAGCAGCACGCCGTCGAGCGCGCTGTCGCGGTCGAACCGCACCCACGGCTCCCCGTCCAGTTCGCGCAGCTCGACCCGGTCCGCGGCGAGCTGCCGGTGTCCGGCGCCCACCACCACGACGAACTCCTCGTCGCCGAGGTGGTGGGCGTCGGCGGGAGTACGCTCACACGCCGCCATCAGGGCGAGGCCCAGCACGCCCCGGCGGCACAGCCGCTCCAGCTCGGCGGAGCTCGGCTCCTCGAAGACGGTGACCTCCAGCCGGGGGAAGCGGCGACGCAGCGCGCCGAGCGCGCCCGGCAGTTGCCGTGTACCGAAGCCCATCTGGACGGCGACCACCAGTTCGCCCACCAGCTCGTCGGCACCGGCCCGCGCCGTCGCCCTCGCCCGCCGTGCCGCGCTCACCGCGGCCTCGGCCTCCCGCAGGAACGCGCGGCCGACCACGGTGGGCACCAGTCCGGTCGGCGTGCGGGCGAACAGCTCCACGCCGAGCTCCCGCTCCAGGCCGCGGATCTGCTGGGACACCGACGGTTGAGCGACGTGCAGCAGCTCCGCTGCCGCCGTCACCGAGCCCTCCTCGGCAACGGCCAGGGCGTACTCGAACTGACGAAGGCTCATCCGCTTCGCCCCCCGTCGCAATCGCTGTAGTAGCAAGCAACTCGGTTCCGCCGACGGAGATTCCCGCCCGCCCGACTGCCCGCCCGACCGGCAGCCGGGTCAGGCTCGGAGTTCGGGCGGGAAGCCGGTCCAGCGCAGTTCTGCGGGCAGGTGAGCCATGTCGTTGTGGAACAGCACGGAGGACGGCCTGCCGGGTGCGTAGCGGATGACCGTCAGAGCCGCGTTGCCCTGGTTGACGCCCATCCAGCGCCACTCGGGCGCGTCGAGGGCGGCCCGGACCAGCCAGCCGACGAGGAAGTTGTGCGTGACGACCAGCTCATGGCGGGGACGGTCCCCGTCGACCGGACCTGTGAACTCCGCGAGCGCTTCCCGGGCCAGCGCCGGACCGAGACCGCGCTCCTCCTCCGGGACCTGAGCCAGGAAGTCGAGCAGGGCGTCGGCCGAGTCCGGCGGCAGCTCCTCCTTCGTGGGCAGGTGGGGTACGTAGTCACCGGCCGGTTCCGACCGGTGCAGGGGGACGCCGTCGAGCTGTGCGCCGATCAGTTGGGCCGTCTGCTGCGCCCGGGGCAGCGGCCCGTGGTGGATCACCGAGAGCGGGGCGCTCCGGAGCCGTTCACCGAGCAGAACGGCCTGGCGCCGACCGTTCTCCGTCAGGGTCGTCTCATCCGCCGACGCTTCACCGTGCCGGGCGAGGTAGAGGTATCGCGCTGCTGTGTCCGTCATGTCCCGTGTCTCCGTGCTCCGTCGCCATCCGTGATCCCGTATGCCAGAGATGGACGCGGAGCCCTTCGAGCACGTTCCGTCGCGGCTGCCCCGTCCCGGGCGACCGTGGGCGTGCCGCTCGCTCCTATCGCCGGAGCTCCACGACGTCGGCGACCACGCAGCTGACGTTGTCGGGGCCGCCGGAGCCGTTGGCGAGGGCGACGAGTTCGCGGACCGCCTGCTCGGGCTCATCGATCTCGCGGAGCGCCCGGTGGATCTCTTCGGTCGGCACGACGGTGGAGAGGCCGTCGGAACAGAGCAGGTAGCGGTCGCCCTGCCGGGCGTCGTGCAGGCGCATGTCGGGGGTGCCATCGGCTCCTCGGCCCAGAGCGCGTATCAGCAGTGACCGCTGGGGGTGGGAGGCGGCCTCTTCCGGGCTGAGTCGTCCTTCGTCGACCATCGACTGGACCATGGTGTGGTCGTGGGTGATCTGGAACAGCTCTCCGTCGCGCAGGAGGTGGATTCGTGAGTCGCCGATGTGGACGAGGGCCAACTGCGAGCCGGTCCAGAGCATCGCGGTGAGTGTGGTGCCGGCCTCCTCGGGCGGTGAGGCGGGCCCGGCAATGCCGTTGACGGCCAGTTCGGCCTGTTCGACGGCGTCTTCAAGGAGGTTGAGCAGATCGCCTGCCGGGATGCCGTCGGTTTCGAGGCGCTTGAGCGTGTCGACTGCGGCGGCGCTCGCGGGCGCTCCTTTGCTCCCGAAGCCGTCGGCGACGGCGAGCAGGCGGGATCCCGCGTAGGCGGTGTCCTGATTGCTCTCACGGACCAGGCCCGTGTCGGAGAGAGCGGCGTAACGGAGTCCCAGGGGCTTGGTGGTCGGAGACATGGCGGGGTCCTTCCAGGACAGATGGCCGATGAGGAAGGAAGCGAGGTCTCGCCGCGCGGCGGTGTCGGCCTCGACCTGCGCCCAGAACGCGCGGACCTCCCGGGCTGCCGGGCCTGCCTCCAGTGCGCAGACGTGCTGGATGCGGGCCAGGGGCATGCCCAGGCGCCGGAGCCAGGCGACGAGCCGGGCTCGGTCCAGCTGTTCCGGGTCGTAGAGGCGGTAGCCGGTCACCGGGTCGACGCGAGCGGGGGTCAGCAGACCGAGTTCGTCGTAGAGACGCAACGCCTTCGGCGACAGCCGGGACGCCTTCGCGAAGGTCCCGATGGTCAGCAACCCCATGCCCGCTCTCCTCCTCATGCCGAGCACTTCGCCCGGCCTCACCGATGCTGTGGCCTCCCCCAAGGTGAAGGTCAACCGGAGTTCTGCTCCGGCCCGGTCGAGAGGGTCTCCCACTCGCTCGGCGGCTGAACGCCGTCCCGTCAGACTGTCCTCCATGACGAGTAGCCTGATCACGACAGTCATCGCGATTTGCGGCACCCTGCTCGGCAGTGGTCTGACAGCGTTCGCGGCCGCTCGGACCGAGCGGCGCCGGAGCGAAGCGCTGGAGCGTCAGCAAGTACGTGAAGAGGCCGCGCACGATCGCACTCAACGTCACGAACTGCGGGTCGAGCACCGGAAATGGCGCAGGGATCGCAGGCAATCCGCCTATCAGAGCCTGCTGGACGCCGCCCATGAGGCTCAGGGGGCCATCTGGCAGCTGGGGCGGCTGACGCTGGAGCCATTCGACCAACACCGCTATGACATCCGGCGGGGTGTGGCCATCGACGCAGTCCGCGCGACTCGCCGCGCGGCCGACGTGGTTCAGCTGGAAGGACCGGCCGATGTGGCCCGGGCCGCCGAGGAGTATGCCGAAGCGGTGGACCGGAACGTCCAGCCGCCGATCGAGGCCCTGATGCAGCTGAACAAGGAGCCGCTGAGCGAGGGGCAGCAGGAACGTTATCGCTCGGCTGCTTCCGAGACGAAGGCTCTCGTGGAGGGGTGCCGGCAACGTTTCGTTCCGCTGGCGCGCCAGGCGCTGGACGAGTTGGTGAACGATGCCGAATGACGCATGCGCATCCCACGACATCGGCCGGCCGCCTCGGCCGTAGAAGAGCGGGACCGCCTGCACATCGCAGAGACAGAACAGCGGTGCCGCCCCGCCTCGCAGAGGGTGAGCCGGGCCACGATGGTCGGCACGGACCGGGCTGTGTGGCCCGGGGCTCCCACCGGCCCGGCCACGCTGGTTGGCGCCGTCCGGCCAGGATTCTTGGCGTCTGTAATGAATTGCCACGTCTATCGGCACCGGAGCCATGGTTCAGCGCGGCAGCGAGGCCGGCGCGCACGGGGTCGCGACGGCGACAGTCTCGTCGCTCGGTTCCCTGTCGCTTTCACGTGACCTTCGGCGATTTCTACAGACCATCCAGTCGCCTGGTCACCGTGTCGAGCGTCGGCCAAGGAGGACCCTCGCGCAGCAGGCGCAGGAATTCCTCCCCGAATCGCCTCCCATTCGGAAACTGGTCGCCGAGCTCCCAACGCCACGCGGCGACCATCGCGATGACGAGCTGCCGGCACTCGTCCAGCAGCCCTTGGTCAACGCTTGGGTAGTGCTCGCAGACCGCCTCGGGAACATGGGCGAGATCGAACTCGACGGGTCCACGGCAGCACGTCTCAAGGTCGATGAACAACGGGCCGTTCTCCGTGCTGAGCACATTGCCCGGATGCGGCTCGCCGTGGAGCAGCTGCTCCACGGCGCCGCGGTCGTCGATCGCTCGTCGCAGGCTTGCCAGCCTGCCGCTGAGGAATACGCGGTCCGCGTCGATGAGCTCCGGCGAGCGTTCCGGGTCGGCGACAACTTCTTCCGCCTCCGTTATCCGGTCCGTGAACCTCGGGCTCGGCACATCGACCTTGCGCATGCCGGCGTGCAGCTGCTCCAGCGCCTCGGCGTAGTCGGCCGGTGAGGTGCGAGGTGTCACGGGCTCGTAGTAGGTCCACAGCGTCACTGCGAAGCCATCGCGCGTGTACACACGCGGGTCCGCCCGAGGCTCCAGGGGACACATCGGGCATCCGATCCCGGTGAGCCGCTGGGCGAGATCGACTTCGAACTGTGCAACCTCTTGCCCCACAGGGGCGACCCGGGCAAGAACATCGCATGGCATCAGCCGCAGTGCCAGCTTGTTCGAGTTCTGGAGGACGATCGCATCGTTGGCCGGCAGGCCGAGCGATGCGGCGACCGAAGTCGCAGCCGCGCTCGCACGCGTGACGTCAGTCATATCCACCCTCGAATCCTGGCATGGATGAGCGAGGGCGATGCCGGCCGGCTTGGCCGGGTGCCAGCTGTCGTGGTGTCCCGTCTCAATGGAAGTGGGCCATCGTGAGGCGGTGACCTGGGGTGACTCAGGTTGAGTGAGACGGCAATGGCTGGCCTGTCTCACTCAACCTGAGCAGCTGTCCGTTGACATCGAACCCAGTCGCTCTGCCGTCGAGCGGAGTCGTGCCGCGTCTGGTGCGCCCAAACCACGACACGAGAGAGAACCGACGACAAGCCCGTCGGCTCTGCGCTTGGCCGCGGGGGCCGCAGAAGGGGGCCCGGTCGGCGAACCCGATGACCACGCCATCGATCGGTCCCGCGGCGGACTGACTGCGGCGTCACGCCCAGCCCCAGTGGGCTGTTGCACCCTCTTCTCCGAAGTCGTGGCGTGTCCTCAAATCGGCCTTCTCGGAGAATGGCTGTCGGGCCGATTAGTCGAGGTTTGTCTCCGGGCTTGAGCCGCGCCAGCCGCCGTTGACATACCACTTGTCGGCCGCCAGGGCCTTGAACAGGGCATAGCCCATCGTGTTGGGGTTACCCCGGTAGCGCCAGCCCTCGGCCTTGTGCTCAAGCCAGGGGGCGACGGAGTTAGTGGGCATCATCGTGAGGTCGTGGTTGGTTGATGCGATGTGGCTACTCACCAGAAGGCTGTACCGGTAGTCCAGGTCGAACACCTTCAGGTGTTTCTGGAGGCGTTCTGTGAGTGTGTCGCTCCAATCAGGGTGGGGGGAAACGAAGAACTTCATCGACGGCTGCTCATTGCCGCGTGGCCTCCTGAGACGAGCTCGAAGCCAGGGGTAGTGGGAGAAGTCGTCGAAGTAGGGGTGCAGGGTCTGGTCACCCGCATTGACGGGGACTGTCGCGCGCTTGCCGGTGTTGCAGTCGCGGCAAGCCGGGATGAGGTTAACCGGTACCACGCTGAGCAGCGGGTACGTGTTCTTGGGTAGGTGGTGATCGAGCGTGGTTACCAGGCCCTCCCCGCACAGGGGACACCGGTTATCCCGTCGACGGCCTTCTTGGTCGGTCGTACCTTTGAGCGCCTCGTAGATGCGGCGGCCCGGAGCACGGTCCTTGGCCAACCGGTCGGTGTAGACCCCCTCCAGTGCCTTGCGGTCGCGACGGGTGCCAGGCGTGGCGGCGAGGCCGGTGAGGGTGTGAAGAGCCTGGCCCTGAGCGGCTGCCTCGTACGCACTTGCTGCATCGGCCACCGCGTCGGTGAACGACTCCAGCCGTTTTCGGCTATTTGGGCGGGCGTTGGCGATGCAGGTGGTGTAGACGTCGCGTGCGTCGAAGGTCGGAGGATCTATGTGCTGCATCAGCCGTGTCCCTCCACGTCGTCGCGCTGGCCGAGCAAGGCGCTGAGCACCAACTGTGCCTCACTGCCAAGCCGTCCACTGAAGTGTTCCAGGACAGCGTCGTAGGAGTAGCCGACGTCGACCAGGCGTCGTAGTTCGTGCAGAAAGCCGGCTTCGGTCAGTTCCAGACCGAAGACCTCGTGAGTCAGCACGCCGACGTTCTCGCCGTACGTTTCGATGCGGGGCTGCGCGGCTCCGAGTTGCCCGCCGTAGCGCCAGAGCTTCCAGACGCAGTGGGCAGGAATCTCTTGGAGTACAACCGGAGAGTGTGTGGCGACGATGGCCAGCCCGTTGCGCTCGGCGAGCAGATCGGACAGCGCCCGCATGAACGCGGACAGCAGGGGCGGATGGAGGTGGGTTTCAGGCTCATCGATGATGACGAGGGTCCGCTCACTCACGTGCTCGATGAGCCGGGTCATGGTGAGCAGAACGAGCCGGTGGCCGGCGCTGAGACGGCGGAAGAGCTGCCGGGCCTTATTCTCGCGGCTGTTCAGGCTTGCGGTGTTCTCGAAGTTCTCCAGCCATCCCTCCTCCAGGAGTCCGCTCCCGGGATAGTCGAGGGTGCGCAATGCCCTGATCCATTGTGGGCTGCGCTCGCGCGTCAGACATGCCTTCATGGCCTGCGCGAAGTCCTTCCTGAGCCCGCCAGGGGTCTTGAACCTGGGGGATCGTGAACCCTGAACACGCAGGCCCACGTAGGAAGCGATGAACATTTCGTCGCCCTCGACGAGCGGGAAGTCGTCAAAGGCGCTGAACGAGACAGTCACCAGGTTGTTGAAGGATCGGCCCTCGCGGCCGTACTCGATGATCCGCCCGAGCTCATATATCTGCGGCTCGACCGCAGCGACGGCGCGGGCCAAGTGGGAAAGCACATATGACTTCCCCACGCCGTTCCGTCCGGTCAGGGCGTGCACGTTGCTGGCCGGCCGGGAGCCTGGTTCGACCTTGAATTCGAACCGCACGGAACCCATTGCCGGTGGCAGCGGCGGCTCGTAGGCGATATCGAAACTTACCCGGCGCGCTCCGCCGCGTGCGATGCGCCGCAGCTGCCCGCGCACGGTCGACATCTTGACGAAGCGCAGTAGCGAAGTGCGGGTCACATCTTGGTTCCGCGCGAGGCGGAAGGAGTCCTCGTCATAGGCGATATCCCGGAGCGCGGTGAGTACTTCCTCCCGGATGGCGCTGGGTATCTCGCTCAGCGTGTAGTAATAGCTTTCATCCTGGCCCACCGAGAAATAGCGCGAGCTGTCCAGGCGGCTGAAGCGCTCCGGGAGCAGATAGTTGGCGGGAACGTTCTCGCCATCCGTCGCCACGTGGCCAATCTTCACCGTGCCGACCTCGATCCAGCCCTCCCTGGTCAGAACGCGCAACGTGAACATGGTGCGGTATCCGTCGTCGTCCCAGGTGTCGTGGACGAGGAGCGCATCGAAAAGATCCTCCGCCATAGCGCCACCTTCGGCCAAGCGACGGTCGTCATAAAATACGCCGAATCGCACGGTTTTCCTGGCCCTCCCCCTGCTTACTGTGCTCCGTCGTGATGTGCGATCTTAGGCGGCGGCGCGCACGGGTGTGCGGGGGCGGACGTCGCGAACTCAGCGGCCCGGCTGGAGTGCGACGCTGGAGTCTGGAGTAGGGCCGCCGTTGCTTTGCCGCGGGCCGGTGCGGCTATGTGTTGTCGCTGCGGTGGTGGGCGTGCCAGAGGCGTCTGAGGGCTTCGAGCTCGGTTCGTGGGAAGTGTTCGCCCCACTTGCCTCGATAGCCGCTCTCACCGTAAGTCTGCGCGACTTCGTCGAAGCAGCGGATCGCGGTGCGGGCGAGCTGGTCGATGCCGAGCTGGCTGGACCAGATTTCGGTTCCCTTGTTGTCGTGATCGCTGCCGTGACGCAGCTCCAGCACGCGGGTCCAGGTGTCCACGCCTTCGCGGTAGAAGATCCACCGGTAGGCGGTCGGTTCGGCCTCAAACTGGGCACGGGTCTCCGACCCGCCCGCGACGAGCTGGGCCACCGCGGTCAGGAGCTCCTCGGGCGCACTGGTGATGTGGGACGCGGTGAGCTCGACTCTCGCCTGGCGATCTTCAAGGGTGCAGTCCGCCCACCCGGATCCCGTCAGGGTCCAGGTGATGCGCATGCCGGATGTCACTGGTGCTCCTCAGCGAGGAAGGCCCGAACATCGGCCGCCAGGGAAGTCATCTGCTCGCCGGCCTCCAGCCAGGTGGTCACAGAGGCGCCCCAGCCACCTGCGGCCTGAGGCCACGGCCGCGAGGCCCAGGTCAGGCCGACGTGGCCGCCGGACCGGAAGACTGCCGACACCGTTAGGTCGTGGTCATTGGTCTGCCAGCTCCGTTCGCCGTCCCATCCCCGGTAGTCGGCGGCGAGCTCTTCCAGGAATGCGGTGAGATCGCTGTCCCAGATCCAGGCGACGACCTCGTTGACGCGAGCGGTCAGACCGGGAGCCCGCAGCTCGACGGCATAGTGCACGGAGTCTGCGTCGAAGCTGAACCGGTCGCAGAACGTCACGCCGACGGACGCATTGTCCTGGCAGCGGATCGTCACGCTGGCCTCATCGCCGGTGCCGACGTCGGGGGTAGTCATGGGTGGAACGCTAGGTCAGCAGGATGTTCGACGTCACTTGGATTCGCTGTCGGCAGGGTGGAGAACAGCTTCGGCGATTTCACGGACACGCTCCATCGTGATGCCGGTCCGCTGTTCGACCGCGAGAGGGTGGTCGGTCGGCTCCAGCTCGATGAACGGACGCTGTCCGATGGGGCGGGTGTGGACGTGGGTCTTCAAGTTGATGGTGCTGGGCGAGTAGAGGAAGAGGTCGGTGGACAGCCATCCGAAGCACGGCTCCTCGGATTCGCGTCCCCGGGTGTCCCAGAGGTCCGCGGCTCGGGCGAAGTTGTCCCGGCTGAGGGAGACCCATGCGGCCCAGGAGAAGACCTCGTCGCTGCCGATGATCGGTATCTCGATCAGACCCTTGACGAAGTAGTGCTGTGCCTGGATGACGCACTGATCCGACGAGAGCAGGCAGTCCGCACGGTCGGCGAAACGCGGATCCCAGACGTAGGGAGCCGTGGCCGAGTAGTTCATCGGCAGTTCGGCGTGATGGCTGCCGCAGCACGAGCATGTGAATCCGAGGTCGCTGGTCATGAGCGGAGCCTAATGATCGGCTCCGACGTTGCTGACGTCAGTCCCGTCTCGGTGAGGGCAGAGGCAGTTCACCGTGCGTGTGCTGGGGAGCGCTTCAAGATCCGTCGGATGAGAAGGGGAGGGAACTGGTCGTGCGGGTGGGCGGTTACGAGCCCGTCGAGGCTGGCCTCATGGTGGCGGACGGCCTCGTCGACCCGTTGGGCAAGCCGCACGATCTCTTCTTGGAGCCAGGGGATGGCGGTTGTCCTCAGCTTCCGCTCTGCGGGTAGTCGCCTGTCGAACTCTCGGCGGAAGCGCTGAACCTCTCCCTGGCTTCCGAGGGCTTGTTTTCGCCAGTAGAAGGAAGCGAAGAGAGCGGCGACCTGGACGACGTCGGGGAAGTCGGCGGCCTCGGCGTATGGGTATGGCCGGTGCCGGCTGGTCTCGTCCGGATGGATCAAGCGGAGTCTGCGCTCCGTGCGGTCTGCTGCGTAGCCGTGTCTGGTCAGGTCGCGCCAGAACTTGGAGCATTCTTCGTAGGCGGGCAGGATCCTGCGGTATCTGCTGTGACGGCAGAGCCGGTGGAGGCGGCGTTGAGCTTCAACGATCTCGGGCGCCTTCGTAACGCTGCACTGACCCATTGAAGGGATCTCGACGCTCCGCTCAAAGTACGAGTCGTAGGCGGTGCCAGTGCCCGTCCACCGGCGGTGCTTGACACAGAGCTGGTTGAGGTTTCGGAGCCCCCATATCTCGATCCGCCAGTTGGTCCTTCCGGTATGTGCGGCCGCGCAGAAGTCGCAGGCCCAGGTCCGGCTGATCAACGGGTAGCCCGGCTGGTGCCATGCCGCGGCGGTGGTCAGTTCGGGCAGAGCCTTCCTCAGGGATGCCGGCGTCTGACCGCTGCGAACGGCGAGGAGATCCAGCCCGTCCAAGGGCCTCTCCGCCGAGTAGAAGCGGCGAAGCACGTGCTTCGGGGGGATTCCGTTGAGCAGCGCGAGTCGTGCTGCATAGGACCGAACAGTCTCATTCGGAAAGGGCGGGGAGGTCAGAGGCAGTGGTCGTGCCGGCCCGGCCGGGGCCGTGACTCCGATCATGCGGATGTCCGGTAGGCGCTCTCGCTGGCGTGGTCCACGTGGATGGCGTGCAGTTGTCGCCGGGTGATGCTTTCGCTGCCGTCCAGGATCGCGGAGATGGCAGCGGCACGGACAAGGTGGGAGAGGCTGCCGATCATTCCGCCGGTCCGCTGATAGAGGTACTTGTGCAACTTGGTCAGTGTGTTGGGGGCGTGCCGGTGCAGGCGAAGGGTGCCCTCCATGGTCGCGACCAGCCCTTCCCATTCGCGGCCCAGGGGAAAGGGGCCGGTGTGCAGGAGGGTGCAGCGACCTGCGATCTGGCCGCCGCGGATGCCGGTGAACAGTCCGGAGTGTTCGACGTCGATGCCGGCGTAGATGAACGTGGCCGGCAGGTGCTCGGTGAAGTACTTCAGGTGGTCGGAGAGCTCCTCTCCGGCGATCGTGCCCAAGTTCATGAGGTGGATTTCGTCGACCAGCACCAGGTCCGTGCGGGCCTCTGTCAGCACCTGACAGACGGAATGCGTGATGTCGGCGGTGTTGTGGCGAGGGGTGATGGTTGGGATGTTGAGGAAGCGGGCAAACTCCAAGGCGAGCTTCCGGGGTGATCCTTTCGGCGGTGCGGTGACATAGACCACCGGGATGCGTTGGCCTTCGCCGGATCTCTGCCGAACACGCAGTTCATGAAGGCGCCCGAGCTGTCGGAGTGCAGTGGTCTTGCCCGTGGTGCGGTCGCCAGAGATGATCAGGCCGCGGCGAGCTCCGTGCTCGCGTCGGTTGAGCAGGGTCAGAAGGCGTCCCTGATGAGCGACTTCCTTCACTGTGGACGTGCGTACCACTTGGAGTTCTGAGTGGTAGTCGATGCGAGCTTCGTCGTAGTCGGTGCGTTCCTCGTCGCTCATCGACTCCCATCGAGGGCGGGGAAGCAGGTCGAAGGGGTGCGGGTCCTTCTCCACGAACCGCCGCCAGCCAGTGAGAGTGGTGGGCGGCTCCACACGTTCGTCTTTGTCGGTCCCAGAGCGATCATTTCCGGAGGGGCTCACCACCATCTTTTCGCCTCCTCACGAGCGTCGAAGATCCCCAGCGGCACCACTTTCGCCAACTCCTCGCCCTCATCGGCGGCATCGGAGACCTGAGCTGGTTCGGCCGGAAGCGCTTGCGAGGCGGCGGGCGTCTCGGGACGAGGCCAGGCCGACTGGCTGGTGGCACGGGTGCGGCCGACGACCTTGCGGTCACGCCGCTCGGCCGCTCGGCCCGAGCTCTTCCGCCGCCGGACAGGGTGTTTCTCGGGACCGTCAGCGGCCCGGTCAAGCAGCTCGACCGCAGCCTCAGCGACCGCTTCCTCGTCCGGCTTGCGCCGTTCACGTTCGGCCAGCACCTGACGGGCCCGGTCGAAGACCAGTTCACCCATGGGGACGGGCGAAGTGCGTAGATGGCGCCAGGTCGCGGTGATCCAGCCCGTGCCACGGTGGTTGCGTACCCAGACGCAGGAGATGTCATAAGGGTCGTAGTGGACCTCCCAGAGCCTCCCGTCCGGACCCGCCCCGGAGGGCTGGCGCCGAAAGGGGACAAGGTCGCGGGAATCGTAAGTACGGTTGTTGATCCGCACCCCTCCGGGACCGATGACCCTCCATTCGCGGGGCATGAGCTGGATGTACTCCTCCGGGCTCAGCGCGACCGGCACGTATCCGGCCGCCGCCACCAGCGCGGCGTACTTCTCGTTCGGACTCAACGGGCGATCCGGCATCAACGGGTCTCGCAGCCCGCCGTGCGGCCTGACCTGCCACGTCGAAACGACCCATTCCTGGAGCAGTTCCTGGAGCTCGTGGATGGACCAAACCGCTCGTGCGGACGGATCCCTGCCTCGCATCTCGGCACTCCGGCCTGTGTAGCCGGGCAGATCCTGGGCGAACATCGTTGCCACGGAGCCCAAGGTCCTTTCAATATGCGGCTTGTCGGTCGGGGTGTCCGGATGCGCGGGCTGGAACGAGATCCCCAAGTGGCGGCAGGCATTACGGAAGTTGTCCGAGACGAACGCCTTCCCGCGGTCGCTGACCACCATCTCCGGGACGATCACCGGCTTCGCGGCGGCCTTGGCCATCCGTTCGTCCAGCGTCAGCAGCGAGGCATAGGGCAGCACCGACCGGGACATGCGCAACGCGTCCGACCAGCCCGGCCGCACCACCTCGGGCGTCATCGCCCGCGCCAGCAGCAGGGCGGCGTCCACCGCCTTCGTCGAGGGCCGCAACACCACCGCGGCCAGCGTCCTCGTCGCCAGATCGACCAGTCCGGTCAGCTCGCAGCGGTCCACTGTCCCGTCGTCGTGGACGACCATTACGTCCAGTGGCGTGGAGTCGATCTCCATCACTTCACCTGGTCGTGCTGTCGTCAGCTGCCCAAACATCCGCTTCGGCTGTTTGCCCAGCGAGCGGCGGGTGCGGGCCGAGCCCAGCAGATGTTGCCCGGTCGAGACTGCCTCCAACAGGCGGTAGAACGTCGCCCTGGAGGGCATCGAAACCGCTCCCTTGCCGTGCTCAGCAGCCAGCAGGCGTTCGACCTTGCGCCGCAGCACCTGCGCGGACACGGTCGGCTCGTCGGTCCGGCTGCTGACGATCTTCTCGATGGCCTCGACCACCCGCGGATCGGCCCGGCTCGTGCCGGTGGCGGGCTTGCGCTGCCGACCGTCCACTAAACCCGCCACCCCTTCGCGCTCGAAGCGAGAGCGCATCCGGCGCAGCGTGCTCAGCCCCACCTCCTCGCCTGCTTCGCGTAGTTCGGCGAGCTTGGCCAGCTCCCGCTGCCGCAACGAGTTCACGGCCGGGTCGTACTCGGCCTTCACTGGGGTGCGCGCATCGACGTCTGGACGGCCCGTAAGCAGTTCGGTCAGGTGCCTTCGCCACCACTCGGCCCGCTCTGCGGCTTCTTCGGGCAGCCCCTCCAGGACCCCCGCATCGGGCAACGGCGGGCGGCTCGGCGCGCTGCTGAGCACGGTGAACCCTTCAGCGGCCAGCAAGTTCCCCAGCAGCACCACACTGGCGGCCAGGGCGTCATCCACCAGCCGCACCGAAGTGCCGTGCAAGGCGGCCACGGTGTGCTCGCGCCCGTCGTAGCGAACCCGATCACCCAGCGACAGCAGCTGCGGACGCGCCGGCATCCCCGCCCACCTCCTTCGCCACCGCAGGAACGAGGTGCACGCGCGTGGCCCCCGCCAGCAACTCGCCCCCCAAGTCAGCGGCCAACACTCGACGCCACAACAGGTGAAAGAGCACCGGAAGCGTGGCGATTGGATCCCCGACTTCCCGGGCCCCCGCAAGCAGTCCCTGCGGCTCTGCAAACACCGCTTGCAGAGCATCGGCGACCGGCTCGCGCCGAACCCGGGGGTGTCGGTAGCCCGATAGCCAGCGCAGATTCGCAGCCAGCACGGGATCGAGTATCCCGACCCGCTCGAAGCCCCAGCCAACCCGGGCGCAGGCCGCGGCCGTGGCCGCGAACTTCTTCGCGTCGTCCGGCTCGATCCGATCGTCCGGACGTACGTCCAGCACCACAGCGGTGCCGTCCCGACGGCGTACGAAGTAGTCCGGCGTATGGCGGGTCCGCCGGGCCCGGTCGCTGTACCGCCACGACAGCTGGAACGGCTGCGAGGCCACCGCCACCACATCCGGATCGGCGTCCAGCCTCATCAGGTGCCCGAGCTCCACCCACGACTCATAGCCCACCAGGTCACCACCTGTAGCAGCCCAGTACCAGCCCGGGAAGTTCCGCTGCCCCTGGTACGAAGGGAACCCGCGTACCTGCCCGGCTGCCTCGAAACGGGTCGGCCACATCACCTCAAGCGGCCCGCCGTGCGGTTCGCCGCGGGCGTCTAGGTACTCCAGCCAGAAGTCTTCCTCAGCCATCAGCCACCCCGTTCGGCACCCGCCCGATACGAAGACCGTAGGGACCCCGGTGCGGCAGTGGGTCAAGAAGAGCGAGACAGATCGACAGATGGTCACGGTTGACTGAGACGAGCGACCAGATGGTTCAGATCGACCGAGACTGGCTCATCTTCAGCGAGACACGTCACGTGGCTCGGCACACAGGGCCGTGCGAGTGGTGTGGCGCACTTTTGCAAGCGTCTGCTTGCAAAAGTTAGCAAGGGTGGCGCACCATCGGGGTATGGCATCCCTCAACGTCGGCAATCTCGGTGAGTACCTGCGCGAGCAGCGGCGCAACGCGCAGCTGTCGCTGCGGCAGCTCGCCGATGCCGCAGGGGTGTCCAATCCCTACCTCAGCCAGATCGAGCGCGGGCTGCGCAAGCCGAGCGCCGAGGTGTTGCAGCAGGTCGCCAAGGCGCTGCGGATCTCCGCCGAGACCCTTTACGTACGGGCCGGGATTCTGGACGAGCGGGAGCGGGAGGAGCTGGAGACGCGGGCGGTGATTCTGGCCGATCCGTCCATCAACGAGCGGCAGAAGAGCGTTCTGCTGCAGATCTACGACTCCTTCCGCAAGGAGAACGGGTTCGAGCCCGGACCGGAATCCGGCGTCGCCGCCGGATCGGAGACCGGCGACGAGTCAGGGCCCGACGCCGGTGCGGACGGCGGCGGTGCCGGCGCGGCTTCGGAGCCGTCGACGCTTTCGAAGCATTCGACGTCCTCGAAGCGTTCGACGTCTTCAATACCCTCCGCGCCCTCAACACCCTCCGCGCCTTCAAAGCCCGAAAAACCCTCAAACTGAGTCTGATGATCCGGGAGGACCACAGTCATGGCCATCACCGATGACCTGCGCAAGACCCTCACCGACCCGACCCCCCTCTACTTCGCCGCCGGTACGGCCGACCTCGCCGTCGAGCAGGCGCGCAAGGTCCCGGCGCTGATCGAGCAGCTGCGCGCCGAGGCGCCGGAGCGTATCGAGGCCGTGCGCAACACCGACCCCAAGGCCGTGCAGGAGAAGGTGACCTCGCAGGCCAAGGAGGCGCAGGCCACCATGCAGGCCAAGGTCACCGAGGTGATCGGGTCGTTCGACAGCGATCTGCGGAAGCTGGGCGAGAACGCGCAGGACCTGGCGCTGCGGAGCCTGGGTGTGGCCGCGGAGTACGCGGTGCGGGCCCGGGAGACGTACGAGAAGGTCGCCGAGCGCGGCGAGCAGACCGTGAAGCACTGGCGGGGCGAGACGGCCGAGGAGATCGTCGAGATCGCCGTCGTCGTGGAGCCGCGCAAGGAGTCGAAGCCGACCGGCACCGCGAGGACCGCGCCGGCCGCCAGGCCCGGTCCGGCGAAGTCCGCGCCGGCGCCGAAGCCCGCGCCCAGGACCGCCAAGCCGGCGAGCAAGGCCCCTGCCGCGCCCGCCAAGAAGGCGCCTGCGCGTAAGCCCGCCGCGAAGAAGACCACTCCGCCGGGCGCGAAGTAGAAGTACGCGAAGCAGAAGTTGTAGAAGAAGCGCGAAGCGGAAGTTGCGGAAGAAGTACGAGCAGGAGATTGTCGGCGCCACGGCACCCCCACGGCGGTGCTGTGGCGCCGAGACGTGTGGCGGGGCGCGGGCCGGGCACCTTCCGGGGTGTGCGGCCCGTTGTCCCGGTACCTTGGCCGCGAGGCGCTCATCCATTTATTAGGCGGTGCACACCATGTTGCTCACAGGATTCAGCACATTTCTCATGCTGCTCTACGTGGCCATGCTGGTGCTGGCGGTGGTCGCGCTGATCATGGCCGCGATGGCCCGTGAGGACGCCTACCGGGCCGCGGACAAGCAGAAGAAGTCCTTCTGGCTGCTCATTCTCGGCATCGCCGTCGCCGTGAACGTACTGAGCCTCTACATGTCGGTGTTGTTCCTGCAGATCGCGGGCGTGGTCGCGTCCATCGTCTTCCTGGTGGACGTACGGCCCGCGCTGCGGGCGGTCTCGGGCGGCGGCGGCCGGCGTGGCGGCTCCAGCAGCGACGGGCCGTACGGCCCCTACAACGGCGGGCGCTGAGCCTTCGCGGGGTTCGCGGCGCGGGGCCGGGGGATGCTCCGGCCCCGTCCGCCGTCCGGGATCCGGCGGCGGACGGCGTCCTGATCGCGGTCGAGCAGGAGGACCGCGACGTCGTCGGTCAGTTCGCCGCCGTTCAGCTCCCGCACCTGGGCGACGGCGGCCTCCAGCAGATCCTCACCGGCCAGCCCCTCCGCCAGCTGCCGGTTGATCATCGCGACCATCCCGTCCTGGCCCAGCCGCTGCGTGCCGACCGGGCCCACGCGCCCCTCGATGAGCCCGTCGGTGTACATCATCAGGCTCCAGGTGCCGCCGAGATCCACCTGCCGGCGCGGCCACCGGGCGCGCGGCAGCAGGCCGAGGGCCGGGCCGCCGTCCTCGTACGGGAGCAGGTGCGCGGCCCGTCCCTGCCGGGCGATCAGCGGGGCGGGGTGGCCCGCCAGGCACAGCCCGGCGCGCCGGCCGTCGGGGGCGATGTCGACGGTGCAGAGCGTCGCGAAGATCTCCTCGCTCTCCCGCTCGTGCTCCAGGACCTGCTGGAGGGTGGAGAGCAGTTCGTCGCCGCAGAGCCCGGCCAGAGTCAGTGCGCGCCACGCGATGCGCAGTTCCACGCCGAGCGCCGCCTCGTCGGGGCCGTGCCCGCAGACGTCGCCGATCATGGCGTGGACGGTGCCGTCGGGCGTACGGACCGTGTCGTAGAAGTCCCCGCCGAGCAGCGCGCGGCTGCGGCCGGGGCGGTAGCGGGCCGCGAAGCGCAGATCGGAGCCTTCGAGCAGCGGCGTCGGGAGCAGGCCGCGTTCGAGGCGGGCGTTCTCCTGGGCGCGCAGGGTGGACTCGGTGAGCCTTCGCTGGGCCACGTCGGCGCGCTTGCGCTCGACGGCGTACCGGATGGCGCGGCTGAGCAGCCGGCCGTCGAGCTCGTCGCGGAACAGGTAGTCCTGGGCGCCGACCCGTACCGCCTCGGCGGCCAGTGCGGTGTCGTCCTGTGCCGTGAGGGCGAGGACGGCGTGGCGCGGGGCGATCCGCAGGACGTGTTCGAGGGTGGCGAGCCCGTCGGGTCCGGCCGCGTCCCCCGTCCCGGAGGCGCGGGTCTCGCTGCCGGTGGGCAGGGCCAGGTCCAGCAGTATGCAGTCGACGTCGTCCGTGAGGAGCCGGCCCGCCTCGGTGAGATTGCGGGCGGTGCGTATGCGCACCCTCGTGCCGGCCGCGGCCGGCAGCTCGGGGACGGTGAAGGTGCCCGCCGGGTCGTCCTCGATCACCAGGAGGGTGAGGTCGGCGCCGTGGGAGGCCTCCGCAGCGGCTTCGGTGCGTTGCTGCGGTACGGGTACGGGCATCGGTTCGGGTTTCCTTCCCTCCCCCCGAGGGCGCGGCGGACCGACGATCGACGGTCCGCCAGACGGGGACGATAGCGGGCCGTGGCGGTGGAACGGAATGGCGTTCCGCGATTGGCCTCCGGCATATGCACAGCCATAAGCCGCGTCAGGTCACGGATCCGGCGAGATGTGCCGGGCCGGGGGCGGGTATCCGGACATGACAAAGGTCACGCGGGTGGTGGACGGCGGGTGGCGCGGGTCACGCCCGTGCGGGTACGGGGTGTTCGGGGCCGCTCGCGGGGCGGCGGGGGGCGCCCCCGGGGCGCCCTCGGAGTGGCCCGACGCAGGCGACGCGGGCACCCCCTGCGGGCGGCTCGGCGCAGGCGTCCCCGCGGTGGCGCTGCGGGCAGCTCCGAGAGCGCCCCGCAGCCCCCGGTCGCCTACTTGTCCGGGCGTACGACCCCGAGTATCTGCATGGAGCCCGCGCCCGCCAGCGTGACGTTGCGGCCGGGGCGAGGGGCGTGGACGATCGCGCCGTCGCCGATGTACATGCCCACGTGACTGGCGTCACTGTGGTAGATGATCAGGTCGCCGGGGCGCATGTCCTTGATCGCGATGCGCGGCAGCAGTCGCCACTGCTCCTGCGAGGTGCGGGGGATCGGCCGGCCCGCCGCCAGCCAGGCCTGGGACGTGAGCCCCGAGCAGTCGTACGACTTGGGGCCCTCGGCGCCCCAGACGTACGGCTTGCCGATCTGCTCGGTCGCGAAGGCCACCGCCTTCTTGCCGCGGGCGCTCGCCTCGCGGTTGATGTCCTTCAGGGCGCCGGAGCTGAGCCAGGCGGTCTGCTGCTTGTACTCCGCCTCCTGCTCCAGCTTGAGCAGGCGGGCCCGCTCCTCCTTCTTCAGCCGGGATTCCAGCTTCTTCGCCGCGGCGATCTGTGCGTTGATCTTCTTCTTCGCCTTGGCCTGCTTGACCCGGTTGGCTTCGAGCTTCTTCCAGTTGGCGCTCGCGTCCTTGGTGTACGTCTCCAGGTCCTGCTGGGTCCTGGTCAGTTCACCGAGCACGCCCTGCGCGGCCTGCTGGCCCTCCCTGACCCGGTTCACCCCGTCCAGGAACAGTTGCGGGTCGTCGCTGAGCATCAACTGGGCGCCGGGCGGCAGCCCGCCCGTGCGGTACTGCTCCCGGGCCTGGGCGCCCGCCTGGCTCTTGAGCTCGGCGATCTTCGACTGGCCCACGACTGTCGCGCGGGCCAGCTTCACGATCTCGCCGGACTGCTTCTCGGCCTTCTCCTCGGCGAGGTTGTACGCGTCGGTGGCCGCCCCCGCCTTGCGGTAGAGGTCGTCGATCTCCTTGCGCACCTCTTCGAGGCTCTTCTTCGGCGCCTTGGAGGCGGCGGACTTCGTGTCGGAAGGAGATGGCCGCGAGGGCTCGGCGAAGGCCTGGACCGGCGTGATGAGAACGGTCAGCGCGCAGACCAGAGTGATCGCGGCCGAGGCACAGTGACGTCGGTTCACGAGATTCCCCCCGAATGAATCTGATTTACCGTCAGTAACTTTTCGCCGATGTCGAGATCGTGCCATGCCGTACCGAAAAGCAACAGGGGCGCACGGCCGTCGTCCTGACGGTCGCTCTCCCCGGTCCGCCGCGAAACCCCTCTTCGCAGCGGACTCCCTCTCCGCCGCGAACCCCTCGGATCTGCCCGGCTTCCCTCTCTCTGGACGAACGATGCCCCGTCCGCGTTCCCGTCCGCCTCCCCCGACCCGGTCTCCCCGCGCCTGTTCAGCGCGAGTTGGGCCATGGGTTGGGCTGGAGGGCCGCCCATTTCACCGTGACTTCGCCCTGGCGCCACCGCCGTACCCCGTCGGCCAGCGGCCAGTCGCCGGACAGTGACCGCACCGCCGTGATCCAGCGCTGCCGGGCGCCCAGCGAGGCGTACGGGGCCGCCGCGGCCCACGCCCGGTCGAAGTCGCGCAGGAACGCGTGGACCGGTTCGCCCGGCACATTGCGGTGGATCAACGCCTTGGGCAGGCGTTCCGCGAGGTCGGAGGGGCGGTCCAGGGAGGCGAGCCGGGTCGCGAAGGTGACCGTGCGCGGACCCTCCGGCCCGAGCGCCACCCAGACGTGCCGTCGCCCGATCTCGTCGCAGGTGCCCTCCACCAGGAGCCCGCCCGGCGCGAGGCGGGCGCACAGCCGCCGCCAGACCGCCGAGACCTCGCCCTCGTCGTACTGGCGCAGCACATTCGCCGCCCGGATCAGGTCGGGGCGCTCGGGGAGCGCGATCTCGAACCCGCCGTGCAGAAAGGTCAGGCCCTCACGCTCGTACGGCCCGGCCGCCGCGACCCGCTCCGGGTCGATCTCGATGCCGACCACGGCCGTGCGCGGCTCGACGGTGCGCAGCCGGTGCAGCAGCTCGACGGCGGTCCAGGGTGCAGCGCCGTACCCGAGGTCGACGGCGACGGGGCGGTCGGCGCGGCGCAGGGCCGGGCCGTGGGTGGCGGCGATCCAGCGGTCCATGCGGCGGAGCCGGTTCGGGTTGGTGGTCCCGCGGGTCGCGGTGCCGATGGGGCGCATGACAGTGAGCGTAACGATCTCGTGGCGGGGGTGGCGCGCGCCCGGTGGGCGCCGTAATGCGACGCCCACACCGTAATGATTTGGTAAAGCGGAAATGAAAGGAGAGATTCCGCTGTTGCAGCCGTTCGCAGGGGCTCAGGTCCCTCAGCCGTCATGCCCTGAGTGAGGAGGACCGGACGACGTGAGTCAGTACGTCTCCCGGCTCGGCAGCAGCCGGGTCGCACCGCGCCTCAGATTCCCCGCCGCGTTCCCCGGCGGCCACCGCAAACCCCGACGCATCGCGATGCTCTCCGTGCACACCTCACCGCTGCACCAGCCGGGCACCGGCGACGCGGGCGGCATGAACGTCTACATCGTGGAGCTGGCCAGGCGGCTCGCCGCGATCAACATCGAGGTCGAGATCTTCACCCGGTCCACCACCGGCGGGCTGCCCCCGGCGGTCGAACTGGCCCCCGGTGTCCTGGTCCGGCACGTCGACGCGGGGCCGTACGAGGGGCTGGCCAAGGAGGAACTGCCCGCCCAGCTCTGCGCCTTCACGCACGGCGTGATGCAGGCGTGGGCCGGCCAGCGCCCCGGCTACTACGACCTCGTCCACTCCCACTACTGGCTCTCCGGCCACGTCGGCTGGCTCGCCGCCCAGCGCTGGGGCGTCCCGCTCGTCCACGCCATGCACACCATGGCGAAGGTCAAGAACGCGGCGCTCGCGGAGGGCGACACCCCCGAGCCGGCGGCCCGAGTCATCGGCGAGACCCAGATCGTCAGCGCGGCGGACCGGCTGATAGCCAACACCACCGGGGAGGCGGACGAGCTGGTCCGCTTCTACGAGGCCGATCCCGGGTCCGTCGCCGTCGTCCACCCAGGGGTCAACCTGGACCGCTTCAGCCCCGCCGACGGGCGGGCCGCCGCGCGGGCGCGCCTCGGGCTGCCGAAGGACGCCCTGATCCCGCTCTTCGCGGGCCGCATCCAGCCGCTGAAGGCCCCGGACGTGCTGCTGCGGGCGGTCGCCGTCCTGCTGGACCGCGATCCCGCGCTGCGCACCCGGATGGTCGTACCGGTCGTCGGCGGCCCCAGCGGCAGCGGGCTCGCCAAGCCGGAGGGGCTGCAGAAGCTGGCGGCGCGGCTGGGCATCGCCGACGTCGTACGGTTCCAGCCGCCGGTCGGGCAGGATCAGCTCGCCGACTGGTTCCGGGCCGCTTCGGTGCTGGTCATGCCCTCGCACAGCGAGTCCTTCGGCCTGGTCGCCATAGAGGCGCAGGCGGCGGGCACCCCCGTCGTCGCGGCGGCCGTCGGCGGCCTGCCGGTGGCGGTGCGGGACGGGGTCAGCGGCTTCCTGATACCCGGGCACGACCCGCAGGCATACGCACAGGCGCTGGCCCGGTTCGCCGACGCGCCGGAGCTGGTCGCCCGGATGGGTGCGGCGGCCGCCGCGCACGCCCAGGGCTTCGGCTGGGACACCGCCGCGTCGGCGACGGCCGACGTGTACACGGCCGCGATGCACGAACACCGCCGTCGCGTACGCTCGCACCATGGCTGACGTACCCGATGGAGCGGCACCGTCCGAAGCGGCGACGGTGCGGGCCGCGCAGGTCATCGAGGCGACCCTGAAGGACGCCGGGCTCGAATGGGAGAGCCCCGAGCCGGGCGATTACGTCGTCAAGCTGCCCGGCACGCGCAAGCTGTCCACCACCTGCTCGCTGCGGGTCGGCAGGCACTCGCTCTCCCTCAACGCCTTCGTCGTCCGGCACCCGGACGAGAACGACGCCGCGGTCCACCGCTGGCTGCTGGAGCGCAACCTCCGCCTCTTCGGCGTGAGTTACGCGATCGACCCGCTCGGCGACATCTATCTCGTCGGCAAGCTGCCGCTCTCCGTGGTCACCCCGCAGGAGCTGGACCGGCTGCTCGGCACGGTCCTCGAAGCGGCCGACGGTTCCTTCAACACCCTGCTGGAGCTGGGTTTCGCGAGCGCGATCCGCAAGGAGTACGAGTGGCGGGTGTCGCGCGGCGAATCCACGCGGAACCTGGATGCGTTCACACATCTGACCCAGCGCCCGGCCGGCCGGACTGACTGACGGTTCGGCCGGTTCGGCCGTCCGGCCATCACCCTCTGAGGAATTCAGCCCGGGATTCCCCGGTGCACGCCTCTTTCGGCGTCCCCGGGGGCCGTGGCATGCTCGCCGCCGACGCAGATATGAACGTCGTTCACATGGATGAAAGGCGGCTCGGATTCATGGCGATCGGACCCAAGACAGGCAGGACCGGCAGGGCGAGCAGGGCCCACGAGGCCGACGCGGCCTGCGAGGGCAACAGGGTCAACGAGGGGAACGTCAGCAGGCGCGGGCTGCTGGCAGGCGCCGTGGCGGTCGCCGCGACGGCGGTCGGCGCCACCGCCACCGGCAGCGGCCCGGCGTTCGCCACCGCCCGGGGGACCGCGGCCGGTGCCCCGCGAGCGGTCACCCCGCTCTGGCGGGAATTCGCCGCCGCTCCGTTCACCCACCCGCAGATCCCGTTCATCGGCCGGGCCGGCCACCGCGGCGGCTCCCGCCCGCCCCGCCGTCCCGGCCGCGGCTTCGTCGTCGACGTCCGGCGCCACGGTGCGAAACCCGACGGCTCCGCCGACGCCGCCCCCGCGATCAACCGTGCCATCGCCGCGGCCGGAGAGCGAGGCGGTGGCACGGTGCTCATCCCCGAAGGCACGTACCGGATCGACGACATCATCCGGATCGGCCACAGCGACGTGGTGGTGCGCGGCGCGGGCAGCGGGCGCACCGAGCTGTACGCGACCAGGAACCTCACCGAACTGGTCGGGACGTACGGCAGCCGTTACGGCGGCGACAAGTCCAGCTGGTCCTGGGCCGGCGGCCTCATCTGGCTCTGTCCGCAGGATCGTTGGGCCTCGCTCACCGACGCGATCCGGGCGAAGGTCTGGCCCTTCGAGGGCTGGACCGGCAACCGGCGCGACGAGTGGCGCACCCTGACCACCGTCGCCCCCGCACGCCGGGGTGACCGTTCGGTCACCGTCGCCGACACGACGGGGCTGCGGCGCGGGGGGCTCGTACTGCTCCGCCTCGCCGACGACGCCGGCCACACGCTCCTGGAGCACATGGCGGGCGGCGGCCCCGGCCCCGAGGCGTACTACTGGGACGACAAGACCAAGCTGACCTCGTACGTCCCCTACGAGTGGCCGGTCCGCGTCACCTCCGTACACGGCCACCGGGTCACGCTGGAGCGCCCGCTCCCGCTCGACGTCCGGCCCGAGTGGGATCCGCGGCTGACCACTCTCGTCACCCCGCTCACCGGCTCCGGCGTCGAGGGCCTCACGCTCGAAGCGGTCGAGACGCCGCAGTCACCGCATCTGCTCGACAAGGGCTACAACGGGGTCGCGTTCCAGTGCGCGTACGACTGCTGGGCCGACGACATCACCGTCCGCCACGTCGACAACGGCTTCGGTCTGATCGCCGCCTCGGCCTGCACCCTGCGCCGCACCCGGGTCGCGGGCCGAGGCTCGCACCATCCGTACTACTGCCGCGAGGGTTCGCACGACAACCTGATCGAGGACTTCACCGTCGAGCGGCGCACCGTACCGGCGCCCGCCGGAACGCAGTTGCACGGCATCAACGTCGAGGGGCTGTCCAGCGGGAACGTCTGGTCGCGCGGACTGATGGAGATGGGGACGTTCGACTCGCACCGGGGCATGCCGTTCGCCGACGTCCGCACCGACATCACGGTCGAGAACAACGGGCGGCACGGCGGTGACGCGAGCGCGGGGCCGCTCTTCGGCGCCCGCTTCACGCACTGGAACATCCGGGTCACCAACGGCCGGGCGGGCCTGATGCGGATCGACGGGCTCGCCCCGTACAGCGCGACGGTCGGCATCAGCGAGGTGACGGAGTCCGACCAGATCGACGTCCCCGACTTCACCGGCGATCTGCACACCAGGCTGGAGGCGTACGGCACCCCGGAGGCGGTGTGGCCGCCCAATCTGTACGAGGCCCAGCGGGCCCTGGCCGGCTGAGGTCCACGGGAGCGGGCGCCGCGGCTCAGTCCCCGGTCCGCAGCGCCGACTCCACGTCCGTGAGGGCCGATTCGAGCTGTGGGGCGACGTCGGCCCATGCCTGGTCCAGCTCTTCCCGGGAGGCGCGGCGCGGGACGGTCTCCACCAGCATGATCAGGTAGAGGTAGCAGCGGTAGAGCGCGAGCCGCAGCCGCACCGACGCGTCGAACACCACCGGCCGCCCGCTGCCGTCCGCGTATCCGGCGAGGAAGTCCCCGTCCTCCTCCATGTTCCCGAACAGGGCGAGCGACACGAAGTCGGCGACCGGGTCGCCCCAGAACATCCGCTCGCCGTCGACGATCCCGCCGATGGTCCGCGCTCCGGGCCCGCCGTCGACGAGGAGGTTGCCCTGCCACAGGTCGAAGTGGACCAGGGCGGGGCGCGTGACGTCGTCGAGCACCGGTGACGCGGCGGCGAGCAGGGCGCGGATGCCGGCCGTCGGGCGCGGCAGCCGGGCCCGGTAGGTGTCCGCGTCGGCGAGGACGGCGTCGGTCATCGCGGTGAACGCCTGCCGCCAGGACGGGACCAACGGGCCCGCAGCCAGGGAGGGATAGCCGAAGCCGGCCGGGTTGGTGACGGTGTGCAGCCGGGCGACGATCCGCCCCAGCTCCGTCCTGAGCCGGCGCTCCTCGGCGCCGGACAGGGCGTCGGCGGAGGCGGAACCGGCCACCTCGTGCCAGGGGAGCCCCGGACGGGCCGACATGATCATGTACGGTCCGGTCGGCGCGGCCGGGTCGAGTTCGCTGTGCAGGACGCGGGGGACCGGTGCCGAGCCGTCCGCGCAGGTGTAGAACGTGGCCTCGTTGACCAGCAGGTCGCGCTCGTATCCCATCAGCGTTCCGGGGGTCGCGGGCGGCGGTATCTTCACCACCCGGTCGCTGCCGTCCGTGAGCGTCACCCGGAAGACCGTGTTGAACGTGCCTCCGGTGAGCCGTGCGCGGGCGGCGATCCGGTCCTCCGTCAGACCGACGGAGTCGAGAACGGCCGTGGTTGTCGCGTCAGCCTGCATGGGGATCGCACCTCTGTGTCGTATTCCGGTTCCGTCGGTGTGAAGTAACGCAGCACCGGATGACGCATTCGGTGCATTCACAGGATGATCACAGCGCCGTCACGATCGCATCCCATGCCCGACTTGATTGATCATCAAACCATTTTCCGCTCATACAGTGAGCAAAACCGAACCCCCTGCTCATAGAGACGGACCGGACCAATGCGTTCCACCGCCGTACGTCGTACCGCTGTTGCCGCCACCGCGGTGTCCCTGGCCCTGTTCGCCACCGCGTGCGGCGGTTCGGACTCCGGTTCCTCCGACAAGGGGGACAAGGGAGCGGGCGCCAAGGGCAAGGAGTCCTCGGCCGCCGCACCCGCGGCCGAGGCGCTGAGCGCCGCCGAGCTGGAGAAGGCCGCGCTGGCCCAGGGCGACGTCAAGGGGCACAAGATCTCCAAGGCCGCGGCCAAGGACACGATCTCCGTCGACGACATCAAGACCGAGAAGAAGGTCTGCGCCCCCTTCGCCGACGCGCTGATGGGCGCTCAGATCGGCGAGCCGGGTGCGTTCACCAAGCGCACGGTCGTCAGCGAGCCGAAGAAGAGCGACCTGGCGAAGCAGGACAGCGGGGACGCCGAGGAGGCGTTCAAGGCCGCGTTCGACATCACGACGACGCAGCTGGCCCTCGGTTCGTACGACGGCAAGGGCGCCCAGGAATCGGTCGCCTCGCTGCGCACCGCGGCCACCGAGTGCGCCGGCGGCTTCGGGTTCACGGCGGCCGGTGAGAAGCAGAAGGTCGCCAGGATCACCGAGGAGCAGGTCAAGGGCGGCGAGGAGGCTGCCGCCTGGACCGTGCAGGTGGAACAGGGCGGGGAGAAGGTCGAGTTCAAGCTCGTGGCCATGCGCCAGGGCGCCTCTTTCGCCTCGTTCTCCTCGATGAACCTGGCCGCGATGGGCGGCGGCGGGGACTTCGAGCTGCCGACCGCGGTGATCGAGGCCCAGGCCGCGAAGCTGGCCTAAGGTCTTTCGTCTGGATCGGGCCGGATCAGGGACCGGGGCACGCGAGCCCGGCCTGATCCAGACGAGAGGCCCCAGGGCCGGCGGCGGGGTGGGCGAGTACATGACGCTCCGCGAGTAAGTATTCGTACTCATGATCGGCGATTCGCCCTCCGGGCAGGCTGTTGGTATCAGTCAGCGAGGAGGGCACAACATGAACGTGATCAGTCGACGTGGCCGGGTGGCGTCCGCGAGGATCGGGCGCCGCCCGAGCCGTTCCGCAGCCGGGCTCGCCGTGGCCGCCGCGACCGTGGCGATGCTGACCACGGGCTGCTCGATCGAGGACGCGACCTGCGGTGGCGGCGAGTACCCGGTCATGACGATCGGGGCCACCGGATCGGCCTGCGTGTCCGACGACGAGGACCCGCCGAAGGGGTACGTCCGGTACCCGAAGGGCAAGGTCCCCGAGCACGTGGACGACAAGTGGGACGTGTACTGGCGCACCCACAGCGTGGACAAGGACGGCCGGATCATCGAGGTCCCCGCCGGTTCCTAGAGGTCGGGCCGGCACCGGTTCAGGGCAGCGGGACGAGCCTCACCACGGTGACGATCAGGACGGACCCGGAGACGTAATAGAGCACGATCGCCCCGGCCACGGTCGCCTCGCGGCGGTCGCGCTCGCTCTTGACGGCCGACGATCCGTGTCCGTACGGGTCGAGGCCCAGGGTGCGCGCCATCTCGGCGCGGAATCTCTCGCCGTCGCGCATCTTGGCCAGGGAGTCGTCGGCGGGCGGTGCGTAGGAGATGCGGAAGCTCAAGCGACGCTCCGCCTCTCGGCCTCGTCCTGCGCCAGCCGGTCCAGGATTTGTTCGGCCTCGGGGTCGGGGACGGCCTCCAGCATCCAGTGCCGCATCACGGCCTGGATCTCGTGCACCCCCGCCTCGTTGATGGCGCGGTCGAACTCCTCGCGTCTCTCCTCCGGCAGCGTGGCGCGGATGGCCGGAATGCTGTTGGGCACGTCGACCTCGGCACCGCCGACGAAGGTCTTCAGGGGCTCGCCCATGATTGCTCTCCCCGCTCTCCTTGCTTCCTCCGCACGGCCCGTCCGGTCGGTTCCGCCGTTGCGCGGGCCGGTGCTCGGGACACGCTAGCGCCAGTGCCGACGGCGGACACGGATCCCACGCGATACGTTCGCCCCGTGACAGCGACATCGTGGGACATATTGCTGATAGGTGGGGCCTCGGGCGTCGGCAAGAGCCGGGCGGCGGCCCAACTGGCCGGTGAACCGGGCGGGTCGAAGGGATTCGTGGTCGAGTTCGACGACGTGGTCAGCGCCGTCGAGGCCATGACGACGGCCGAACACCACCCCGCACTGCACCACTTCGAGACCATCCCCGACACGGCGCGGCTCACCGTCGACCGGGTGCTGGCCCTCCAGGTCGCCACCGCCAGAGCCCTCGAACCCGCGGTGCTCGGCGTGGTCCGAAACCGCCTGACCGTCGACGTACCCGCCGTGGTCGAGGGCGACTACCTCACCCCGGCCGCCGCGGCGGAAGCGATCCGCGAGGGACGGGCGGCCGGCCGCCGGGTGCGGGCGGTCTTCCTGCACGAACAGGACCCGGAACAGATCCTCGCCAACTACACGGCCAGGGAGCCCGAAAGCGGCGAACAGCGCCACCGGGCCCAGGTCAGCGCCGCGTACTCGCACTGGCTCGCCGACCAGGCGGCCCGGCACGGCCTGCCGGTGGTCGAGTGCCGCCCCTGGGACGGCCTCGCGGGGCGCGTGGAACGGGCGTTGGGGCAGCACGAGCCGGTGATGTCGGACCCCGGCCGTACGCTCGGACCATGAGCGTTTCCATCTACTACAGCGCCCGCCGGGCGGAGCCGCTGACCGGTGCCGAGTCGGCCGCCGTCGAGCGCGTGGTCGCAGCGCGCGCCGAGTCGTTCCCGTACGACGACGAGGAGAGCCTGTATCTGTACGGCGGTGACGACGACCAGGACGACGAGATCTTCGCCGGGTCCACGAAACTCCCGGTCGACCCCGGCCGGTGGCTGCCGGTGACGGCCCATGTGCTCGACTCCGTCACCGAGTTGCGCCGCGCCGTCGGTGAAGCGCAGTGGCACGTCCACCTGGACGACGTCGACGTCCCGTGGGACGAGAGGGAGGGGTACGCCCTGCCGGGCATGAGGGACGACGCACTCGGCGGCCTCCACGACAGTCCGGACCAACAGGGCGGGTGAGGGCCGGCGCGACGACGGGGCTCATCGGGGTGGGCCGAGCACCTCGTCGGCGCTGCGGGGTTCTGTCCGCGGCTGTCGGTTGAGCCTGTGGCGCTCGATGGAGGATCGCCGGTAGACCTCCTTGCGGGCCCGCATGATGTTGCCGAGGGGCGCGTGTTCGGCGGTGACCCGCCAGGGGGTGAAGGACAGCGCGTCCATCTTCTCCAGGTTCTCCGGGCCGGAGATGTCCTGCCGCGGCAGCCGCAGCTTCGCCACGGTGGTGGACGGCGAGAGCTGCTCGGGCCACTCCACGGTGGTGTCCTCCACCGGCATGCGCTCCAGGTCGGTGCAGAGCTGGACCTGGATGTCGAAGGCGTAGGGCCGCTCCCGCAGTTCGGCCTGCAGGGCCGGCCGGAAGACCTCCTGCGCGGAGGCCGGGTCGATGTCGCGCCGGACCACCGCGGCGGCGGAGGACGGGTCGGGGGTGATACGGACCTTGGCGATGTACTCCCCGTGCCGGACCGCCCCCATCGTCCAGTAGCTCGACAGCAGCAGGTTCGCCGGAGGAGTCTTCGACAGGCGCAGAAAGGCCAGGAACTCGTCCCACGCCCAGTCGTCCTGGTCGAGGGTTCCCTTTCCGGTCACGAAATCGGTGAAGAAACGATGTGCGCCGGGTCGGCCCCGGGCGAAGTAGGCCGGCGCGTTCAGGAACAGTTCCTGGATGAACAGGTAGTGCTCGACCGTGTTGCAGAAGAAGACCGGTCCGTTGATGTTGGCGTAGTCGAATGTGCCCGTGTCCGGTTCGTCCTCCAGCAGGGTCGGGCCGGGGACGCCGAAGATCTTCAGAGCCAGTCCGGTGGCGGCGCCCAGCCGCGCGTCGGCTCCGGCGTGCGGCGAGCCGTTGGAGAAGCGGATCAGCGCATCGTGGGTTCCCGGAGTCGCGTAGATCCCCTGGGCGTACTCGGGTGGCAGTCCGTCCAGGATCTCCACTTCTCCCCGGACCAGCCCGTAGCCCTTGGCATGGGCGTCGCGCAGTGCCCGCCCGGTGCCGCCGGCCTCGACCGAATCGGCGATGTAGCTCTCGGTCTTCTCGATCACCGTCTGCACGTTCCGGTCGAAGTGCGGATCGTCGTCTTCGACGCCGGGCGTGTAGCGGACGAACTGTGCTGCCATGGCTTCGACCTCTCCTCGGAGACCGTGATGGGGCCTCGGTGCGCGGGAACCGCCCTCAGCCCTCCAGTTCGGCGAGCCAGCGCAAGGCACGCAGCCCCGGCAGGAAGCAGTATTCGCCGCCGCGGGTGACCACGAAGCCGGGCAGGTTCCGCAGGCGGCGCCGGACCGGCTTCTCGGGGATGGTGACGCTGCCGGTTCCACCGTGATGCCCGGCCACCGGGTCCTTCTCGCCGGGGTAGCCGATGAAGTTGCCGTCGTTGACCCACTCGGCCTTGATGAACTCGAACTGCCGTTCCAGGTGAGCCCCGATGAAGGCTCCGACCAGGCCGCGGTCGGCACCGTCGTCCTCCAGCACGCCCTCGGGCAGCGGCGGCCCGTAGGTGGTGCCGCGACGGATGAGGCGGTGCATCCGCGCGTCGCCGATGATGGTGGAATCGCGGGGGTTGGTGCGCCGGATGTGCGCACCGGCGGGGCACCGGTAGCCGCGGTCGTCGTTCTCCCGGTACAGGAAGTTGTTGACGCGGTGCGGATCTGCCGCCAGCTCCGGATCATCGTGCTCCGGCGCCAGCGTCAGCGGCGCCCCGCCGGGCCAGCGCCCGACCATCTTCGCCGCCAGGAGCGCCTCCTCCTCGGCGCTGGAGCTGTTGGCGCGCAGGTACCGGCGCCAGGCCGCCACATCGGTGTGGATCTTGCGGACCGCCACATAGGTCCCGTTGCGCCCCAGCACATCGGGGCTGGGCATGGGCGGCAGACTGCCGGTCTCGTCGGGGTAGCCGAGGATGAACTCGCCGGCCTTGATGGGTGCTTCCTGCGGGTTGGAGCCGGGCAGTCCGACGCCCTCGATGTTCGGATGGCTGATGCCGTCACGGAAGCCGAAGGTGGTGCGCCCGGTCGGGAGCTGATGTACCTCCTGCTGCCAGATCACCTGGACGCCGGGAGTGTCCTCGTAGGCGACCCGGGCCCGCTCCAGTTCCCCGGCCAGCCGGACCGTGTCCGAGGACAGGGCGCTCAACGCGATGTGGACCTCGCCCGTTCCGAACGGCGCCTCCCAGCGGGCCGGTGCGCTCTCGCCCACGTCGCCGATCTTCTCCGCCCGGGCGGCCATGCCCTCACGGAACGCCCGCGGAAAACTGTCCAGCGAATCCTGTGGCACCCCCAGGGCCCTCAGCCCCTGGTACGTGAATGCCACGGCCACCCAGGCGTCCGGGCTCCGGTCCGCGCCGGGCAGACCGCCCGAGGTCACCGGGAGCAGCCGCCGCAGCAGGGCGCGCCCGGCGTGACGGTCGTCGACCCGCAGGAAGATGAACTCTCCCTCGTAAGGCACGGGCCGTGGACGCAGTGCCCCGCTCTGGACGTCGTCGATCTCGACCCGCACGCCGCCCGGACCGCTGCTTCCTGTCGCATTCATGATTCCTTGTGCCTCCACATCGGTCTCCGCCCGGAAAGCCCGGCAGCGACCGGTCCGCGCCCGCCGACGCGGTCCACGGATGTGGGGTCGGCTCCGAGAGTCGGTCGTGTCCTGGTTCTACGCCGAGGCTTCCGCCAGCAGCTTCTGGAAGGCCGGGGTGGCCACCAGCTCGGCGTTCGCCGGGTTGTCCAGCGCAGCCCGGAACTCGGGGGTGTCCAGCACGTCCTGGAACGCGTCGTCCACGCGCTGGTCCTTGTAGATCTGCTGAACGGTCAGATCGGGGTACGCGCTGACGAAGACCCCCGCAGGCGCCTGGTGGGCGACGAACCAGTCCTTGGCTCCCGGATCCGCGACGCCGGGGAACCCTTCGCTGTGCGAGAAGACCTTGTCGAAGCGGGCCCCGACCACCGTCTGGGCGAAGTCGTCGATGTAGGTGTCCCAGGAGCCGTCGAACACGCTGGCGAACATGAACCGGGTGTCGTCGTCGAAGATCACATGCCGTGCGTCGTGCAGGGTGCCGATCTGGCGCACCGCTGCGTGGACCCTCTCGTCATCCGCCGCGTCGGAGAGGGTGGCGAGATCCTCACGCAGCGCATCGGCCTCGCCGGGCTTGATCCTGGTGAAGACGGTGAACTCGCTGCAGACCCCGTCCGACCTGCCCGGCCGCTCGGGGTGAGCTGTCCGGGCTGCACCTGTCGCCGCAGTCATCGTGGGATTCTCCTGCCACGGATCGATGCGAGGGTTGCCAAGCGCCCGAAGCATGGGGCGCCATCGCCCTCACACATCAATCCTCACCACGGACGCGCTGCCTCGCATTTCGGGCTTCCGGGGCGGACGCGGCACGGCACGGAACGTGATCGGCTCCCGAGGACAGATCGGGCCAGGCGCAGGAAGATGGAACCGGGACATACCGGGTGCGTATGCGTCGCCACTCCCAGGGGCCAAACGAGAGGCCCCAGCAGCCCCTTTCGCCACCCTGACTCCCGTACGGAGGCAACCATGGGCGAAGTTCTCGGTGACGTACTGGGTTTCTCGGCCGCCGTCGCGGTCAGCCCGCTCCCGATCATCGCCATCATCCTCATTCTCGCCACACCCCGGGGACGTCTCAACGGAGTCCTGTTCACCGTCGGCTGGATCCTGGGACTCTCGGCGCTGGGCGCGGTGATGCTGGCGATCGCTTCCCCCGCGGGTGCCTCCGCCCAGAATCACCCGGCCACCTGGGTGGGAGCCCTCAAGCTCGCGCTGGGCCTGTTCCTCGTCCTCTTCGGTGCCCGGCAATGGCATCGGCGTCCCAAGGACCCCTCGCAGGCACAGCTGCCGAAGTGGATGGGCGCGATCGACCGCCTGACACCGGTCAAGGTCTTCGCCCTCGGGCTGGGCCTGGCCGCGCTCAACGCCAAGAACGCCCCGCTGACCATCGCCGCGGGCGCCGCGATCGGCTCGGCCGGACTGCCGGTCGGGCAGCAGATCGCATCGCTGGCGATCTTCGTCCTGATCGCCACCCTCGGCCTGCTGGCCCCGCTGGGGGTCTTCCTGCTCGGGGGCGAACGGGCCAGGACCACGCTCGGCAACTGGAAGGACTGGGCAGCTCAGCACAATGTCGCGGTGATGGCCGTCCTGTTCTTCGTGCTCGGGCTGAAGCTGCTCGGAGACGGCATCTCCATCCTCGTCTCCTGACAGAGCCTCCGACAGGGTCTCCCGGGAGAGCCTCCTCACAGACCTGCCGCCGTCCTCGATACGGCCCGGGGCAGCGACAAGCCCCCTGCTCGCGGGCAATCCGCGGGCAGGGGGCTCGATCGTTCGGGGCTACTTCTTGCCCTGGTTCTTGCCGTCGATGCTGACCACTACTCGCGAACGGCGCCCCATCCATCCGGAGCCTGAGCGCCCCCGCCGAGCGAGCCGCAGCCAGGAGCGCGGGCGCAGCCGGGTGCCTTGACCCCGCAGAGAAGGTTGTTACTCAGTGCTGGCAGGGATGCGCCACAGGGGGGCTGCGAACTGTTCCGGTCGGCTACTGATGAGTAGTCGACGCAGGTCATCGCGTTGTGAGCCGTCGAGGTTCAGGGCCTCGGTGAGGCGGCGGAACGTCGTGTGGGTGACTCCGCGGCCTCGGGCTTCTGCCTCGAACTGGGCGAGTCTAGGTAGTGCCGACTCGGCGTCGAGCTTCGCCGGACGCTGTTCCTTGAGCCGGAGGGCCTTGTCACGTTCGTAGTCGATCTCGGAGAAGCCGCAGATCTCGCGGCTGAGGGCTTCCGCTTCGGCCAGGGCGGTGGTCGACGCAAGGGCGCGGGCCAGCGTGTTGCGGCGCAAGGCTTTGTCCAGGTCCACCTCGTGGACCGTTGGGCTCGCGTCGGTGAGGGGGACGGGAAGCCCGGCGTCCCGGATCTCGCACGTGCCGCGTACGCCTCGGGCGGCGGCCGCGAGCATGCCGGTTGCCTCGGAAGGGTGCCAGTGCAGGGCGGAGTCGATCGAGGCGGTGTCCGTCGCCGCGAAGGTGTGGACGACGGGGCCCAGTACGCCGCGTAGTTCCTCGTACGAGAGCTCGCCGTCCAGACCTGGGCCCGCGACCAGCAGGCGGACGGGCAGGGTTGTCCGACTGCACGCTGCCAGCGTCAGGGAATCGGCCAGCGGGCTCTTGAGGGTCGGCTCGTCGCCCCGGGCCAGTACGTCGCCACCGACGTCCAGGAGATCGACCGAGGTCGGCCGAAGGTCGTCGACGAGGCTGACGAGCTGACGGGCGATGCCTTCGGCTCCGCGGACCGGGTCGATCAGTGCGAACGTGTACGGGAGTTCTGCCGCGAGACGGGGGAGCGTGGAGCCCGCCGGCGGGATCGGACGGGCCGTTGCCGACACCATTTGGACGGCCGGTGCGAGCGGTTCGAGGCCGACGAAATCGTCGGCTCCTCGGGGGCCCGGTAGCGGGTCGATCAGCAAGCGGTCCCACGCGTAGGTGAGGATCACTGCCCGCTCGTCGTCACCGTAGATAGTGGCGTGAAGCATCGCGGCGGCGAGCGCGTCACCTCCGCCGCCCGCTGCGACGATCAACCGCGTCATGGGCGCAAGAGTACGGGGCCTGTGTTGACCGCTCACCCTATAGTGGCCAGAGGTCATAGCCACTTGGATGAGGAGGGGACATGCCTCAGATTGAGGAGGCGCAGCCGAAGTATCTCCAGATCGCGCACTTTATTCGTGATCAGATCCTTCGGGGCGACCTGCGGCCGGGTGACGAGGTTCCCTCGGAACGGCAACTGGCGGCGGACTGGAAGGTGTCCCGGCCGACGGCCGCCCGGTCGCTGGAAGCGTTGAGCCACCAGGGGCTCGTCGAGAAGCGGCAGGGTTCCGGGACGTACGTGCGGAGTCTCGAAGTGAACCGGCGGGCACGCGAGCTGTACGGACGGGCCAGGCAGACCGGGAAGATCTACACGCCGGGCGAGTACGCGGAGATCACCTCGGCCGGGTGGCTGGACGCACCGGGCCACGTGGCCGAGGCGTTGGGGCTGGCGAAGGATCGGCGGGCGGTGCACCGGCGGCGGGTCACCAACAATCAGGATGGCCCCATCACCTTGTCCACTTCGTGGTTCGCGCCGGAGATCGGGCAGCGGGCGCCCAAACTGCTGGAGTCGGAACGGATCCAGCAGGGCACCCTGATGTACGTCGAGAACATGACGGGGCGGCGGGGGAGCTATGCCGAGGACCGCATGTGCGCTCGCCGCGCGACCGGGCAGGAGGCGGCGGATCTGCGGCTTGAGCCGGACGCGGCGGTGCTGGTGGTGCACCACGTCGTCTTCGATGTCCAGGACCGGCCGCTGGAGTTCGCCGAAGCCACCTACCCGCCGGATCGCTGGGCGTTCGAGCAGGGGTACCCGCTCACCTGATGGTTGTTCACTCCGGGGAATCGCTTGCGTGCCGCAAGTGGCTAATGCCACTATCCAGTAAGTGGCTAAGGCCACTTCATGGGTGCGGGGTGGTGGGCCGGTGGCCGGAGCCATGTCGGCTCGCATACGTCCCTGGCGTCCGCCGACCGTACCCGTGCCAAATCGAAGCGGCGCTGCCTCGACTGCGATGGTGGCGATGAAGGAGTGAGCGCGAATGGCTTACGTGATCGACCGCTACCCCTGCAAGGACTCACCTCGGCTCGGCGCGATGACCTTGCACCCGGTTCCGGAGTCGGTTCCCCGCGCACGGCGGTGGTTCCGGAAATTCATCGCTCCGTACAACCCGGCCTGTTCCGTCGACGACTGCTCCCTGATGCTCTCGGAGCTGGTGACCAACGCCATCCACCATGGGTACGCCGATGAATCGTGGCTGGTGCGGGTGGAGTGGTTCAGGGACGACACCTCGCTCCGCGTCGAGGTGCACAGCCCGGGCTTCCCGGCGGACGTGCGTCTCAGGCACCCCGACGCCGACGACGTACACGGGCGCGGGCTGCTTCTGGTCGACTTGATCGCCGATTCCTGGCATTCGGGGCCCAGTCGTTTCGGCGGGGCGGTAGTGGCCTTCGTACTTGCTGATGCCTGGCCGCAGGGGGAGTGAAGCGCTCCCGCGACAGAGGATCGCGGGGCGCAGGCTCCAACGCTGAATTCCCCGCCCGGCGACGAAAGTCCGGGCAGGGGCCTCGATGACGCTTCGGGTTACTTCTGGCCCTGGGTCTGGTGGGCCGGTCTTTCGCCCCTGGCCAGAGGGGCATGCCCCTCCCTGACCTGCCGGCGAGACAGCCACGGGCCCTGGAAGCAGGGCAGCAGGTCGAGTTACTGGCGGTACTTCCGGCGGAATGCGGCGACGAGCTGGAGGATTCCGACGCCCGCCAGGACGGGCAAGAGAGCCCCTTCAGGAAGTCCGAGCAAGGGGGCGGCGATGGCAAGCGTGCTGAGGGCTCAGAGTGGACCCAGCCCGTATGAACGCCCCCACCATCGCCATATGCGGTAGGTGGGAGGTTTGATCACGAAAACCCGCGTCTTCTTGCCCCGGGCCTTGCGGGAGATGTCACCGATCAGGGCTTTCGCAGGTGGAGAAGCTGATCTGTTGCAGGTGAGTGGGCGTCATCGGTCGTCACTGGGCGCTGTTGAGCAACCTTGGACGGCTCAGAGGCAGCCTAGGCGGAGTCGCAGCTCCGATGGCTCTTCGCCGTGCGCGCGGGAATGCCCGACCGGTACCAAGCGATGGTCGACCTGGGCGGCGGTTGCGGCCTCCGGCAAGACGAGATCCTGGGCGTCGCGGTGGACGCGATCGACTTCAGCTCGGACAGGTTGCACGAGTCCAGCAGCTCAAACCGAGCCGCAGTAAGCCTGTCTTCGCTCCGCCCAAGGGCGGCAAGTTGCGGGACGTATGGCTCCCTGGCCCTGTCGCTGACGTGCTGCGGGAACTATGAGGCAGTTCCTGCCGGTCGAGATCACGTTGCTGTGGAAGGTCGGACCGCTGGTGACCAAGCGACTCATCTTCATTGGGCCGTGCGGCGGTCATGCCTGGCGTATCTCGCTGAACGAGGAGGTGTGGAAAGCGGCTCTTGCCTCGGGCGGCGGCAACCCGCTCCCGGCGGCTGGCGCTCCGCACGCAGAGTCACGCGAGAACGGCATGCATGCCATGCGCCACGTCTACGCCTCGGTGCTGTTGAACGCCGGGGAGAACATCAAGGCGCTCGCCGAGTGCCTCGGGCACTCCGACCCTGGCCTGACGCTGCGGGTGCATGCACACCTGATGCCGTCGAGCCAGGAGCGGGCCCGGAGGGCTGTGGCCTCGGTGCTTGGCAGGGCTGAGGGGAGAAGCGACGAGGGTAACGGTTCTTCGTACTCGTGAAGGACTACTAGATGACGTGGATCAGCACGTCAGTGAGGTTCGAGTCGAAGAAGAGAAGAGTCCGAAGACCACTCGAATAAGAACCCGGATCACAAGGACAGAAACTTGAGAGTATTAGTTACGCGTGGGAGACTCGGATCTAGTTAGCTCTAGTTAGCTCTAGATGGATCTAGTTGGCTTCATCCGGATCTAGGTGGCTCACAAGAGCTGCGAAGACTAGAACGACCGAGGACCTGGATCCGGCAGCAACCAGATCCAGGCCCTCATGCAGTCAGCGAGCCCGGTCGCCTATCAGTAGACCGGGCTCGCTGCATGTGCAGCTCCCGGTCGCGACCGACCTCGCGCGTGACCCGCTCATCGAGCGAACTGCATCACGCTGGTAGCAATGGCTACGAGTAGGCCACCTCCTGCGAGCCAGACCTGCCACCTCTCGGCACTGGTCCACCCGCGGGGCTTGTCCTTCTCAAGACTCACCTCTACCGCCTCCCTTCTCCTCCAACCGGCCCACTCATCGGGCCGGAGCCTTGGAACTCACGCGTTCTAACGCGGAGTTCAGGGGAGGTTCAGACGAGGCGGGACCAGCATACCGGTCATACCGTCGTTCACCGATGCGCTCCGGAACCCTTGACAATGCCCTGAATCCCACCCGCAGTCCACAGACGGCCCAGCGCACCAAAAAGCCCCCACCTCACGGGAAACTCGCAGGTGGGGGCTACTTCGGCTCTACTTACTTCTTCTTGCCCTGGTTCTTCACGGCCTCAATGGCGGCCTTCGCCGCGTCCGGGTCGAGGTAGGTGCCGCCCGGCTTCAGCGGGCGGAAGTCGGCGTCCAGCTCGTAGACGAGCGGGATGCCGGTCGGGATGTTCAGGCCCGCGATGTCGGCGTCGGAGATGCCGTCGAGGTGCTTGACCAGGGCCCGGAGGCTGTTGCCGTGGGCGGCGACCAGGACGGTCCGGCCGTCGAGCAGGTCCGGCACGATGTCGTCGTACCAGTACGGCAGCATGCGGTCGACGACGTCCTTGAGGCACTCGGTGCGCGGGCGCAGCTCCGGCGGGATCGACGCGTAGCGCGGGTCGTCGCTCTGCGAGAACTCGGTGCCGTCCTCCAGGGCGGGCGGCGGGGTGTCGTAGGAGCGGCGCCAGAGCATGAACTGCTCCTCGCCGAACTCGGCGAGCGTCTGGGCCTTGTCCTTGCCCTGCAGGGCGCCGTAGTGGCGCTCGTTCAGCCGCCAGGAGCGGTGGACCGGGATCCAGTGGCGGTCCGCGGACTCCAGCGCGAGCTGCGCGGTGCGGATGGCGCGCTTCTGGAGGGAGGTGTGCAGGACATCGGGGAGCAGACCGGCGTCCTTGAGCAGCTCACCGCCGCGGACTGCCTCCTTCTCGCCCTTCTCCGTGAGGTTGACGTCCACCCAGCCGGTGAACAGGTTCTTCGCGTTCCATTCGCTCTCGCCGTGGCGGAGGAGGATCAGCTTGTACGGTGCGTCGGCCATGGGTCCGAGCGTAATCGAACCCGTACGGGCGCCGCGCGGCCGGTCACAGGGCGGACAGCGGGCGGGCCCGGAGGCGGCAGAGCGGGCCCTCCGGCGGCCTGGAGCGGCGACGATTGACGGCAGACGTCAATTGAGTGGCGTACCGGAATCCGGGATTCGTAACGTTCGGACAGCAGCTGGGCCTCTTACCGGCGCTGTCCGTTCCGTACTTCCCTGGGGGGATTCCGTATGTCTGTCGCCGGTCTCAGACGGGCCGCACGCGAATCCGTGTCCGGGCTCCCCAGGCAGTTCTGGTGGCTGTGGACCAGCACGCTGGTCAACCGCCTCGGAGCGTTCGTCGCCACCTTCATGGCGCTCTACCTGACCCTGGACCGGGGCTACTCGGCCTCGTACGCCGGTCTGGTCGTCGCGCTGCACGGGCTCGGCGGGGTCGTCTCCTCGCTCGGGGCGGGGGTGATGACCGACCGGCTCGGCCGCCGGCCCACCATGCTCATCGCACAGACGTCGACGGCCGTGTCCGTGGCCGTGCTCGGGTTCATGGTCCACCCGGTGGCGATCGCCACGGTCGCCTTCTTCGTCGGCATGGCCAGCAACGCGTCGCGGCCCGCCGTGCAGGCGATGATGGCCGACATCGTCCGGCCCGAGGACCGGGTGCGGGCCTTCTCGCTCAACTACTGGGCCATCAACCTCGGCTTCGCCGTCTCCTCGGCCGGCGCCGGGTTCGTCGCCGAGTACAGCTATCTCGCCGGGTTCCTCGGAGAGGCCGCGATGACGCTGTTCTGCGCCGTCGTGGTCTTCATGAAGGTGCCCGAGTCGCGGCCCGACAAGCCGGTGGTGTCCGGGCGCGCGGTGGACGACGGCGCGGACGAGGTCCGGCTCTCCACGGTGCTGCGCGACGGCCGGTTCATGAGCGTCGTCGGGCTGTCCTTCGTCATCGCCCTGATCTTCCAGCAGGGGTACGTGGGGCTGCCGGTGGCCATGGGGGCGGACGGGTTCTCCAGTTCCGACTTCGGTGCCGCCGTCGCCGTCAACGGGGTGCTGATCGTGGTGCTCCAGATCCCCGTCACCCGCTTCATCCAGCACCGCGATCCGCGCCGGCTGCTCATCGTGTCGTCGCTGCTGGCGGGGTACGGGTTCGGGCTGACCGCGTTTGCCGGGTCGGTCGCCGTCTACGCGCTGACCATCTGCGTCTGGACGGTCGCCGAGATCGTCAACGCGCCGATCCAGAGCAGCCTGGTGGTCCGGCTGTCGCCCGCCCGGGGCCGGGGCCGCTACCAGGGCATGTACACGATGTCGTGGTCCGCGGCCGCGCTGATCGCGCCGCTGATGTCGGGCCTGGTGATCGACCGGTTCGGGGCCCAGTGGCTGTGGAGCGCGTGCGCCGTCCTGGGGACCGGGGCCGCGCTGGGGTACTGGCTGCTGATGCGGAACCTGCCGGGGGAGGACGCGGTGGCGCCCGAGGGCGGCAGCCGGGTGGCGGAGAGCGGTGCCGCGGTCGCTTCCGGGGCCGATGCCGCCGCCGGCACCGGGCCCGCCGTCGAGCGGGCGGGCTGAGAGCCGCACCCGGGAGCGCCCCGCGCGGAGCGGTTCGGCTCCGCGCGGGGCGCGTTCGGTATTCCGTGGCAGCCGGTCAGCCGCTGCAGCCACCGCACTGGCACGGGGCCCCGGACTGGCAGCCGCAGCCGCAGCCCGAGCCGCAGCCGCAGGCGCCGAGCAGGGTCAGGTGCACCACCTCCGCGGGTGCCTCCTGCTGCGGGTCGGTCGTGGGGGAATCGGCCATGGTTCCTCCTCAAGGCATACGACAGGGCCGCACGCCACGAGAACGCGGGTGCGACCGGGGCGTACGGACAAGGCGTGCCGCCCCACCCCATTGCATGCCCACCACGGCGGGCGCATCAACGGCGCACATGCGCAGAGACACTTGTGCTACCCGATGCGCCCACGCACGCCCGTACACGCCTCGACGACGCGCTTCGACGACGCGCTTCGACGACGCGCCTCGGCGACGGGCTTCGGCGACGGGCCCGGCGACGCGCCTCGATCACGTGCCGCGGTTACGCGCCCTCCACCGGCGTCTGCTGCTGGATCTCGTCGGCGTGCTCGCCCGTCACCAGGTACACGACCCGCTTGGCGACCGACACCGCGTGGTCCGCGAAGCGCTCGTAGTAGCGGCCGAGCAGTGTCACGTCGACGGCCGTCTCGATGCCGTGCTTCCAGCGGTCGTCCATCAGGTGCTGGAACAGCGTGCGGTGCAGCAGGTCCATCTCGTCGTCGTCCTGCTCCAGCTGGAGCGCCAGGTCGACGTCCTTGGTGATGATCACCTCGGCCGCCTTGGCCATCAGGCGCTGCGCCAGCTGCCCCATCTCCAGGATGGTGGCGTGCAGGTCGTGCGGGACCGCCGACTGCGGGAACCGCAGCCGGGCCAGCTTGGCGACGTGCTGGGCGAGGTCGCCCGAGCGCTCCAGGTCGGCGCTCATCCGCAGGGAGGTGACCACGATGCGCAGATCCGTCGCCACGGGCTGCTGACGCGCGAGCAGGGCGATGGCCCGCGCCTCCAGGTCGTGCTGAAGGTCGTCGACCTTCTGGTCGGCGGCGATCACGCTCTCCGCGAGCTTGAGATCCGCATCGAGCATGGACGTCGTCGCCCGGCCGATCGCCGACCCGACGAGCCGGGCCATCTCGACCAGCCCTTCTCCGATCGAGTCGAGTTCCTCGTGGTACGCGTCACGCATGGAAGTCCCTCTCCAGTCCTCTGTGTAAGGCCGGGGCCAGGTTCGAACCCCACGCTGCCACCCTGGGTGGCCTACGCGTCGGGTTCCGGCCGCCCAAGTGAACCAACCCTTGCCCCTCGGTGAACTCTGGGCGACGAGTGTTCGGATAGGCACCCGGATGGCTGGGAGAGTCCTCCGGTACCCGCATAACCTTGACGTATGGACGTGAACGCGGCAGTCGCCGCAGCTGCGGCGATCGGCGGTGCGTGTACCGGCGTGATCGCCATGCTTGCGTTCCGCTGGAGCGAGCGCGACCAGAAGAAGCCGACGCGAACCTCCATGCGGCCCGACAGCAACGCACCCCTGCCGCCCGGGGTGGACACGGTCCTGTCCGTGCTCAGCTCCTCGGCGGTGGTGCTCGACGAGAGCGACAGCGTCGTCAAGGCCAGCTCCGCCGCCTACGCGCTGGGACTGGTCAGGGGCGGGCGGCTCGCCGTCGAGGCGATGCTGAACATGGCCAGGGACACCCGCCGTGACGGTGAGATAAGGCAGGTGGAACTGGACCTTCCGCGGCGCGGTACGGGCCGCGGCGAGGCCCTCGCGGTCTCCGCCCGGGTCGCCCCGCTCGGCTCCCGGCTGGTGCTCCTGCTGGTCGAGGACCTCACCGAGGCCCGGCGGATAGAGGCGGTACGGCGTGACTTCGTCGCCAACGTCAGCCATGAGCTCAAGACCCCGGTCGGTGCGCTCTCGCTGCTCTCCGAGGCCGTGATGGACGCTTCGGACGACCCGGAGGCGGTGGAACGCTTCGCGGGCCGGATGCAGATCGAGGCGACCCGGCTGACCAACCTCGTACAGGAGATCATCGATCTCTCGCGGGTGCAGAACGACGACCCGCTGGAGGACGCCGAGCCGGTACGGGTGGACGAACTGGTGGCCGAGGCCATCGACCGCTGCCGCCAGCAGGCCGGCTCGAAGCAGATCACCATGGCGGCGGGCGGTACCGCGGAGCTCCGTATCTGGGGCAACCGCGGCCAGCTCGCCGCGGCGCTCGGCAATCTCGTCGAGAACGCCGTCAACTACAGTCCCGCCCGCACCCGAGTGGGCATCGCCGCCAGGCGACTGTCCGTACCGGGCGGGGACCAGATCGAGATAGCCGTGACCGACCAGGGCATCGGCATCTCGGAGAAGGACCGCGAGCGGGTCTTCGAACGCTTCTACCGCGTCGACCCGGCCCGCTCACGGGCCACCGGTGGTACCGGCCTCGGCCTCGCCATCGTGAAGCACGTGGCCGCCTCGCACGGCGGGGAGGTCACGGTCTGGAGCTCGGAGGGCCAGGGCTCCACCTTCACCCTGCGGCTGCCCGAAGCGGGCTCCGTACGGGAACGGGACCGCAGCTCGGACGGACCGCCCGTCGTCAACGGCGACGAGGGCGGCCCCCATGGACCCGCTCACCCCGACACCCTTGAACCATTCCCTGCCCCGGAGGTCCTTCCGTGACCCGAGTGCTTGTCGTCGAGGATGAGGAATCCTTCAGCGACGCCCTGTCCTACATGCTCCGCAAGGAAGGCTTCGAGGTCGCCATCGCGGCCACGGGCCCGGACGGGCTTGACGAGTTCGAGCGCAACGGCGCCGACCTCGTACTGCTCGACCTGATGCTGCCGGGTCTGCCCGGCACGGAGGTCTGCCGTCAGCTGCGCAGCCGGTCCAATGTCCCCGTGATCATGGTCACGGCGAAGGACAGCGAGATCGACAAGGTCGTCGGCCTGGAAATAGGAGCCGACGACTACGTGACCAAGCCGTTCTCCTCGCGGGAACTGGTCGCCCGGATCCGTGCCGTGCTGCGCCGCCGAGGCGAGCCGGAGGAGGTCACCCCGGCCGCCCTGGAGGCGGGTCCGGTGCGGATGGACGTGGACCGTCACGTCGTCACCGTCGCCGGCGGCAAGGTCGACCTCCCGCTCAAGGAGTTCGACCTGCTGGAGATGCTGCTGCGCAACGCGGGCCGGGTCCTGACCCGCATGCAGCTGATCGACCGGGTGTGGGGCGCGGACTACGTGGGTGACACCAAGACCCTCGACGTCCACGTCAAGCGTCTGCGCGCCAAGATCGAGCCCGACCCGGGAGCGCCGCGCTTCCTGGTGACGGTGCGCGGCCTGGGCTACAAGTTCGAGCCGTAAACCGTCAGATGTGCGAAACGGCGGAGGGCGCCCCCGAAAGGG
>NZ_JBHXTM010000020.1:0-14833 GCF_042677325.1 Streptomyces sp. NPDC127117
CTAAGCCTTTCAGCGCCGATGGTACTGCAGGGGGGACCCTGTGGGAGAGTAGGACGCCGCCGAACTCCTTTTACGGGAAAGCCCCGTGTCCTTGTAGACACGGGGCTTTTCTGCGTTCACGGTCCGGCCGATGGCGGCGAGCACGGGCCGGCCGGGCCTCGCCCGGTCAGGTCCCACATGGTCAGGTGTGGGGCGGCGCTGGGTGCGGTGAGGACTCGTCAGAGTCGTCTGCGGCCAGTGGTTTTGAGCATCCCCGAGTTCGGGGTATGCTTTATCTCGTTGCACAGCGCAGCACGCCCCAATAGCTCAGTCGGTAGAGCGTCTCCATGGTAAGGAGAAGGTCTGCGGTTCGATTCCGCATTGGGGCTCCGAAGAACAGGAAAGGCCCCCGCCAGCTGGCGGGGGCCTTTCCTGTTGGTGCGGAAGTTATCCGGCTGCTGTGAATGCCCCGTCGGTCAGGACCGGCACCGTGTCGGAGACGTCCAACTCCGTTGAGATACGTACGTCGTCGGGGAAGCCACCCGAGACGAGTTCCTGCCCGGATGCGCAGGCGGTCACCGCGGCGATGACATCCGGCGTCGTCTCGAAGCATGCGGCCGCTGTGGCCGCCTCGGGCGACAAGGGACCGCCACGATGCTTCCTGAGCGCCGAGAGAACGGCTCCCGCGCCCAACAGGTCCTCCAGGGCGGGACGCAGGCTGCCGTCCGGCCAGCGCTCGCCGGAGGCGATCACGGCAACCGGGCGGGCTGACGTCCCGTAACCATTGCGGGCGAGCCAACGGCCCACCGCCGTCGCATTGCGCAGACAGCCCGCGACGACCGTCGAACCACCCGCCGCGGCGGAGATCGACGAACCGTTGGGAGAGGGCAGGACCAACCGTGGGGTGAAAGGCGCGTCCTTCAGAGCCGCCGGTGACAGCGACCAGGGCGACGCCGATGTGGCCATGCGCCGTCCCACGGCCAATCGCGCGTCCACGCGGCCGGCGAAGACCGATGCCGACGCGTCACGCCAGGCGTACGGGAACACCCGAATACCGGACTCCACGGCCACCGTCACCGAGGTGGTGAACGACAGCACGTCGACCACCACCAGACACGCGACCGCTGACGAGAGCCGTTCGGCGCCCGTGGGGCCCCAGTCGAACCGTGCCCCACTGCCCGCTTGCAGATACCAGTCGTCGTCCATGGCGATGACAATGGCAGCCGCAGGTCCGCCACGGGCCGCAGGGGCGTCGGTGTACTACAGGCCCTGGGCGGCGGGCGGTTCCGGGACGCGCATGGCGAGGATGGCCATGTCGTCCGAGGCCGGCTCGGCGGCGAAGCGTTCCACGGCCCGCAGGATGCGAGCCGCCACCGCACCCGCCGTGAGGCCGGTGCAGGTCGCCAGGACCTCGGCCAGACCGTCGTCGCCGAGCATGCGGGTGCCCTCCCGGCGCTCCGTGACGCCGTCGGTGACACACAGCAGGACATCGCCCGGGGCGAGGGTGACCGTCTGCTCGTAAAGGTCGAGGTCCTCGATGACGCCCAGCAGGGGCTGAGGCTCGGCCGCCGCTTCGACCGAGCCGTCCTGACGCAGGCGCAGCGGCAGCGGGTGCCCCGCGCAGACCACCTTCAGGAGTGCGCTGCCGTCCTCCTGGGGCCACAGCTCGCCGTACAGGAGGGTCAGGAAGCGGCTGCGGGCGCCCTCGTCGAGGATGGCGGCGTTGAGGCGCTCCAGGACGGCCGGGCCGCCGAAGCCCTCGCGGGCGAGGAGGCGCAGGGCGTGGCGGGCGAGGCCCGTGACGGCCGCGGCCTCCGGCCCCGTACCGCATACGTCACCGATGGCGAAGCCGTAGGCGCCGTCGCGGATCGGGAAGACGTCGTAGAAATCGCCGCCGACCTCGTTGCCCTCACCGGCCGCGCGATAGATGACCTCGATCTCGACGTTGGGGACCTCGGGCAGCCCCGGCGGCAGCAGACTGCGCTGCAGGGACTGGCTGATCGCCATGCGCTCCGAATAGAGGCGCGCGTTGTCGAGAGCCAGGGCGGCGCGGCGGGAGAGGTCCTCGGCCAGTTCCAGGATCTCCTGGCGGAAGTGGTCGTCGGAAGGCTTTCCGAGCGTGAGCATGCCGATGACGCGATTGCGGGCCACGAGCGGCAGGACCACCGTCTCCCCGCCCACGGCGGCCGCGGTGGCCAGCGTCGTACGGATTCCGGGGCCGAGCCTGCCCGGTTCGCCGAGCCTGCCGGTCTCACCGAGGCCGAGAGTGCGCATGGACGTGCGCAGGGCCGCCTGGTGGGCCGCCTCGGACGGGGCGGCCCAGACGCGCGCTCCCGGGGTCGGCACCGGGTCCGGGGGCGCGATCTTGGAGAGCAGGGCCTTGAGGCCGTCGATGCGCTCCTCGTCCTCGTGCAGCACATAGGAGAGGTACGGGTCGGACGACTGGTCGGCGATCGTGTAAACGGCGCACCAGGTGGCCAGGGTGGGAACCGTCATCTGGGCCATCAGCGCCAGGGTCTGGTCCCGGTCGAGGGTGCCGGCGAGCAGGTCGGAGGCCTCGACGAGGAAGGAGAGCGAGCCGCGGCGGAGCCGTTCCAGCTCGCCCAGGCGGGCCGACTCGACCGCGAGCGCGATCCGGTCCGCGGCGAACTGAAGGCGCAGGGCCTCCTCGTTCGAGTAGCGGCCGGCTGCCTCGGCCGCGACACCCAGGGAGCCCGTGAGCCGCCCCTCGACCTTCAGCGGGACGGTGACGACGGAACGCATCCCGGTCCCGCCGAGCAGCGGTACGGCGCCCGGAACGTTGTCCAGGTCCTCGTGGACGGCGGGCATCCGGGCGGATCCGTACCGTCCCGTTCCGGCCTCCACCGGGACGCGGGCGAAACGCTGGCGGGCGGAGGGCAGACCGGTGGTGGCCCGTACCTCCAGTTCCGTTTCGTCGTCCGTCGCCAGCAGGAGGAAGGCCGCGTCGGCGTCGAGCATGTCGCGGGCCCGCTCGACCGTGCGCTGGAGCAGGCCGTCGAGGTCGTCGGGGGCGGGGGATCCGATGAAGATCTCGAACGGGTCGGTCTTGCCGCTCTCGGTGTTCGTGTCGGACACCGGTGTGCGGGCCGGCGACTGGAGCACCGCGCGTTCGTAGTCGCGAACGAGCAGGCAGACGGTCGAGGGTTCGCCGCGGGTGTCGCGGACCCGCAGGTGCGAGGCGTAGACGGGGATGATCCGGCCATCGGCGCCGCGGATCCCGTAACTGCCCTCCCAGCGCGAGAGCTGGAGCGCGTCGACGATGCCCGTGTTGGTGCCGGGAGTCTGGGGCCAGGCGGTGAAGTCGGTGAGCTGCTTTCCGGTGACCTGTTCCGCGGTGTGGCCGAAGAGGAACGCGGCGTCCTCGTTCCACGCGGCGATGGCGCCCGAGCTTTCGATCTGGACGACCGCCACCCGGACGCGCTCGTCGGCGACCGGGAGGAGACCCACGGGGAGGAGCGGGCCCGCCGAGCGGATGCCCACCGGGCGTTCGGGAAGATCGAGCTGGAACCAGACATGTTTGCGGGTGGGCGAGTACTCGACGCCCCACCGGGTGGCGAGTGCCGCGCAGAGCAGCAGTCCGCGGCCGTTCTCGCGGTCGGGGTTGCCGAAGTCCGGGCCCGTGCTCTGGAGCGGGATCTCGCGTTCCGGATAGTGGTCGGAGACCTCGATCCGGACGCCGTCCTCCGTGCGCAGACAGAGCACGTCGGCGGCGGTGCCCGCGTGGACCACGGCGTTGGTCACCAGCTCGCTGGTGAGGACGACCGCGTCGTCGACGACGTCCGTGTAGCCCCACCCCTGGAGGGTGTCGCGGACGAAGGCGCGGGCGGTCGCGACGGAGCGCCCGACCGGGTCGAAGGTGGCGGCCGCACGCGCGGTGATCACAGAACTCCCCATGTGGTGTCTCGTCGCTTCCCCGAGTCCTGTGCCCGTTTCTCGCCGCTTCGATTCGCCTGCCAGGCTAGACGCTCGGTCTGTGTGCCGGGTACACGAGGGGCGACTTCGGACAGGAGCGGACAGGAACCGACCTGTGACCGGACAAGTGTGGCCTTCCCGACAGAGGGATGCGGGACAACCATTGGAGGTTGCACCCCGGCTGCGTCCGGCCTGGTACGTTTCAACGATTTGACGTCCCCATGGTCACCCGTCGACGGTGGGCTGTGGCGATGAGCCGAAGAAGAACTGGGCAAGCTCCCAGACAAGGCCCGAGCGATACGGTCAACCCCTGCGGGAGGGACACGGTGGAGTCTGGCGTGGCGGCGCGGGGCGAAGGCACGCGCACAAAAGGCGGACAGTCCGTGAAGAAACAGCGCAATGGAACCATCGATGTCGACGCGGCGGCGCTCAACAGACTGTTGGCGGGGCTCGTGGCGATGCGCGACGGGAATTTCCGCAGGCGTCTGACCGTCTCGGGCGACGGTGTGATGGCGGAGATCGCGGCGGTCTTCAACGAGGTCGCCGACCGCAATCTGCATCTGACCGGCGAGCTGGCCCGGGTACGGCGGATGGTCGGACGCGAGGGGAAGCTCACCGAGCGGCTGGAGACGGGCGCCTGCGAGGGCTCCTGGGCCGCCGCGATCGACGCCTCCAACGAGCTGGTCGACGATCTGGCCCGCCCGGTCTCGGAGGTCGGACGGGTGCTGTCGGCGGTGGCCGACGGTGATCTCGAACAGCGGATGGAACTGCGGTCGCACACGTCGGACGAGACGGTACGGCCGCTGCGCGGCGAGTTCCTGAAGGTCGCCCGTACGGTCAACAGCCTCGTCGACCAGCTGTCGGCGTTCACCGAGCAGGTGACGCGGGTCGCGGTCGAGGTGGGTACCGAGGGCAAGCTGGGCGGACAGGCCCAGGTACGCGGGATGTCCGGGTCGTGGAAGGACCTCACGGACTCCGTGAACACCATGGCGTACCGGCTGACCGCGCAGGTGCGCGACATCGCCCTGGTGACGACGGCGGTCGCCAAGGGCGATCTCTCGCGGAAGGTCACCGTCCATGTGGCCGGTGAGATGCTCCAGCTGAAGAACACCGTGAACACCATGGTCGACCAGCTCTCGTCGTTCTCCTCCGAGGTGACCCGGGTCGCCCGCGAGGTGGGCACGGAGGGCGAGCTCGGCGGTCAGGCGACCGTGCCGGGTGTGGCGGGTGTGTGGAAGGACCTGACCGACTCCGTCAACACGATGGCCGGGAACCTCACCTCCCAGGTGCGAGGGATCGCCGAGGTGACCACGGCGGTCGCCAACGGCGACCTGTCCCAGAAGGTCACGGTGAGTGCCCGCGGCGAGGTCGCGCAACTGGCCGAGACCATCAACCAGATGACCGACACGCTGCGGCTCTTCGCGGACGAAGTGACCCGGGTGGCCAGTGAGGTCGGTGGCGAGGGTCTGCTCGGCGGTCAGGCGAAGGTGCCGGGGGCGGCCGGTACCTGGAAGGACCTCACCGACTCGGTGAACACGGTCTTCCGGAACCTGACGACCCAGGTGCGGGACATCGCTCAGGTGACCACTGCGGTGGCCAACGGTGACATGACGCAGAAGGTCACCGTGGATGTGGCCGGTGAGATGCTGGAGCTGAAGAACACCGTCAACACGATGGTGGACCAGCTGCAGTCCTTCGGTTCGGAAGTGACCCGGGTGGCCCGGGAGGTCGGTCTTGAAGGCCGGCTGGGCGGTCAGGCCGAGGTGCCCGGTGCGGCGGGGACGTGGAAAGACCTCACCGACTCGGTGAACGCGGCGTTCCGCAACCTCACGGGGCAGGTGCGGGACATCGCGCAGGTGACGACCGCGGTGGCCAACGGTGATCTGTCGCAGAAGGTCACCGTGAATGTCGCGGGCGAGATGCTGGAGCTGAAGAACACCGTCAACACGATGGTCGCCCAGCTCTCGAACTTCGCCGACCAGGTGACGCGGATGGCGCGTGACGTGGGTACGGAGGGCCGGCTCGGTGGCCAGGCCCGGGTGGACGGCGTCTCCGGCACCTGGAAGGAGCTCACCGACTCCGTCAACTTCATGGCCGGGAACCTGACTTCGCAGGTCCGTCAGATCGCCCAGGTGACCACGGCGGTGGCGCGCGGTGACCTGTCGCAGAAGATCGACGTGGACGCTCGGGGCGAGATCCTGGAGCTGAAGAACACGATCAACACGATGGTCGACCAGCTCTCCGCCTTCGCCGAGCAGGTGACCAGGGTGGCCCGCGAGGTCGGCACCGACGGACGGCTCGGCGGGCAGGCACAGGTGCCCGGCGTGGCCGGCGTGTGGCGCGATCTGACCGATTCGGTGAACGGCATGGCGGGCAACCTGACCGCTCAGGTCCGTAACATCGCGCAGGTCGCCACGGCGGTGGCGCGCGGTGACCTGTCGCAGAAGATCGACGTGGACGCTCGGGGCGAGATCCTGGAGCTGAAGAACACGATCAACACGATGGTGGACCAGCTCTCGAACTTCGCCGAGCAGGTCACCAGGGTCGCCCGCGAGGTGGGTACGGAGGGCATGCTCGGCGGCCAGGCCGAGGTGCAGGGGGTGTCCGGTACGTGGAAGGACCTCACCCAGTCCGTCAACGGCATGGCGAACAACCTGACCATGCAGGTCCGCAACATCGCCGAGGTCACCACCGCGGTCGCCAACGGCGATCTCTCCAAGAAGATCACCGTCGACGCCAAGGGCGAGATCCTCGAACTGGTCACGACCGTCAACACCATGGTCGACCAGCTGCTCAACTTCGCGGACGAGGTGACGCGGGTCGCCCGTGAGGTGGGCACCGAGGGCATCCTCGGCGGTCAGGCGCGGGTGCCCGGTGCGACCGGCATCTGGAAGGACCTCAGCGACAACGTCAACCTGATGGCCAACAACCTGACCAGTCAGGTGCGGAACATCTCCCGGGTCTCCTCGGCGGTCGCCAACGGCGACCTGAGGAAGAAGGTCACCGTCGAGGCGCGCGGCGAGGTCGCGGAGCTCGCGGACACCGTCAACACGATGGTGACGACGCTGTCCTCGTTCGCGGACGAGGTGACCAGGGTTGCCCGTGAGGTGGGCACCGAGGGCGAACTGGGCGGCCAGGCACGGGTGCCGGGCGTCTCGGGGACGTGGAAGGACCTCACCGAGTCGGTGAACTCGATGGCGTCCAACCTGACCGGTCAGGTAAGGCAGATCGCCGCGGTCACCACGGCGATCGCCAAGGGCGACCTCACCAAGAAGATCGACATCGACGCGCGCGGCGAGATCCAGCAGCTGAAGAACACCATCAACACGATGGTGGACCAGCTGTCCTCGTTCGCCGAACAGGTGACCCGGGTGGCCCGCGAGGTGGGCACGGAGGGGCAGCTGGGCGGTCAGGCCCGGGTCCGGGACGTCGACGGCACCTGGCGCGACCTCACCGAGTCGGTGAACGAGATGGCCGGGAACCTCACCCGTCAGGTGCGGGCCATCGCGGCCGTCGCCACGGCGGTGACCCGCGGCGACCTCAACCTGAAGATCGATGTGGACGCGGCCGGCGAGATCCAGGCCCTGCAGGACAACATCAACACGATGATCGCCAACCTCCGCGACACCACGGCGACCAACAAGGAACAGGACTGGCTCAAGGGCAACCTCGCCCGGATCTCCGGCCTGATGCAGGGGCGCCGCGATCTGGACGACGTGGCCTCGCTGATCATGAGCGAGCTGACCCCGGTCGTCTCCGCGCAGCACGGCGCGTTCTTCCTGGCCATGCCGACCGGGGACACCGGCGCGGTCGGCACGGACAGCGACAAGGACAACTCGTACGAACTCTGCATGCGGGGCAGCTACGGATACTCGGCGGGTTCGATGCCGACGTCCTTCCGGCCGGGCGAGACGCTCATCGGCACCGCCGCGGAGGAGAAGCGGACCATTCAGGTGGACAACGTTCCGCCGGGCTATCTGAAGATCTCCTCCGGTCTCGGCGAGGCACCTCCCGCGCATGTGATCGTGCTGCCGGTGCTTTTCGAGGGGAAGGTGCTCGGTGTGATCGAGCTGGCGTCGTTCCAGCCGTTCACCCACATCCAGCGGGACTTCCTCAACCAGCTCGCCGAAATGATCGCGACGAGCGTCAACACCATCAGCGTCAACACGAAGACCGAGAAGCTCCTCGAACAGTCGCAGGAGCTGGCCGAGCAATTGCGGGACCGTTCACAGGAGTTGGAGAACCGGCAGAAGGCGCTCCAGGCCTCCAACGCGGAACTGGAGGAGAAGGCCGAACTGCTGGCCCAGCAGAACCGCGACATCGAGGTCAAGAACACCGAGATCGAGGAGGCCCGGCAGGTTCTGGAGGAGCGCGCCGAGCAGCTCGCCGTCTCGATGCGCTACAAGTCCGAATTCCTGGCGAACATGTCGCACGAGTTGCGTACGCCGCTCAACTCGCTGCTCATTCTGGCCAAGCTGCTCGCGGACAATGCCGAGGGCAATCTCTCGCCGAAGCAGGTGGAATTCGCCGAGACGATCCACGGCGCCGGTTCCGACCTGCTCCAGCTGATCAACGACATTCTCGACCTGACGAAGGTCGAGGCGGGCAAGATGGACGTCAGCCCGACCCGGATCGCGCTGGTTCAGCTGGTGGACTACGTGGAGGCGACATTCCGTCCGCTCACCGCGGAGAAGGGGCTCGATTTCTCCGTGAGGGTCTCGCCGGAACTCCCCGCGACGCTCCACACGGACGAGCAGCGGCTTCTGCAGGTGCTGCGCAATCTCCTCTCCAACGCGGTGAAGTTCACCGACAGCGGGGCGGTCGAGCTTGTCATCCGGCACGCCAACGAGGATGTGCCGAACGCCATCCGGGAGCAGCTCCTGGAGGCCGGCTCGCTGCGTGACGCGGACGCCGACCTGATCGCGTTCTCGGTCACCGACACCGGTATCGGGATCGCCTCCAGCAAGATGCTGGTGATCTTCGAGGCGTTCAAGCAGGCGGACGGCACGACCAGCCGCAAGTACGGCGGCACGGGGCTCGGGCTGTCCATCAGCCGGGAGATCGCCCGGCTGCTGGGTGGCGAGATCCATGCGGCGAGTGAGCCGGGCCGCGGTTCGACCTTCACGCTGTATCTGCCGCTGCACCCGAGCGAGTTGCCGCCGCAGGGGTATCCGCAGATCGGCCCCGGTCCCATCGAGGGGCACGGCGTCGCGGCCGAGGAAGGGCTGCTGCCGGAGGCCGGTCAGGGTGCCGACCCGGCGGCCGCGGCACCGGACGCGGGTGGTGCAGCCGGCCTGATGCGGCATCGCCGCAAGAGCCTGGGGAGTGCGGAGCGGCGGCCCGCGCTGCCGCCCCGGAGCGTCGCGCCGGTGGCTCCGCCGGAGCCGTGGACGCTCGCCGGGCAGGAGGAGCCCGAGGTCCGCAGGACGTTCCGGTTCCGCGGCGAGAAGGTGCTCATCGTCGACGACGACATCCGCAACGTCTTCGCGCTCACCAGCGTGCTGGAGCAGCACGGGCTTTCGGTGCTGTACGCGGAGAACGGACGCGTGGGCATCGAAGTCCTGGAACAGCACGACGATGTGACGGTCGTACTGATGGACATCATGATGCCGGAGATGGACGGCTATGCCACGACGGCGGCGATCCGAAGGATGCCGCAGTTCGCCGGGCTGCCGATCGTCGCGTTGACCGCGAAGGCGATGAAGGGTGACCGGGAGAAGGCGATCGAATCCGGCGCTTCCGACTATGTCACCAAGCCTGTCGATCCTGATCATCTTCTTTCCGTAATGGAACAGTGGATGCGCGGAGAGTGATCATTGATCAAGGGATTTCGGACGAGTTGCTGATCGACTGTGCTCGCGGGGGTGTGAGAAGGCGCCGTACGGGGAACCTTCTCGTCCCCCACCGCGTTTCGGCTGTGTGCACAGTGACATCGCGGTGACAGGGTGTGGCGACGGGCGGGGTGCGGCTACCATGACCGGCACAAGGACGGACGGCGTAAGGGAGTCGTCCCCTGGGGCGGCGCCCGGTGCAATTCCGGGGCGAGGAGGACGGGCCATGGTGCAGAAGGCCAAGATCCTCCTGGTCGATGACCGGCCGGAGAATCTGCTGGCGCTGGAGGCCATCCTCTCTGCGCTCGATCAGACACTGGTCCGGGCATCGTCAGGGGAGGAAGCGCTCAAAGCGCTGCTCACGGACGACTTCGCGGTCATTCTGCTGGACGTCCAGATGCCGGGCATGGACGGTTTCGAGACCGCCGCGCACATCAAGCGGCGGGAACGGACCCGGGACATCCCGATCATCTTTCTCACCGCGATCAACCACGGCCCGCATCACACCTTCCGGGGATACGCGGCAGGCGCGGTGGACTACATCTCGAAGCCTTTCGACCCGTGGGTGCTCCGCGCCAAGGTCTCGGTCTTCGTCGAGCTGTACATGAAGAACTGCAAACTGCGCGAGCAGGCGGCGCTGCTGCGGCTCCAGATCGAGGGCGATCCGGGCGGTGGGGACCACGACAGGGAGCCGGCCGGGCTGCTCGCCGAGCTCTCCGCTCGGCTGGCGGCCGTCGAGGAGCAGGCCGAGGCGCTCTCCAAGCAGCTCGACGACGAGTCGGCGGACGCCGCTGCGGTGGCCACCGCAGCGCATCTGGAGCGGAAGCTCACCGGGCTGCGCCGGGCGCTCGACGCCCTGGAGCCCGGCACCGGAAGCGGCACGGCCACCCTTCCCTCGTAACGCCGCGGCCGTTCCGTAGCGACCGGGTGCCGGGGAGCGCCGGTGGTGCGACTTCCGGCCGGGGGCGGGTGGTTGCCTGGATCCCCGGCCCAACTGCCCCTTGCGCGGCGCCGTTCGATGGCCCGTGAACGGGATCCCCGGCGGTGAGGTCGCGTCAGTTCGCCGCCCCTGTACAGCGACACGGACGGGTGAAGCGGCACGCGCTCGTGTTAACAGCCTTCGACACCGGTAACCTCGGCACCATGGCCTCACGTACGTCCGGCAAGGGTTCCCAGGGCACGGCGGGCACCGCGAAGCGCGTCGGCCGTACCGCGGGGCCGGCCAAGAAAGCCGCGCCCGCGAAGAAGACCGCCGCCAAGAAGACCGCGCCCGCGAAGAAGGCACCCGCCAAGAAGACCGCGGCGAAGAAGGCGGCCCCGCCCAAGCCCGCCCCGTCGCCCACCGGTGGTGTGTACCGCCTGGCGCGCGCCGTCTGGCTCGGCACGGCCCACGCCGTCGGAGCGACGTTCCGCGGCATAGGGCGTGGCGCCAAGGGGCTCGATCCCGCACACCGCAAGGACGGCGTCGCACTGCTGCTGCTCGGCCTCGCGCTGGTCGTCGCCGCCGGCACCTGGTCGAATCTGCGCGGGCCCGTCGGCGACCTCGTGGAGATGCTCGTCACCGGGGCCTTCGGCCGGCTCGACCTCCTCGTACCGATACTGCTCGGCGTCATCGCCGTACGCCTGATCCGCTACCCGGAGAAGCCCGAGGCCAACGGGCGCATCGTCATCGGGCTCTCCGCCCTCGTCATCGGGGTGCTCGGGCAGGTCCACATCGCCTGCGGATCGCCCGGCCGCGAGGACGGCACCACGGCGATGCAGAACGCGGGCGGGCTCATCGGATGGGCCGCCTCCAAGCCGCTGATCTACACCATGGGCGAGGTCCTCGCCGTACCGCTGCTGTTGCTGCTCACCGTCTTCGGGCTGCTGGTCGTCACCGCCACCCCGGTGAACGCCATTCCGCAACGGCTCCGGCTGCTCGGCACCAAGCTGGGCCTCATCCACCCGGAGTACGACCCCGAGGCGGACGAGGAGAACGACGACGACCGCTACGAGGAGCAGTGGCGCGAGCAGCTTCCCGCCCGCTCCCGCCGCTCCCCGGGCCGCCGCTCCGAAGAGCCCGCCGAGTACGACCCCGACCAGGCCGAGGCCGAGGCGCTCTCCAAGCGCCGCCGGCCGCGCAGGCCCTCCGCGCAGCCCGCCATGAACCGCACCCTGGACGCGGTGGACGTGGCGGCGGCCGCTGCCGCGGCCCTCGACGGGGCGGTGCTCAACGGCATGCCGCCCTCGCCGATCGTCGCCGATCTCACCCAGGGCGTCTCCGTCGAGCGCGAACGCCAGGGCACACCCGTGCCGGGCGCCAGGGAGGGCGAATCCGGCGCCGGGGGAGGGAAGCCGTCGGCAGCCACGGGCGGCGTGCCCGATCTGACGAAGCCGGTGCCCGACTCGCAGTCCCAGCCGCTGCCGGCCCGCGCCGAACAGCTCCAGCTCTCCGGCGACATCACCTACTCGCTGCCCTCGCTCGACCTGCTGGAACGAGGCGGTCCGGGCAAGACCCGCAGCGCCGCCAACGACGCGATCGTCGCGGCCCTGACCAACGTCTTCACCGAATTCAAGGTCGACGCCGCCGTCACCGGCTTCACCCGGGGACCGACGGTCACGCGGTACGAGGTGGAGCTCGGCCCGGCGGTGAAGGTCGAGCGGATCACCGCGCTCGCCAAGAACATCGCCTACGCCGTCGCCAGCCCCGACGTCCGGATCATCTCCCCGATCCCGGGCAAGTCCGCGGTCGGCATCGAGATCCCCAACACCGACCGCGAGATGGTGAACCTCGGCGACGTACTGCGCCTCGCGGACGCGGCCGAGGACGACCACCCGATGCTGGTCGCGCTCGGCAAGGACGTCGAGGGCGGCTATGTGATGGCCAATCTGGCGAAGATGCCGCACGTGCTGGTGGCCGGTGCGACCGGTTCCGGCAAGTCGTCGTGCATCAACTGCCTGATCACCTCGGTCATGGTGCGGGCGACCCCGGACGACGTCCGCATGGTGCTCGTCGACCCCAAGCGCGTGGAGCTGACCGCGTACGAGGGCATCCCGCACCTGATCACGCCGATCATCACCAACCCGAAGCGCGCCGCCGAGGCACTCCAGTGGGTCGTCCGGGAGATGGACCTGCGGTACGACGACCTGGCCGCGTTCGGGTACCGGCACATCGACGACTTCAACCAGGCCGTCCGCAACGGCAAGGTCAAGCCGCCGGAGGGCAGCGAGCGCGAGCTCTCGCCCTACCCGTATCTGCTGGTGATCGTCGACGAGCTCGCCGACCTGATGATGGTCGCCCCGCGTGATGTGGAGGACGCCATCGTCCGCATCACCCAGTTGGCCCGCGCCGCCGGTATCCATCTGGTGCTCGCGACCCAGCGGCCCTCGGTCGACGTCGTCACCGGTCTGATCAAGGCGAACGTGCCCTCCCGGCTCGCCTTCGCGACCTCGTCGCTGGCCGACAGCCGGGTCATCCTCGACCAGCCCGGCGCCGAGAAGCTCATCGGAAAGGGTGACGGTCTGTTCCTGCCGATGGGGGCGAACAAGCCCACCCGAATGCAGGGCGCCTTCGTCACCGAGGACGAGGTCGCGGCCGTCGTCCAGCACTGCAAGGACCAGATGGCGCCGGTCTTCCGCGAGGACGTGGTGGTCGGCACCGCCAAGAAGAAGGAGATCGACGAGGACATCGGCGACGACCTGGATCTGCTCTGCCAGGCCGCCGAACTGGTCGTCTCCACCCAGTTCGGATCCACCTCGATGCTCCAGCGCAAGCTGCGGGTCGGCTTCGCGAAGGCCGGCCGGCTGATGGATCTGATGGAGTCGAGGAACATCGTCGGACCCAGCGAGGGATCCAAGGCGCGCGACGTCATGGTGAAGCCCGACGAGCTGGACGGGGTGTTGGCCCTGATCCGCGGGGAAGCCGCTCCGTAGGAGAAGTGGGCGAAGTACGGGCAACCGTTTCGCCGGGTCGTACGTCAAGTTGGAGGGAGGGGCGGCAGAATTGTCCTTCCCCGGGGCGGTCCGGAGAATCGGACGGTGTTCGAGTCCGATGGAGGACAAAGTCCTTCCTCCCGGTTGCCCCACCCTTTCGTACCACCCCTAGACTGAACACCCAGCAGGTGGCTCACGCTCGAAAGGCGCCCCCGTGTCCATCGGCAACTCCCCCGAAGACGACCGGCCTTCGATCGGTCGAGTGCTCCAGCAGGCTCGTATCGCCGCAGGTCTCACGGTCGAAGAGATCAGCTCGTCCACCCGGGTGCGCATCCCCATCGTGCACGCGATCGAAGAGGACGACTTCTCCCGCTGCGGCGGCGACGTGTACGCACGCGGCCATATCCGTACCCTCGCGCGTGCCGTCGAGCTCGATCCGGAACCGCTGGTTTCGCAGTACGACGCGGAACACGGCGGCCGTCCCGCACCCACGCCCGCGGCGCCGCTGTTCGAAGCCGAGAGAATCCGTTCCGAACCCCGTCGGCCCAACTGGACGGCGGCCATGGTCGCGGCGATCGTCGCCGTCGTCGGTTTCGTCGGCTTCACGTTCCTCAAGGGCGGCGACGACAGCCCTGCGGCCACCCAGGTCGCGGAGGGCCCCGCGCCGCACAAGAAGAGTCCCGCACCGAAGTCCGACAAGCCCGTAGACCCCAAGCCGGCGCCCTCCGACAGTGCCATCGCCGCAGCCCCCAGGGACAAGGTGACGGTCCGGCTCGACGCCAGCCAGGGCAAGAGCTGGATCTCCGCCAAGGACCACAACGGGCGGCTGCTCTTCGACGGTCTGCTGCTGCAGGGTCAGACCAAGACCTTCCAGGACCAGGAGCGGATCGACCTCGTCCTCGGCGACGCGGGCTCGATCGAGCTCTTCGTCAACGGCAAGAAGGTCGAGGACAAGTTCCAGCCCGGCCAGGTCGAGCGGCTCTCGTACACCAAGGGCGACCCGGCGGTCGGCTGACCCCGTACGCACTGTTCCCTCAGGCGGTCCCCGGAACATGGCGAGGCCCCCCGCCACCCCCCCGGGCGCCCGCGCGAAATTTGTCACGTGGTTCACGCGGTCCCCGCCCGCGCGCCGGGCCTGGCCGGGCAACACGTGTGAGAGCCCCAGTACCAGCCCCGCG
>NZ_JBHXTM010000020.1:14843-133351 GCF_042677325.1 Streptomyces sp. NPDC127117
CCCGCCCGCTCTCCCGCCCCCCCCCCCCCCCCGCCCCGGGGGCGGCCCCCCACCCCCTTCCCTAGGTCCCGCGGGGGCGGCCCCCCTACTGGGCGCCCCCCCGGCCCCCCCGGGGGCCCCCTCGCCGCTTTTTGTCACTCGGTGTAACGGTGGAACCCTGCGCGGCAGGGCGAGTGCCGGGACAAAGTAGTCTTGAGCCCATGCCCGAACGCCGTACCGTCGCCCTTGTCACTCTTGGCTGCGCCCGTAACGAGGTGGACTCGGAGGAGCTCGCAGGCCGCTTGGCAGCGGACGGCTGGGAGCTCGTCCAGGACGCCTCCGACGCGGATGTAGCCGTCGTCAACACCTGTGGATTCGTCGAGGCCGCCAAGAAGGACTCCGTCGACGCCCTGCTCGAAGCCAATGATCTGAAGGACCACGGCCGCACCCAGGCCGTGGTCGCCGTCGGCTGCATGGCCGAGCGCTACGGCAAGGACCTCGCCGAGGCCCTGCCCGAGGCGGACGGCGTCCTCGGCTTCGACGACTACGCCGACATCTCCGACCGCCTCCAGACCATCCTCAACGGCGGCATCCACGCCTCGCACACCCCGCGCGACCGCCGCAAGCTGCTGCCGATCAGCCCGGCCGAACGGCAGGACGCGGCGGTGGCGCTTCCCGGGCACGCACAGGAGGCCGCACCGGCCCCCGCCCCGGAGGACCTCCCCGACGGCGTCGCGCCGGTCTCCGGGCCGCGGGCGCCCCTGCGCCGCCGGCTGGGCACCAGCCCCGTCGCCTCGGTGAAGCTCGCCTCCGGCTGCGACCGCCGCTGCTCCTTCTGCGCCATTCCGTCCTTCCGCGGCTCCTTCATCTCGCGGCGCCCCTCGGACGTGCTGCAGGAGACCCGCTGGCTGGCCGAGCAGGGCGTCAAGGAGGTCATGCTGGTCTCCGAGAACAACACCTCGTACGGCAAGGACCTCGGCGACATCCGGCTGCTGGAGACGCTGCTGCCGGAGCTCGCCGACGTCGAGGGCATCGAGCGGATCCGGGTCAGCTACCTCCAGCCGGCCGAGATGCGGCCCGGCCTCATCGATGTGCTGACCTCGACGCCGAAGGTCGCGCCGTACTTCGACCTGTCCTTCCAGCACTCGGCACCCGGTGTGCTGCGGGCGATGCGCCGCTTCGGTGACACCGACCGGTTCCTGGAGCTGCTGGACACCATTCGGAACAAGGCGCCGCAGGCCGGTGCCCGCTCCAACTTCATCGTGGGCTTCCCCGGTGAGACCGAGGCCGACCTGGCGGAGCTGGAACGCTTCCTCACGGGCGCCCGGCTCGACGCCATCGGCGTCTTCGGCTACTCCGACGAGGAGGGCACCGAGGCGGTCGGCTACGAGAACAAGCTGGACGCCGATGTCATCGCCGAGCGGCTCGCACACATCTCGCAGCTGGCCGAGGAGCTCACCTCGCAGCGTGCCGAGGAGCGCCTGGGCGAGTCGCTCCAGGTGCTGGTCGAGTCCGTGGACGACGAGGACGGTGCGGTGGGCCGCGCGGCGCACCAGGCACCCGAAACGGACGGCCAGGTGCTCTTCACCACACGCGACGGCCTCGTACCCGGCCTTATGGTCGAGGCAAAGGTCGTGGGCACCGAAGGAGTGGATCTGGTGGCCGAGTGTTCCGAACTCGTGGAGGCGGCCAGATGACGGGAGCCCCGGCATCCGCGGCAGGCGGCTCCGGCGCGAAGCCGGTCCGCGGCGGCAAGCTGGGCACTGCGGCCGTCAATCAGGCCAGCCTGTGGAACATCGCCAATCTGCTCACCATGCTGCGGCTGGTGCTGGTGCCCGGCTTCGTGCTGCTGCTGCTGCACAACGGCGGGTACGACCCGGCCTGGCGGTCGTTCGCCTGGGCGGCCTTCGCCATCGCCATGATCACGGACCTGTTCGACGGTCATCTGGCGCGTACGTACAACCTGGTCACGGACTTCGGGAAGATCGCCGATCCGATCGCGGACAAGGCGATCATGGGCGCGGCGCTGGTCTGTCTCTCGTATCTCGGTGATCTGCCCTGGTGGGTCACGGGCGTGATCCTCTTCCGCGAGCTGGGCATCACACTGATGCGCTTCTGGGTGATACGGCACGCGGTGATTCCGGCCAGTCGCGGCGGGAAGATGAAGACCCTGGCGCAGGGGACGGCCGTCGGGATGTACGTTCTGGTGCTCACCGGTCCACTCGCCACCCTGCGCTTCTGGGTGATGGCGTTGGCCGTCGTGCTGACGGTCGTCACCGGGCTCGACTATGTCCGCCAGGCCGTCGTGCTGCGCCGCAGGGGACTCGCGGCCGAGCGGGCCGCCGCGGCATCGGCGGAATCGGCGGCATCGGCCCAGGGGGCCTCGGAAAGCCGTGATTCGGCGGAGGCCGAGCGGTGACTGCCGCGGCCAGGGTGCTGGAGCTGCTCGTGGAGCGAGGTGAGACCCTTGCCGTCGCGGAGTCGCTGACCGGCGGTCTGGTCGCGGCGGAGCTGACGTCGGTGCCGGGTGCCTCGCAGTCCTTCCGGGGCTCGGTGACGGCGTACGCGACGCCCCTGAAGCGGGATGTCCTGGGGGTGGACGGCGTACTGCTCGCGGAGTGCGGGGCGGTCGACCCGGAGGTGGCGCGGCAGATGGCGGCCGGTGTGCGCCGCGTGCTCGGAGCGGACTGGGGCATGGCCACCACCGGGGTCGCGGGCCCCGAACCGCAGGACGGCAAGTCCGTGGGGACGGTTTATATCGCGGTGTCCGGGCCGGACGGCGTGGAGAATATGACCGAGCTGAGGTTGAACGGCGGACGGGCGGACATCCGTAAAGAGAGCGTACGGAGCGTGCTCGAGTTGCTCTCCGCCGAACTCGGCAAGAATGCAAGGGCACAGGATACGGAACAGAACGGGGGGAATTGATGTTTGCAGCCCTGAGTGAACACGACATCGCTCCCCGCACGGCCGCGGCGCGAGGCGGTACGGTGGGGCGTGAAGGATGCGGCTACGCGGTCCGAGGAGGGAGCCACCGATGATTCTGCTCCGTCGCCTGCTTGGTGACGTGCTGCGTCGGCAGCGCCAGCGCCAAGGCCGTACTCTGCGCGAAGTCTCCTCGTCCGCCCGAGTCTCGCTCGGCTATCTCTCCGAGGTGGAGCGGGGGCAGAAGGAGGCATCCTCCGAACTGCTCTCCGCCATTTGCGACGCGCTTGACGTACGGATGTCCGAGCTCATGCGTGAAGTGAGCGATGAGCTGTCGCTGGCCGAACTGGCCGAGTCGGCAGCAGCCAGCGATCCGGTGCCTGTGCCGGTGCGGCCAATGCTCAATTCCGTCTCCGTGACGTCGGTGGCGGGTGTGCCGACGGGACGGGTGACCATCAAGGCGCCCGCGGAAGCGGTGGATGTCGTCGCCGCCTGACCCGCGTGGTCCGGTGTGAAGCGGTGTGTGTGGCGGAGCCCCGGTCGTCCCCTTGAGGGGCGGCCGGGGGCTTCTGCGTGCTCGGTGCGGGCCCGGGGCCCGGGCCCGGGGATGGGAGTTCGGGGGCAGACGGGATCAGACGGTTCCCAAATGACCGATTTGTTTCACTTGTGTCATCGTGGGTGATGCCGAACGGCAGAGAGACATCCCCCTTCCCGAAGGAGTCGCAATGGTTGACGAAGGCGCCAAGGACAAGATCAAGGGCAAGGCGAAGGAAGCCATGGGGAAGATGACCGGCGACCGTCGCAAGGAGGCCGAAGGCAAGATGGACCAGGCCAAGGGCCGGGCCAAGGACGCCATGGGCGACGCCGAGGAGCGCGCGGAGGGCATGAAGGACTCCCTGCGCCGCGACGAGCGCTGACCACGTCCACCGGGCCCCCACTCGTCGAAACGGTGGGGGCTCGGTGGTGCCGGGCCGGCCCCCGTTCTGGATGCGGTCCGGGCACTGCCGGGCGAGACTGCGGAGAGCGGAACGCCGGGCGCTGCGATCGCGGAGCGATGTGACCGCGGTGCGGTGTTGTCGTTACGCGGTTCGGTTGCCGGGCGATGTGGTCGCAGTCCGGCGAGGGCGCAGCCCGGCAGGGGCGCGCGCTCCGGTGCTGTGCCGGAGGGCGTCCGGCCGTGGTGGGTCTCGATCCGGCGCGGCACGTCCCGGAGTTCCGGGAAAGAGCGTGCAACGGTCTGCGGCTGCGCGAAGCGCGCTGGTGGTGCGCCGATGCGCTCTCCCGCCGGGTGAGTGCGCCGCACTAGATTCGGCCGGAGGAGGCAGCCATGGTACGGCGATGGGTGCCGGCGCTCGTTCTCGGCGGGGTGTGGTGGTGGGCCGTGCTGCGGCTCGTGCTGGAACCGGCCCATGCGGGGCTTGTCGAGGGTGCGGTGGCGGCGGGTGGATGGGGGCTGAGTCTGCTGCCCGTACATGCGGCCGCGACCGCCGGAACGGTGGGTGCGGGCCGGAGGGGTACGGGGGCGGACGGCGCTTGGTGGTCGGTCCTCGGGGCCCGGTGGACGGGCCGTTGGTTCGCTGCCGGGGAGCAGTGCGCGGAGCGGGTCCGACGTGTCGAGAGGGTCACCAGGGCATGGCTACGCCGCCGTTCGGGCGGAGGATCTGGCCGGTCATGAAGGCCGACGCGTCGGAAGCGAGATGGAGCACGGTGTGGGCGACGTCCTCGGGCTCGCCCACCCGCCCCAGCGGGGAGATCCGGGCCATCGTCGCCTCCACCCGGTGCTGCCTGTCGGAGTCGTGGCGGGCGGTCATGGGTGTACGGATCCAGCCCGGGGCGACGGAGTTGACGCGGATCCCGTGCGGCCCCAGCTCCGTGGCCAGTGTCTTCGTCAACTGGACGACCGCCGCCTTGGCCGCGCTGTAGCAGAGAAGCCCCGGGCCGGCGGAGTCGACCGCTCCCGAGGCCATGGTGATCAGTGAACCGGGGGCGCCGCGCGCGATCATGCCGCGGGCCGCCTCCTGGCAGGCGTACAGCACGCCCTTGAAATTGACCGCGAGGACGCGGTCGAGATCTTCGTCCGAGGTCTCCAGGACGGTGCTCGTATGCATGATTCCGGCGACGGCCGCCAGGATGTCGAGGTTGCCCGCGGCGGCCACCGCGGCGCCGACCCGACTGCGGTCGGTGACATCGAGGACCTGGATGTGGGATGTGCCACCCGCTTCGGTGATCAGGTCCCGGGTTTCCAGCAGGCCCTTCTCGTCGAGGTCCGCGCAGTGCACCGTGGCGCCCGCGGCGGCGAGCAGGACGGCGCAGGCCCGGCCGATGCCGCCTGCGGCGCCGGTGATGAACGCGGAGCGGCCCGTGAGGTCGTACGCGGTGAGGGGCATGACCGGACGGTACGACTGGACCTGACGGGTCGTCAACTACTGGGTGGGCCTCAGCCGGTGGGGCCCGACTGGCAGCGCGGGCACCAGTAGGTGGGGCGGGAGTCCTGGTCCGCGGTACGGATCGGGGTGCCGCAGCGCAGACAGGGGCGGTCGGCCCTGCCGTAGACCCAGAGCCGTTCCTTCGGACCGGGGCCGCGCGGGGTGCGCGTGGTTGTGGTTGTGCGCATCGGGCGGTCGCGGTTGGCTTCGAGGAGCTGCTTGGCCGTGGTGACCAGGCGGGCGGCGGTGGTGGCGGGGAGGTCGCCGATGGCGAGCCAGGGGGTGGCGCGGGCGAGGAAGCAGAGCTCGGCCTTGTAGATGTTTCCGATCCCGGCCAGATTGCGCTGGTCCAGCAGGGCTTCGCCGAGCGGTCGGCCGGGGTCGGTGAGCAGATTGCGCAGAGCGGTGCCGGGATCCCAGTCGGGGCCCAGCAGATCGGGGCCGAGGTGGCCGACCGCCCTGTCCTCGTCGCGGGTGCGGAGCAGCTCCAGGACGGGCAGCCGGTAGCCGACGGCGGTGTGCTCCGCGTTGGCGAGGATCGCGCGGATCTGGTGGGCGGGACCGCCGCGCCAGCGCTCGCCCGCGGCGTAGACGCGCCAGACGCCGTCCATCCGGAGATGGCTGTGAAGGGTGAGGCCGCCCTCGACGCGGGTGAGGAGATGCTTGCCGCGCGAGACGACGTCCAGGACCGTCCGGCCGGTCAGGTCGGCGGTGGCGAAGCGGGGGACGCGCAGGTCGGAGCGGGTGAGGACCTGACCGGCGAGTGCGGTGCGCAGACGTCCGGCGGTCTGCAGGACGGTGTCTCCTTCGGGCATACCTCCATGATGCGGGGTGGGGAGCAGCACGACGGGGGATCAGGCGCGCAGGCGGAGCCCCCTCGGGGTCGCGAGGAAGCCGGCCGCCTCCAGCGTGCGGCCGAGCGGGGAGGTCAGGGACGCTGCGCCGTTGGTGCGCTCCACCGTGACCGTGCCGAGCGCGCCCGCCCGGGCGGCCGCCGCCAGCGCCCCGGCCGCCGCGAGGAGGGCCGGGTCGTCCGGGTCGGCGGGCCAGGCCAGGAGCGTCTTGCCGCCGCGCTCCATGTACATCGCCAGCTCACCGTCGACCAGCACCACCAGGGCACCCGCCTTGCGGCCGGGCTTGTGCCCGGCGCCGTCCGGCGGCTCGGGCCAGGGCAGGGCCGCGCCGTACGCGTTGGCCGGGTCCGCCGCGGCGAGGACCAAGGCGTGCGGCGCGGTGCCCGGCTCCGTACGGTCGCGGGCGGTGGATGTGGCGCGCAGCCGGTCCACCGCGCCGTCCATCGCGAACTGCGCCGCCCCCAGGCCCTCGACGACATACCCCCGCCGGGCCTGCCCGTTGTCCTCGAAGGCGGACAGGACGCGGTACGTCGCGGAGAAGCCGCCTTCGACACCCTCGGCCTGGACGGCGCCACGGGTCACCACCCCATGGCGGTCGAGAAGGGTGCGGGCCAGTGCGTGAGCACGGTGCGTGGGGTCGGGTTCGACGGCGGGCAGCAGGGACCAGCGGCCCGAGACGGTGGGCGGGCCGGTGCGGGACGCGGGCCGGGCGGCGGAGGTGAGCGAGCCGTAACGCCCACGCGGAACACTGCGTCTGGCGCGGTGCGCGGTCGACCCCGCCGTACGGCCGGAGCCCAGCAGCGAGCGCAGCGGGGCGAGCGTGTCATTGGTGAGCCGGCCCGACCAGGCCAGCTCCCATATGGCGTCGGCGAGTTGCGGATCGGTGCAGTCCGGATGGGTGGTGGCGCGGACCTGATCGGCGATCTGCCGGAAGAACAGTCCGTATCCGCCGCTCAGGGCGGTCAGGACGGACTCGTGCAACGCGCTGAGCTCCAGCGGGTGCGGCGGTGGGAGGAGCAGGGGCGCGCTGTCGGCGAGGTAGAGGGACAGCCAGCCGTCCTTGCCGGGGAGGGCACCCGCGCCGGCCCAGACGACCTCGCCGGTGGTGGTCAGCTCGTCGAGCATCGCGGGGGTGTAGCCCGTGACCCGGCCCGGCAGGATCAGCTTCTCCAGCGCCGACGCGGGGACGGGCGCACCCTGCAACTGCTCGATGGCGCGGGCCAGTCCGTCGATTCCGCGCAGACTGTTGCTGCCCAGGTGCTGCCACTGCGGCAGGAAGCCGGCGAGGGCTGCGGGCGGGACCGGTTCCAGCTCGTGGCGGAGCGCGGCGAGCGAACGGCGGCGCAACCTGCGCAACACGGTGGCGTCGCACCACTCCTGGCCGATGCCTGCGGGATGGAATTCGCCCTGGACGATCCGGCCGGACGCGGCGAGCCGCTGCAACGCCCCGTCCGTGACGGCGGTGCCGAGGCCGAAGCGGGTGGCGGCCCCGGTGGAGGTGAACGGGCCGTGCGTACGGGCGTACCGGCCGAGGAGATCGCCGAGGGGGTCCTTCACCGGTTCGGTGAACGCCTCGGGAACGCCGACCGGGAGTGCGGTGCCCAGCGCGTCCCGCAGACGGCCAGCGTCCTCGATCGCGGCCCAGTGAACGGCTCCACCGATCCGGACCCGGATGGCCCGGCGGGCCGCGGACAGCTCCGGAGCCCATGACGGGTGGGCGCCGCGCTCCGCCAACTCCTCGTCGGTGAGCGGACCGAGGACCCGCAGGAGATCGGCGACGCCTTCGACGTCCTTGATCCGGCGGTCCTCGGTCAGCCACTGGAGCTCCTGCTCCAGCTCGGTCAGGACATCCGCGTCGAGCAGCTCGCGCAGCTCCGCCTGGCCGAGGAGCTCCGCCAGGAGGTGGGAGTCGAGGGAGAGGGCGGCAGCCCGCCGTTCGGCCAGGGGGGAGTCGCCCTCGTACAGGAACTGGGCGACATAGCCGAACAGGAGCGAGCGCGCGAAGGGCGAGGGCTCCGGGGTGGTCACCTCGACCAGCCGGACCCGGCGCGCTTCGAGATCACCCATGAGCTCCGTGAGTCCGGGTACGTCGAAGACGTCCTGGAGGCATTCGCGGACCGCTTCCAGGACGATCGGGAAGGAGCCGAACTCGGAGGCCACCTGGAGGAGTTGCGCGGCGCGCTGGCGCTGCTGCCACAGCGGGGTGCGTTTGCCGGGGCTGCGGCGCGGCAGCAGCAGGGCGCGGGCCGCGCACTCGCGGAACCGGGAGGCGAACAGCGCCGAACCGCCGACCTGGTCGGTGACGATCTGTCCGATCTCGCCCTGCTCGAACGTCACGTCCGCCGCGCCGACGGGCGGTTGTTCGCTGTCGTACGAGAGGCCCGGCTGCGGCGCCGGATCCTTGGCCGGGCCGTGGGCAGGGTCCTGTGCCGGATCCTGCGCGGGGTCGAAGTCCAGGAGGTCCAGGCCCATCAGGTCGGCGTCCGGCAGCCGGAGCACGATGCCGTCGTCGGCGTGCATCACCTGGGCATCCATGCCGTACCGCTCGGAGAGACGGGCGCTCAGTGCCAGCGCCCACGGCGCGTGCACCTGCGCGCCGAACGGGGAATGGACCACGACCCGCCAGTCACCCAGCTCGTCACGGAACCGCTCGACGAGGATGGTCCGGTCGTCCGGCACATGGCCGCAGGCGCGGCGCTGTTCATCGATGTACGACAGGGTGTTGTCGGCGGCCCAGGGGTCCAGGCCGGCGGCGAGCAGCCGGCCGCGGGCGTCCTCCTGCGACAGGCCGCCGATCTCGCGGAGGAACGCCCCCAGCGCACGCCCCAGCTCCAGCGGGCGGCCCAGCTGGTCGCCCTTCCAGAACGGCAGCCGGCCGGGAACGCCGGGGGCCGGCGACACCAGGACCCGGTCACGGGTGATGTCCTCGATCCGCCAGGACGTGGTGCCCAGCGTGAAGACATCGCCGACCCGGGACTCGTACACCATCTCCTCGTCCAGCTCACCGACCCGGCCGCCGCCCTTCTTGGGGTCGGCGCCCGCGAGGAAGACCCCGAAGAGCCCCCGGTCGGGAATCGTTCCCCCGGAGGTGACGGCGAGCCGCTGTGCGCCGGGGCGGCCGGTGACCGTGCCGGCCACCCGGTCCCAGACCACGCGGGGGCGCAGCTCGGCGAAGGCGTCGGAGGGGTAGCGGCCGGCGAGCATGTCCAGCACGGCGGTGAACGCGGACTCGGGCAGCGCGGCGAAGGGGGCGGCGCGACGGACGGTCGCCAGCAGGTCATCCACCTGCCAGCTGTCCAGGGCGACCATGGCGACCAGCTGCTGGGCCAGCACGTCCAGCGGGTTGGAAGGAACTCGGAGCGCCTCGATGGAGCCCTCGCGCATCCGCTCGGTGACCACGGCCGCCTGCACCAGATCGCCCCGGTACTTCGGGAAGACCACTCCGGTGGAGACCGCCCCGACCTGGTGCCCGGCGCGGCCGACGCGTTGCAGACCGGAGGCGACCGAAGGCGGCGACTCCACCTGGATGACCAGGTCGACGGCGCCCATGTCGATGCCCAGCTCCAGACTGGAGGTGGCGACGACGGCCGGCAGCCTGCCCGCCTTGAGGTCCTCCTCGACCTGGGCGCGCTGTTCCTTGGAGACCGAACCGTGGTGGGCGCGGGCGAGCAGTGCGGGGGCGCCCTTCGCAGCACCGGACTCGGCCATGATCTCGGCGGGGGAGTGGGACTCGGCGATCGTCTCGCCGGTGAGCCGCTCGTACGCGATCTCGTTGAGCCGGTTGCACAGCCGCTCGGCGAGGCGACGGGAATTGGCGAAGACGATGGTGGAGCGATGCTGCTGGACCAGGTCGACGATCCGTTCCTCGACATGGGGCCAGATCGACGGCTTGTCCGCCTGGCCCGTCTGGTCGGGATCGGTGGCGGGGGAGCCGCCGAGCTCGCCCAGATCCTCGACCGGCACGACCACCGACAGGTCGAAGCGCTTGGTGGACGGCGGCTGGACGATCTCCACCTTGCGCCTGGGCGACAGGAAGCGGGCCACCTCGTCGACCGGACGGACCGTCGCCGACAGGCCGATCCGCCGGGCCGGGCGCGGCAGCAGCTCGTCGAGACGCTCCAGCGACACGGCGAGATGGGCGCCCCGCTTCGTGCCCGCCACGGCGTGCACCTCGTCGAGGATCACCGTCTCGACTCCGGACAGTGCCTCCCGGGCGGACGAGGTCAGCATCAGGAACAGTGATTCGGGGGTGGTGATCAGGATGTCCGGCGGCCGGGTCGCCATCGAGCGGCGCTCGGCGGGCGGGGTGTCGCCGGAACGGATCCCCACCCGGACCTCGGGCTCGGGCAGACCGAGGCGCGCCGACTCCTGACGGATGCCGGTCAGTGGCGAGCGGAGGTTGCGCTCCACGTCGACCGCGAGCGCCTTGAGCGGCGACACGTACAGCACTCGGCAGCGCTTCTTCGCCTCGGCGGGCGGCGGGACGGACGCCAGGGTGTCCAGCGCGGCGAGGAACGCGGCAAGGGTCTTGCCGGAGCCGGTCGGCGCGACGACCAGCACGTCCGAACCCTCTCCGATCGCGCGCCAGGCGCCCTCCTGCGCCGCGGTGGGTGCGCTGAAGGCGCCCGCGAACCAGCCGCGGGTCGCGGGTGAGAACGAATCGAGTGCGGAGCCAGCCATGTCCCCCATCGTGCACCCCACCACTGACAACGGCCCCGACGCCGTGCGCGCCGCCGCTCGCGGCGGCCCGGCGCCACGCACCCCGCCCGCCTGCGACGGCCGCCCCGCCGTCCTCGGCGGCCCTGCCCCGGAGCTGCGAGAATTCACGCATGGCGGCGATACCGGAGTCGGGATCGGGGGAGTGGGCGAGGTACTGGCAGTACGCGGAACTGCCCGACCTCGATCTCCTGCGTGCCCGGTACGTGCGCCACACCTTCCCGCGCCACAGCCACGAGGGCTATGTCTTCGGCACCATCACCCGCGGGGTCGAGGACGTCGGGCTGCCGGGCGGCACCGTCCACGCCGGCCCCGGCACCGTCGTCATGATCAACCCGGAGGTGCCGCACACGGCCCGCGCGGGTGTGCCGGAGGGCTGGGTGTACGCCACGCTCTATCCGTCCTCGCAGGTGATCAACGACATCGCGGCCGACACGACGAGCCTGCGCGGCACGGTCGGATTCACCGAGACCAGCGTCGTGGACCCGTACGCGGCCCGGCTGATCGGCGAGGTCCACCGGGCGGCCGAGGAGGGCAACGCACTCGCCGCCGACACGGTGCTGCGGGTCATGGTCACGCGGCTGCTCAACCGGTGCGGCAGCGCGCTGCCCGTCCGCGCGCCCCGCTCGGCGGGCGCCCGCGACGCGGCACGGGCCCGCGCGGTGCTGGAGGGCAGGATGGCGGCGCCACCCACCCTGGAGGCACTGGCGGCGGAGCTGGACACCAGTCCGTTCGCGCTGCTGAGAGCCTTCAAGAAGCAGTACGGGATGCCGCCGCACGCCTGGCTCACCGACGCCCGGGTGCGGGCGGCGCGGCGGATGCTCGACGCCGGGAGGGCGCCCGCGGAGGCGGCCGCCGAGGTCGGCTTCACCGATCAGCCGCATCTCAACCGTCACTTCACCCGGATCGTGGGGGTGCCACCGGGCGCGTACCAGCGCGAACGTGCAAGAACGTACAAGACCGGTCCTGATCTGCCCACGTAGCGTTCCGGGCGTGGCAGAACAGACAACACTCCCAGAGGGCGTCGGCGAATCGGCCGACGCGCCCCACGGCAACGCGACCGGCCCCGGCCGGCAGCCGGGCGCGGCCGGTGCGAGGCCGGACGGCGCGCAGCCGACCGGTGCGAAGCCGGACGCGGCCGTCGTACGCGATGCGCTCGGCGTCGGGATAGCCGTCGGGCTCTCCGGCTTCGCCTTCGGCGTGACCTCGGCCGGTTCCGGACTGAGCCTGCTGCAGACCTGCGCGCTCAGCCTCGCCGTGTTCACCGGCGCCTCGCAGTTCGCCCTCGTCGGTGCCCTCGCCGCGGGCGGCAACCCGTACACCGCCGCCGCCGGGGCGTTCTTCCTCGGCGTACGCAACTCGTTCTACGGCCTGCGGCTGTCGCAGCTGCTGGCGCTTCCCCGGGCGCTGCGCCCCTTCGCCGCCCAGTGGGTCATCGACGAGACGACCGCCGTGACCCTGCCGCAGCCCACCCGGCGGGCGGCACGGATCGGCTTCGCCGTCACCGGACTGACCCTGTATGTGCTGTGGAACCTGACCACGCTGCTGGGAGCCCTGGGCGCCGAGGCGCTCGGCGACACCGACGCCTGGGGGCTGGACGCGGCATCGCCCGCGGTCTTCCTCGCCCTGCTCGCACCGATGCTGAAGAGCACCACGGAACGCGTCACCGCCGCGCTCGCGGTCCTGCTCGCGCTCGGCCTGCTGCCCGTGCTCCCCGCAGGCGTCCCTGTCCTGCTGTCGGCGCTCGCCGCACCCGCCGTTCTGTTCCTGAGCGGACGCGGGAAGGGCGCGGGCCGGGAAACGGCCACCAAGAAGTGGCGCACGGAGAGCACGCGGAAGAGCGTGGAGGAGGACCGATGAACGTCTGGATCGCCATCGCGCTGACCGCCGTCGGCTGCTATCTCGCCAAGCTCCTCGGACTGCTGGTGCCCGCAGGCGTGCTGGAGCGCCCGCTCGCCCAGCGTCTGGCCGCACTCCTGCCCGTGGCGCTGCTGGCCGCCCTCACCGCACAGCAGACGTTCGGCGACGGGCAGCACCTGGCGCTGGACGCCAGGGGAGCCGGCCTGGCCGCAGCGGCGCTCGCGCTGGTGCTGCGCGCACCCTTCCTCGTGGTCGTGGGCGCCGCCGTGGTGGTCACCGCAGGGGTACGCGCTCTCGGTTAGACCCCCGCGTGGATGTGTGTGGATGTGTAAGGGGCCCGGTCCATGGGACGGGAACCCTTACACACGCCCCGTGGACGACCGGCGCACGCACTCCCGGAACCGGCCGGTGACCGGGGTTCAGTAGAGGTTGCGGCCATGGGCGCGCAGCGTCAGCAGCGCCTTGAGCGTCACGATGGGCCGCCCCTCCAGGGCCGTCCCCGGGGCCCACTGCCGCCAGTTGACCGGCCAGCCGCCGTCCGGCTGCTGCTCGGCCGCGAGATGGTCGAGCGAGCGGGAGAGCTCCTCGTCGGTGAACCAGCGGCGGGCGAGCGAATCGGGCGTACGCGCGTAGTCGTACGGAAAGTGCTGCTCCCCCGGCGCGTATCCGGCCGCGACCGGGTACTCGGCCCGCCGCTCCGGATCGAGTACGGCGAGACGCTGATCCCGCACCAGCCGCCCGAGCCGGTCGGCCGCCGCCTCCGCCCGCGACCGGTCCGGAGCGCCGTCCAGGAAGGCGAGCGCCGCCTCGATCTCGTACGGATGCGACCGGTCCAGCGCGTCCACCGCGGCCCAGCAGAAGTCCGTGGCCCGGAACAGCCAGGCGTGCCACACCGAGTTGCGGTGCAGGAGCCCGACTACGGGTCCGGTGGCCAACAGTTCAGCGGGGGGATCGTCGACGATCGGGATGAACGGCGCGGCGGGATAGCCGCGCTGCGTCGGCAGCAGAGCGGGCAGCGCGCCCTCCTTGGTCGACACCTCGGTGAGGAAGCGGCAGATGCGCTCCACCCGCAGCCCGTCGCAGCGCCCGATGGAGTCCAGCACATTGAGCGCATGCGCGGTGTGCAGTGGCTGACTGACGGGGCCGCGCAGATCGGGTTCGAGCGCGTGCCCGTAGCCGCCGTCCTCGTTCAGATAGGCGGCGAGTGCGGTTTCCACGGCGTCCGCACTTCCTTCCAGGAAGTGATGAGCGAACCGCCGTTGTTCCAGGACACGGGCCGTGAGCCAAATGAACTGCTCGGCACGGTTGAGGGGACTTGTTCCGGTTCCAGCCATGGACCGACCGTAGGGCGGTAAGCGCTCTCGGCAAGACGTAGCGGCCCGGCTGCACTCTCAGGAGCGGGATACTGAGGTCATGCGGTTGACGATTTTCTGGGAACGGATGGCGGACCACTTCGGAGCCGGGTACGCCGACTCCTTCGCACGCGATCATGTGATGGCCGAACTCGGCGGGCAGACGGTGCACCAGGCGCTGGCCGCTGGCTGGGAGACCAAGGACGTCTGGCGCGGCGTCTGCACCGCGGTCGGCATCCCGGCGGACAAGCGCTGACCCGAGGCCCATGGCCGTACCGCTGACGCCGAAGGCGTCGCATCGGTGACGCTTCCGGCCGCGCCGCGGCCCGGTGCCGGCTTCCGGTATCTCTCGGACACACGCCGATTTCCGGTTCGTCAGCGGCCGGACCTGTGCTGTTGTCCGGGGCGGGCGGTTGCTTGTCGCAGCCGTAGGCGAGACTGGAACCGTGGCACCGACAGACGAGACAGCACAGACCCAGCCGCCCTCCACACCGCCCGTCCCGCCGGCCGCGCCACCCGCCGCGCCCGCCGGCAGCGGGCCGGTGCGCATGCCCGCGTGGCTGCCGCGCGCCATGGTGCTCGCCCTGGCGCTCTACGCCTGCTTCCGGCTGGGCAGCTGGGCGTTCGACCAGCTCATCGGGCTGCTGATCAATGTGCTGATCGCGTTCTTCCTGGCGCTCGCCATCGAGCCGGCGGTGAGCCGGATGTCGTCGCGCGGCATGCGCCGGGGCCTGGCCACCTTCCTGGTCTTCCTGGTGGTGCTGATCGCCGGGGTGGGCTTCGTCGTGCTGCTCGGCTCGATGCTGGCGGGCCAGATCGTCGACATGGTCGAGGAGTTCCCGAAGTATCTGGACTCGGTGATCAACTGGGTCAACCAGAGCTTCCACACCGACCTCTCCAGGGTCGAGGTCCAGGACAGCCTGCTCCACTCCGACTGGTTGCAGAAGTACGTCCAGAACAGCGCGACCGGAGTGCTCGACATCTCCACCACCGTGCTGGGCGGTCTGTTCCGTCTTCTGACGATCTTCCTGTTCTCGTTCTACTTCGCGGCCGACGGCCCCAGGCTGCGGCGCGCGCTGTGCTCCGTGCTGCCGCCCGCCAGGCAGGCGGAGGTCCTGCGGGCCTGGGAGATCGCGGTCGACAAGACCGGCGGTTACCTCTACTCGCGCGGTCTGATGGCCCTCATCTCCGGGATCGCGCACTACATCCTGCTGGTGATCCTCGGCGTTCCGTACGCGCCCGCGCTCGCCGTCTGGGTCGGGCTGGTCTCCCAGTTCATCCCCACGATCGGTACGTATCTGGCAGGCGCCCTGCCGATGCTGATCGCGTTCACCGTCGACCCCTGGTACGCGGTGTGGGTGCTCGGCTTCGTCGTGGTCTACCAGCAGTTCGAGAACTACGCGCTGCAGCCCAAACTCACCTCCAAGACCGTCGACATCCATCCTGCGGTCGCCTTCGGATCGGTCATCGCGGGCACGGCCCTGATGGGCGCCGTGGGCGCGCTGATCGCGATCCCGGCCGTCGCCACGCTCCAGGCGTTCCTCGGCGCGTATGTGAAGCGGTACGACGTGACGGACGACCCGCGGATGCACGGCCGGGGCCGCCGACGCGGCGAGCCGGTGCTCACACGGCTGCGCCGTTCCTGGCGCGCCCCCGAGGACGACGGGGGCGCGGCCGGGCAGCGTACCGCCGGGGAGCCGGAGGGGCCGGCGCGCGCCTGATCCCGTCGCGCTCAGGCCCTCTCCCGGCTCTCAGCGATAGCCCGTCACGTCGGCGGGCCGGCCCGGGTCCTGCACTTCGGTGATGTACCTCCAGGCATCGGGCCGGCTGCCGTCGAGATCGGTGAAGCCGTAGACCTCCGCCAGCTGCCCGCTCGACAGGGACCTGCCGTTCCAGCGCGACACCCGGGGGTCCTGCGCGAGCGCGGCCACCGCCCGGCCGACGAACGCCGGACTCTCGGAGATGGCGAAGTGGGGCGAGTGCGCGATCGCGTCGCGCCAGTTCGCCTCGGTGACGCCGTGGGCCTCCAGCATGGCCTCGGACCGCAGCCAGCCGGGTGTGAGGGAAACGGCGGTCGCACCGTGGGGCTCCAGCTCGTGCGCCAGCGCGAACGCCATCCGGTTCACCGACGCCTTGGCCAGGTCGTAGAAGAAGGACACCCGGTAATGGCCGGCGTTGTACTCATCGGTTCCGTCGGTCACCTCGACGACCAGCCCTCCCGGCGTCCCGATCAGGAGCGGAAGCGCGTAATGGCTGGTGATCGCGTGGGTGTCCACCGCCAGACGCAGTGTGTGCAGCCCGGTGTCCAGGGAGGACTCCCAGACGGACTTGTTCCACTCGATCCGCGCGCCCCAGATGTCGTTCACGAGGATGTGCAGACAGCCCCGCTCCCTCCGGATGCGGGCCACGAGCGCTTCGACCTCCTCGGGCACCAGGTGGTCGACCCGGACCGGGATCCCGCGCCCGCCCGCCTCATCGACGAGAGCCGCGGTCTCCTCCACGGTCTCCGGGCGGTCCATCTCCGAGCGCTCCGACCCGCTCGTCCGCCCCGTGACGTAGACGGTCGCCCCGATCGCACCCAGCTGAACGGCGATGCCGCGGCCCGCACCCCGCGTAGCCCCGGCGACCAGGGCCACTGCCCCTGTCCGTTTTCTCACCATGCGGCTGGAATTTAGCATGGTGCCGATCGCTCGATCTTGACTCTCCGGAAGCGGAATGCTAGGGCGCTACCCTGGGTGCAGGTCGGCCCGGCGTGGTGCGCTTGACACCAAAATCGAACATCCATTCTCATGGGATTCCGGCCGGGTTTTCCCGGGCCCGACCGTGGAGTTATCCACAGGCCGGGAGGACGTCGAGGCCCATTGTCAGTGGCAGGGGTTAGCGTCTTTGACGTGAAGCGATCGACTCAAGCAAATCGGGTGGAACCCATGGCAGGAACCGACCGCGAGAAGGCGCTGGACGCCGCACTCGCACAGATTGAACGGCAATTCGGCAAGGGCGCGGTGATGCGCCTCGGTGAGCGGCCGAACGAGCCCATCGAAGTGATCCCCACCGGGTCGACCGCCCTCGACGTGGCCCTCGGCGTCGGCGGCCTGCCGCGCGGCCGTGTGGTGGAGGTGTACGGACCGGAATCCTCCGGTAAGACGACGCTGACGCTGCACGCGGTGGCGAACGCGCAGAAGCTCGGCGGCTCGGTCGCCTTCATCGACGCGGAGCACGCCCTCGACCCCGAGTACGCGAAGAAGCTCGGCGTCGACATCGACAGCCTCATCCTGTCCCAGCCGGACAACGGCGAGCAGGCCCTGGAGATCGTGGACATGCTGGTCCGCTCCGGCGCCCTCGACCTGATCGTCATCGACTCCGTCGCGGCGCTCGTGCCGCGCGCGGAAATCGAGGGCGAGATGGGTGACTCGCACGTGGGTCTCCAGGCCCGTCTGATGAGCCAGGCGCTCCGGAAGATCACCAGCGCGCTCAACCAGTCCAAGACCACCGCGATCTTCATCAACCAGCTCCGCGAGAAGATCGGTGTGATGTTCGGCTCGCCGGAGACCACGACCGGTGGCCGGGCGCTCAAGTTCTACGCCTCGGTGCGTCTCGACATCCGCCGGATCGAGACGCTGAAGGACGGCACCGACGCCGTCGGTAACCGCACCCGCGTCAAGGTCGTCAAGAACAAGGTCGCGCCGCCGTTCAAGCAGGCCGAGTTCGACATCCTCTACGGCCAGGGCATCAGCCGCGAGGGCGGTCTGATCGACATGGGCGTGGAGCACGGCTTCGTCCGCAAGGCGGGCGCCTGGTACACCTACGAGGGCGACCAGCTCGGCCAGGGCAAGGAGAACGCCCGTAACTTCCTCAAGGACAACCCCGATCTCGCCAACGAGATCGAGAAGAAGATCCTTGAGAAGCTGGGCGTCGGAGTCAGGCCCGACGACAGCGCCGCCGAGTCCGGTGCGGACGCGGCAGGCGGTGCCGCGGCTCCGGCCGACAGCGCGAAGTCGGTGCCCGCTCCGGCCGGCAAGTCCAAGCCGGCCAAGACCGCGGCGGCCAAGAGCTAGACCGTGACGCGTCGTACGGAGTGGCCGGTCAGCGCCACTGACCAGCACGCCGGACCCGGCCATGGAAGCGCCGCCGGGTACATGGCCGAGTCCGAGGGTGCGTACGAGCCGGAGGCCGCTCCCGGCCACGACACGGGCTCGGGCGCCGGATTCGGCGAGGGGGCGGGCCGTCGTGCCCGCTCCCGCACCAGGAGCAGCGGCTCCCCTTCCTCGTCGAGGGCCGAGAAAGGGGAGTCGCGAGACCCGGTCGAGCAGGCGCGCAACATCTGCCTGCGGCTGCTCACGGGAACCCCGCGCACGCGCAAGCAGCTTGCGGACGCCCTGCGCAAGCGGGAGATCCCGGACGAGGCGGCCGAAGAAGTGCTCTCGCGCTTCGAGGATGTCGGGCTGATCGACGATGCGGCGTTCGCGGACGCCTGGGTGGAGTCCCGGCACCACGGACGCGGACTGGCCCGCCGTGCTCTCGTCCGTGAGCTGCGCACCAAGGGGGTGGACTCCGCCGTGATCGACGAGGCCGTCGGGCAGCTCGACTCGGAGCGGGAGGAGGTGACCGCCCGCGAGCTGGTCGCGCGGAAACTGCGCTCGACCCGTGGCCTGGACCGGGACAAGCGGCTGCGCCGCCTTGCGGGCATGCTCGCACGCAAGGGGTACGGGGAGGGCATGGCCCTACGGGTCGTGCGGCAGGCGTTGGAGGAAGAGGGGGAGGACACGGAGGGTCTGGACGAGCCCTTCTGACCGGGCGCGTACGGACTCGCACGGGGGGAGGGTTCGGGGAGTGCCGAAAGAGCGCTTGGGGAGTGCTTGGGGGGCAGTCGTCCGTGGTCAGGCCCCCTGCGGGGGATGCGGAGTGATCACTGCCCGGCAAGGGCGGCGCGGGTGATGGTGGCGTCGATGAGGGCGAGCGCATCTGCGGCGGTGCGGCCGGGGCAGCGGTTCCAGGGCCCGATCAGCCCGGTCCAGCCCCGGGAGCGGAGTTCGGCGACGAGCCAGGCGCCGGCCCGGTCCACGGTGTCGAGGGAGCCGTAGCCCAGGCGGTGCGCCGTGAGGAGGGCACCACAGATGCACCGTGCGCCGCGTGCGTTGCGGAGCCGGTACGGGGTGTTCTGCCAGCCCCATTCGGTCAGGATCTGCCTCGCGTAGACGAGGTGCGTGGAGGGCCGTACCTCGGGCTGGCCGATGCGCCGCCAGGAGTGGAGCCGATCGGGGAGGACCGCGCCCAGCCGTCCGGGAAGCGGCCGTTCGCGCGGCGCGGTCGCAGGCAGGGCACGGACGGAGTCGGCGATGAGCTGATCGACCGGCACGGACAACAGCTCGCGCCAGTCGGCCGGCTGACGGTCGGGCGGCAGCTGCTCCGTGACGGCGGGGGAGGAAGGCTGCACGGGGCCGGGAAAGGAAGGCCTTACGGGGGCGGGGGCCGTGGTCTCCCAGCCGGTGATGATCTGCTGCCACGCCTCGGTGTCATGGAGGTGAGCGGCCTGAACGTCCAGTTGATCGGGGGTGAGGGTGGGGGTCGGCATGGGTGCGAGGTCTCCGTCACGTCGGTCCTTGGCGTTGAGCCGAATGTCCGTCGAGTACGGGGATTGCTCCACCGGAGCGTGGCGTTCGGGTGTGTCGGGGCGGATTCGGGGGAACTGTGGGCGGCGTGACGGGGTGTCCCCGGATGAGCTGAGACACGGCAGGCTCCAGCGCGCAGGTGGCACCTGGCAGGTGCCAGGTGCCAGGTGCCAGGTGTCTGTGCGTGGAGTGGCGTGTGGGGTGGGTGAGGCGGAGAGGCGTTGCGGGGGAGACGAAGACATATTGCGGGGTGAAGAGCCTGCGCACGGGTGTGCACGGGGCGGGCGCCCTGGCCGCCGTGGAGTTCGTGGTCCGACTCTCACCCACGCCGCTGTACGAGACGATGGCGGGCACCGCTGCACCGTCGCATCGCCGGCACTGAGGTCCACCGCGCGGCCCGGTCGATTCGCACTCAGGCCCAGGCTTTGCAACCCGGGGCCGGGGCCCTCAACAGGACCCCGGCAACCGGGCACACCGGGCCCCGGGCTCGGCCGTCACTCCGAAACCGGACCCGGCCCTGTACCCCGCCCCCCAGGTCTTCCGTTCGGATCAGGCCGGGTCGGGGAGCGGGGCACGCGAGCCCGGCAGGATCCAAACGAGAGGCCCCAGCCTGCCCGTCACTCCGAGGCCCGGGCTCCGCCCGTCACAACTCGACCGGGAGCCCTGCGGCGCGCCACGCCTGGAAGCCGCCGATCAGGTCGGTTGCCCGGTGCAGGCCCAGCTGTCGCAGGGATGCGACGGCGAGGCTCGATGCGTAACCCTCGTTGCAGATCACCACGATCCGGAGATCGTGGCTCACCGCCTGTGGGGCACGATGGCTTCCTCGTGGGTCGAGCCGCCACTCCAGTTCGTTGCGCTCGACGATCAGAGCGCCCGGAATCAGCCCGTCCCGTTCCCGTAGCTCCGCATAGCGGATGTCCACGAGGAGCGCCCCGTCCGCAGCGGCGGCGGCCTCCTGCGGGCCGACCCGGACGAAGCCTGCCCGAACCCGCTCCAGCAGCTCATCGATCCCGACCCCGGCACCTGCACCAACCCCGAGCCCGGTACCAACCCCGGCCCCAGCCTCGGCCTCACCGGCCCCAGCCTCGGCCTCGGCCCCAACGCCGGCCCCGGCCCCGGCCGACTCCGCGTCGCCCCGGTGGCTGTCGCTCACTGCCAGTCCTCCGGCCGTTCGACCTGCTCAAGGCGGAGCAGCGCACCGTTGCGGCTGTAGCGCCGGATCCGTGGCAGCGGTGGGTAGTACGCGTGGACGGAGACGGCATGCCCGGTCTCGGACTCGTTCAGCACCTCATGGACGTGGTGGCGGCCGAACGCCCTGCCCTGGCCGGTGGCCAACTCGCGGGAACGGTCGATGCCCTCGGTGAGTTCGAGGGTCCTCCAGCCGTCGGTGGGCAGCCGGGCGGCGAGCGACAGCTCCTTGAGCGTGCCGGCCGCGGTGGTGAAGGCACCGACCGAGTCGGCGTGGTCGTGCCAGCCCGTACCGGTGCCCGGCGGCCAGCCGATCAGCCACGCCTCGCTGCCGCCGGGCCCTTCGAGCTGGACCCAGGTACGGCCCTCGGGATCGAGGGGGAGCGAGGCGACGATCTCGGCGTCGGCGGCGACACGGCGGACGAAATCAAGGAGTTCCGCGGCCGTCGGGCCGGAAGCGGCATCAGCGGCGGAAGACATGCGTACAGAAGGCGATGAAGGGGCAGACACGGAGACCGTCCTGAGGGTTCGCGCGGATGCCCGCACGTACGGCGGAGCGCACGGCGGGGCAGGGGAAGGCGATTCAGCAGGACGGCCGACACACGCAGCCCGCATAGCGGACGAGGTCCATATGGACCCTCCGCCACAGGCGCACATCGGTGTCGGTCACGTTCCGGAGTACACCATCTACGTCCGCATCGGTCAATTGATGCCCGCAGTCTGGTCGGAACGAAGAGCCGCTCGTACCGCCCCACCACGTACCGCGTCCGCCGCCGCGAAGAGATCCCGGGGCTGTACCCCGCCGAACGACGCCACGAGATGACCGTCCGGCCTGACCAGCAGCACGGTGTGCGCCGACGCCCCCGGATAGCTTTCCGTCACCAGCAGCTCACCCTTCATCGGCAGGGCGTCGACGGCGGCGACGAGGCGGGGCATGACACCGGCGGTCATCCAGTGACGCCGGTCCCAGACCCCGGTCCCGGGCGCCACCAGAACCACCAGCAGATGCCCCTGCCCCAGCCGTTCCCGGAGCCGCACGGTCGTGCCGTCGGGCGCCGTCACCCGCACATCGGCCACCGGCGCACCGGGGGGCGTACCCACAGAGGTGTGCGCCTCGGCGCGTGGGGGCGCAAGGGGCGAATGCGAGTACGAAGGGGGCGCACCGAGAGGGCCGCAGCCCAGATGTCCGTCGGCGAGCAGCGAATCGTGCTCCCGTGCGCTCCCCGGTACCAGCGTCCGCAGCCCTCCGCCGCCACGCAGTATCGGCAGCGACTGGTCAGCGGCGCGCAGCCGCGCGGCGACCGCGGCCCGGCGCTCGGCCTGGTAACTGTCGAGCAGTACGTCGGGGGCGCCGTGGTGCCAGGCATGGGCCAGCTTCCAGGCCAGGTTCTCGACGTCCCGCAGCCCCTCGTCGAGCCCCTGGGTGCCCAGCGCGCCGAGCAGATGGGCGGCGTCACCGGCCAGGAAGGCCCGGTCGGCCCGCCAGCGCAGTGCGAGCCGGTGGTGCAGCGTGTACACGCCGGTGTCCAGCAGCTCGTACGGCGGTGTCTCCCCGCACCAGGCCGCCAGGGTGTCCCGGACCCGGGTGATCAGTGCGTCCGGGGTGACGAGTTCGCCGCGCGGTGGCAGCAGCCAGTCCAGCCGCCAGACGCCGTCCGGCAGCGGCCGCGCCGTCACCTCGGCGCCGCCGGTGCGCCACGGCGGCAGCCGGTGCAGCACGGCCTGTCCGGGCCAGGGCAGCTCGGTACGCAGCGCCGCGACGGCATGCCGCTCAACCGCCGTACGCCCCGGGAACCGGATGTCGAGCAGCTTGCGCACGGTGGACCTGGCACCGTCGCAGCCCACCAGGTAACTCCCGCGCCACCAGGTCGCGTTCGGTTCCCTGGTGTGCACGGTGACGCCGGTGGCGTCCTGCTCCAGGGTGTCGATCCGGCTGTGCGGGGCCACCCGCACCAGCTCCTGCGCGGCCACCGCGTCCCGAAGCCCCCGCGTCAGGACGTGCTGCGGCAGATGGATGGGGGCAGGCCACGGATCGCCCCCGGAGGAGTCCTCGCCGAGCGGCAGCTCACGCACCAGCTGTTTGCGCCGCATCGACCGCCATCCGGACCACCGCACCCCCTCGTGCCGGAGCGCCTTGCAGCCCAGCCGCTCCACCAGGGCCGCGGTGTCCTCGCGCAGCACCACGGTACGGGCGGGGCGCGTCTCGTCCTTGCCAGGATCCTCGTCGAGCAGGACGGAGGGAACGCCTTGCGCCGCGAGGGCGAGCGACAGCGCCAGGCCGACCGGCCCGGCACCGACGACGATCACCGGGTCCACGGCGCGACTCCTGAGAACCGTTCGAACGACGCGGACGCGAGGACGGAGCGGCTCGAAAGGTGGATGGGGGGTTGAGGAGGTGTGGCGACGGAGAGGACAGGGGGCGCGATCACAGAACGTATGCAACCTACTGCCGGTGCTTGCGTCAAGCGACACCGAAGAGCGGTGAGGGGCGGTGGCTCATCTGCCACCGCCCCTCGGGAACCTCGTACGACGAGTCGTCAGACGGCGCTCGCGCCGTCCACTGCGGGCGCCGGCGTACCAGTGGTTCCCGGTGCGCCCCCGGACCTGGCACGCCGACCGCGCTTCTCGATCCAGGTGGCGAGTGCCGAGAGCAGGAGGCACATGCCGATGTAGATGGCGCCGATGACGATGATGGTCGAGACGTACGGGTACTGCCCGTTCACCTGGGTGTTGGAGGCGATCAGACGGGCGGTCTGAAGCAGCTCCGGGTACAGGATGATGAAGCCCAGAGAGGTGTCCTTGAGCGTGACCACGAGCTGGCTGATGATCGTGGGCAGCATGGCTCGCACCGCCTGCGGGATCAGCACGCTGACCATCACCTGGGTCTTGCCCATACCGAGGGCGTATGCCGCTTCGCCCTGTCCCTTGGGTACGGAGTTGATGCCCGCGCGCAACACCTCGGCCTGGACGCAGCCGTTGTAGACCGACAGGCCGAGCGCCAGCGCCCACATCGAGTAGTCGGTGAGGAAGCCGACCCAGATCGCGTAGATGGTGATCAGCAGCGGGATCGAGCGGAACAGTTCGATGAACGCGGTGGCCAGCCAGCGGACCGGCTTGTGGTCCGAGAGACGGCCCACCGCGAGGATCACACCGAGGATCAGCGAGCCGATCGCGGCCAGGCCGAAGGCCTTCAGGGTCGCGAGTACGGCGTCGGCGATGTTCTGCCGGATGCCGGCGTAGTTGAAGATGTCCCACATCTCGGGGGCCAGATGCCCCTTGTCGGACAGCCGCACGAAGCTGACGACGAGCAGAGCCAGGATGGCCAGGGATCCGACCACGGCGTAGAGCCGGTTGCGTACGGTGGCCTTCGGGCCGGGTGTGTCGTAGAGAACGCTGGCACTCATCGGGCGACCTCCATACGACGTTCGACCAGCCAGAACAGACCGCTGATGGCAAAGGTGACGACCAGATAGCCGAGGGCCACCCAGATGAAGACGGGAGCGATGGCGTAACCCCGGTCACTCATGAGCTTCTGCCAGCCGAACAGCTCCGTGACACTGAATGCGCCGGCGATCGCCGAGTTCTTGGTGAGTGCGATGAAAATGCTGCTCAGCGGCGGAATGACGGTCCGCGTGGCCTGCGGCAGCACCACGATCCGCAGCGTCTGGGAGAACGTCATACCGATGGAGCGGGCGGCCTCGGCCTGCCCCAGCGGAACGGTGTTGATGCCGGAGCGGACTGCTTCGCACACGAACGACGAGGTGTAGAAGCCGAGTGCCAGCGAGCCGAGCAGGAACGGGCTCATGCCGGGGAAGAAGATCTCCGGTACGACGAAGAAGGAGATCAGGAAGAGGAGAGTCAGAGGGGTGTTGCGCAGCAGCGTCACCCACGCGGTGCCGAAGATCCGCAGCGGCGGCACCGGCGAGACCCTGAGCCCGGCGACGAGGACACCGAGGACCAGTGCGATGACCGAGCTGACAGCGGTGATCGACACGGTTCCTATGAAGCCGTCGCGAAACTCTGGAAAATTGTCGAGCAGTACATTCATGAGGTCTCCGCGTCGGCAGGCAGCGGCATCAGGGCAGGGGAGAAGGGGTGCCCCGCACGCGCTCGGAGGCAGAGGCGCGTACGGGACACTTCAGTCAGCCGGTGGCGTCAGTAACGCTCGACGGCCGGCGGAGCGGTGTACTCGGAGCCGGACAGGCCCAGGGTCGCCTCGTAGATCTTCTGGTACGTGCCGTCCGTGACGTGCTTCTCCAGCGAGTCGTCGATGGCGTTGCGCAGCACCTTGTCGTCCTTGTTGAGACCCACGCCGTAGGGCTCCTCCGTGAACGGCTTGCCGACGACGCGGAGCTTGCCGTTGTTCTGCGCCGCGTAACCCTTCAGGATCGAGTCGTCGGTGGTGACCGCGTCGACCTGCTTGGTCAGCAACTGCTGGACACAGTCGGAGTACTTGGCCAGCTCGACGACGTCCGCGCCGTACTCGGGCTTCTTGATCTCCTGGAGCGGCGTGGAGCCGACGATGGAGCAGACCTTCTTGCCCTTCACGGCGTCCTTGCCGGTGATGGACGTGTCGTCCTTGCGGACGAGCAGGTCGGCACCCGCCTTGTAGTACGGGCCGGCGAAGCCGACCTGCTTCTTGCGCTCGTCGTTGATGGTGTAGGTACCGACGAAGTAGTCGACCTGACCCTTGGAGATCGCGGTCTCACGGATGCCCGAGTCCACGGTCTTCCACTCGATCTGGTCCTTCGAGAAGCCCAGATCGGCGGCGATCATCTTGGCGATCTCGATGTCGAAACCGGACCGCTCCTTCGTCGACTGGTCCTCGAAACCGAGGTAGGGCTGGTCGGCCTTGGCACCGATGATCAGCTTGCCGCGCTTCTTCGCCGCCTTGAAGGCCGGCGAGTCCAGGTCGACTCCGGTCGCGACGGTGTACTTCGGCAGCTCGGGAGCGCCCGAGGCGCCGGGCTTGGTGCCGGACGGCTTGTCACCGGCCGAGCCCTCCTTGCCACCACAGGCGGTCGCGGTCAGGGCGAGGACGGCGATGGCCGCGACGGCGGCCGACTTGCGGAGATTCATGTGAACTTTCCTTATGCCGTGGGTCGTTGTCGTCAGTGGTGAAGGATCTTCGACAGGAAGTCCTTGGCCCGGTCGCTGCGCGGGTTGCTGAAGAACTGGTCGGGCGTGGCCTCTTCGACGATCTTTCCGTCCGCCATGAAGACGACCCGGTTCGCGGCCGAGCGCGCGAAGCCCATCTCGTGCGTGACGACGACCATCGTCATGCCGTCCCGGGCGAGCTGCTGCATGACCTCCAGCACCTCGTTGATCATCTCCGGGTCGAGCGCGGAGGTCGGCTCGTCGAAGAGGATCACCTTCGGGTCCATCGCCAACGCCCGTGCGATGGCCACACGTTGCTGCTGACCGCCGGAGAGCTGGGCGGGGTACTTGTCGGCCTGCGTCGCCACACCCACCCGGTCCAGCAGCGAACGGGCCTTGTCCTCGGCGGCCTTCTTGTCCGTCCTGCGGACCTTGACCTGGCCCAGCATCACGTTTTCGAGCACCGTCTTGTGCGCGAAGAGATTGAACGACTGGAAGACCATGCCGACATCGGCACGCAGCCTGGCCAGCTCCCTGCCCTCCTGTGGCAGCGGCTTGCCGTCGATCGAGATGGCGCCCGAGTCGATCGTCTCCAAGCGGTTGATCGTGCGGCACAGCGTGGACTTCCCGGACCCGGAGGGTCCGATGACGACCACGACCTCGCCACGGGCGATCGTCAGGTCGATGTCCTGGAGCACATGCAGCGCGCCGAAGTGCTTGTTGACGTTGCTCAGTACGACAAGGTCGTCCGCCGCAGGCGCGGCGTCCCCGGCACCCTTGGTCACTGAAACTCCGCTCATCGGCTTCTTGCTCCGTCCTCCTCGGTTGGGAAGGACCCTAGTGACGCAGTGCTACCAGCGTCATTACATCTGAGCGGAAATTGAGGATAACGATCCGGCGGCAACCGGACACTCCGCGTGAACGGGACGCCGGGTGCGAAGCCCGGGGCGTACCGGGTGGATAACAGATGGCTGGATGCGACGGGCGGGCCTTGACTGACGTGCCACTCATCGGAGTGGATGCCCTGGTACGCCATGACGTGAAACGCCTCGGTACGGGGAAGTGACGAGGAGCGTACGGGAGACCGCACCGACACCAGTCGACGCCCGCCGGCAGGCGTCGCGTCGAAACCATCGATCGTCGAAACCATCGAAGAACCGGAGAGGGAGGCCATGAGACTGCTGCTCGTCGAGGACGACAACCACGTCGCCGCTGCCCTCTCCGCGATCCTGGCCCGGCACGGCTTCCGGGTCGTGCACGCGCGCAGCGGCGAGGAGGCCCTGCAGGCGTTGCTGCCCGCGGACACGGAGCCGTTCGGTGTGGTGCTCCTCGACCTCGGCCTGCCCGACCAGGACGGCTACGAGGTGTGCGGCAAGATCCGCAAGCGCACCTCCACCCCGGTGATCATGGTGACCGCGCGTGCGGACGTGCGGTCGCGGATCCACGGCCTCAACCTCGGCGCCGACGACTACGTGGTCAAGCCGTACGACACCGGCGAACTCCTCGCCCGTATCCACGCCGTCAGCCGGCGCAACGCACCGGGCGAGGACACCGTGCCTTTGCCCGTCGCCGGTCTGCGTCTCGGACATGTTCACATCGAGCTGCCGACCCGCAAGGTCAGCGTCGACGGGACGGAAGTCCAGCTCACCCGCAAGGAGTTCGACCTGCTGGCGCTGCTCGCCCAGCGCCCCGGCGTGGTGTTCCGCCGGGAGCAGATCATCAGCGAGGTGTGGCGCACGAGCTGGGAGGGCACGGGGCGCACCCTCGAAGTGCACGTCGCGTCCCTGCGGTCCAAGCTGCGGCTGCCCGCACTGATCGAGACGGTGCGCGGAGTCGGCTACCGCCTCGTCGCGCCGTCCGCGTAGAGGCGTACGTCCCAGGTGCGTACCCGGCTGCTTCCCCTGCTCATCGTTCTCATGGCGGGCGTGCTGCTCGCCCTCGGCTTCCCGCTGGCCGTCAGCGTGGCCGCCGCCCAGCAGCAACGCGTCGTCATCGACCGCATCGACGACACGGCACGCTTCGCCGCACTCGCGCAGTTCATGACCGAGCCGGCCGCAGGGTACGACGAGCGCCGGCGCACCCTGCGCAATGAACTCGACACCTACGCATCCGTGTACGGCATCCGCGCCGGTGTCTTCCGCCGCGACGACAGCGCCATGGCCAAGGCCCCCGCCGCCTGGCAGCTTCCGCTGGAGGGGGAGGGGCGCGAGGCGTTCAAGGAGGCCCTGCTCGGGCGGCGCAGCCACGACCCGCCGCAGGTCTGGCCCTGGCAGAACGGCAGGGTCGTCGTCGCCTCACCCGTCGTACGGGACGGCGATGTCGTCGCCGTGGTGGTCCTCGACTCGCCCACCGACGAGATGCGCTCGCGCACGATCCGCGGCTGGCTGCTGATCGCGGCCGGTGAAGCGGTCGCGATGCTGGTGGCCGTCGGCGCCGCGATCCGTCTCACCGGCTGGGTCCTGCTGCCGGTGCGGACGCTGGACGCGGCCACCCACGACATCGCCAGCGGACGCATGCGATCGAGGGTCGCGGCTTCCGGCGGGCCACCGGAACTCAGGCGCCTGGCCCGGTCGTTCAACGAGATGGCCGACAACGTCGAGGATGTGCTGGAGCAGCAGCGCGCCTTCGTCGCCGACGCCTCGCACCAGCTGCGCAACCCCCTCGCCGCGCTGCTGCTGCGGATCGAGCTCCTCGCGCTCGAACTCCCCGAGGGCAACGAGGAGATCGCCTCCGTGCGTACGGAGGGCAAGCGCCTCGCGCAGGTCCTCGACGACCTGCTCGACCTGGCGCTGGCCGAACACGCCGCGGCCGATCTGCAGCTCACGGACATCGGGGCGCTCACCGCGGAGCGCGTCGCGTCCTGGCGGCCGGTCGCCGAGGACAAGGGGGTACGGCTCCGGGCGGACGGCTCGTCCGCGGTGACCGCCTGGGTGGATCCCATCGCGCTGTCGAGCGCGCTCGACGCGATCATCGACAACGCCCTGAAGTTCACCCCCGCCGAGGAAGAGGTCGTCGTCACGGTCGCCTCCGGCCGCGACGACGTCACGGTCGTCATCACCGACCGCGGGCCCGGCCTCACCGCACAGGAGATGGAACGCGTCGGCGACCGCTTCTGGCGCAGCACCCAGCACCAGAACATCCAGGGCTCCGGCCTGGGGCTCTCCATCTCGCAGGCGCTCCTGGCGGCCGGCGGCGGCTCCCTGAGCTACACGGCCCACGAACCGCACGGGCTACGGGTCACGGTCTCGGTGCCGCGCAACGGCCCGCAGGGCTGAGCGCAACACAGGGAACGGGAACGGTCAGGGCTTGACCGAGCGGTAGTAGCGGCTGGCCCCTTCGTGCAGCGGCAGTGGATCGGTGTAGATCGCCGTACGCAGATCCACCAGCTGGGCCGCGTGCACCTCGCGCCCGATCCGGTCCCGGCTGTCGATCACGGTCCGGGTGAACGCCTCCGTCATCGCCGGATCCGAGCGTTCCGTGGTCACGAGCACATTGGCGACCGCGACCGTGGGCACCGCCTGGTCCTGATTCGCGTTGTGGTACGCGTCGGCGGGCATCATCGCCGAACGGTAGTAGCGGGCGGACCCGCCCGCCGCCTGGAGCTCCCTGACCAGCGCGGCCTCCAGCGGCACCAGCCGGATCGCGAACCGGTCCGACAGCTCCTGCACGGCGGACGTGGGCAGTCCGCCGGACCAGAAGAAGGCATCGAGCCGGTCGTGCTCCAACTGCTTCGGCATGGTGTCGATGCCGGAGGAGACCGGTGTCACGTCCTTCGCGGGGTCGAGCCCCGCGGCCGTCAGCAGCCGGTCGGCGACCAGCCGCACGCCCGAACCCCGCTGCCCCACCCCGACCCGCTTGCCGCGCAGGTCCGAGACCTTCCGTACCTTCGAGGCGCGGGGCACGACCAGCTGGATGTAGTCGTCGTACAGGCGCACACAGCCCCGCAGCCGGTCCGCGCCGGGCTTGCCGCTGCGCAGATAGGTGGCGAGGGCATCGGTGGTGGCGATGGTGAAGTCGGCCCTCCCGGTCGCCACCCGGGCGATGTTCTGCTGCGATCCCTCACTGGTCTGCAGCTCTATCGACACCCGGGGCAGATCCCTGGCCAGGTCCCCCTTGAGACGCTCGCCGTAGCGCTGGTAGACCCCGCTGGGCACACCGGTGCTGAAGGTCAGCGTTCCGGTCGGGGCCGGCTGCCCGAGCGGCAGCAGCCACCACAGCAGCAGCCCGAGCACGACGGCAACGGCGGTGCACGCCTGGAGAACGCGTCGCCTGCCGATACGGGAGAGTGCCTGGAGCATGGCGGCGATCCTGCCAGCCCGCTCCGGCGATGACCAGGGCCGCTCCCGGGCGGCGGGTGGTCACCGGGCGGGGTATTCATCATCGGGGCCCGACCGGAGCCCTTACCCTGGACGGGTGAGCGGCAACGACGTGGCTGGTGGAGTAGTGGACGGTTTGAAAACGTACGAGGTGCGCACCTACGGGTGCCAGATGAACGTCCACGACTCCGAGCGGCTCTCGGGGCTGCTGGAGGGCGCGGGTTACGTACGTGCCGCCGAGGGCTCCGACGGTGACGCCGACGTGGTCGTCTTCAACACCTGCGCGGTGCGGGAGAACGCCGACAACAAGCTCTACGGCAACCTCGGCCGGCTCGCCCCGATGAAGACCAAGCGGCCCGGCATGCAGATCGCCGTCGGCGGCTGTCTGGCGCAGAAGGACCGCGACACCATCGTGCAGCGCGCCCCCTGGGTCGACGTCGTCTTCGGTACGCACAACATCGGCAAGCTGCCCGTGCTGCTGGAGCGCGCCCGTATCCAGGAGGAGGCGCAGATCGAGATCGCCGAATCCCTGGAGGCATTCCCCTCCACACTCCCCACCCGCCGCGAGTCCGCCTACGCCGCGTGGGTCTCGATCTCCGTCGGCTGCAACAACACCTGCACCTTCTGTATCGTCCCGGCGCTGCGCGGCAAGGAGAAGGACCGCCGGACCGGCGACATCCTCGCCGAGATCGAGGCCCTGGTCTCCGAGGGCGTCTCCGAGATCACCCTGCTCGGCCAGAACGTGAACGCGTACGGCTCCGACATCGGCGACCGCGAGGCCTTCTCCAAGCTGCTGCGCGCCTGCGGGAAGATCGAGGGCCTGGAGCGGGTCCGGTTCACCTCGCCGCACCCCCGCGACTTCACGGACGACGTGATCGCGGCGATGGCCGAGACGCCCAATGTGATGCCGCAGCTCCACATGCCGATGCAGTCGGGCTCGGACACGATCCTCAAGGCGATGCGGCGCTCGTACCGGCAGGAGCGCTTCCTCGGCATCATCGAGAAGGTGCGCGCCGCGATGCCGGACGCCGCCATCTCCACCGACATCATCGTGGGCTTCCCCGGCGAGACCGAGGAGGACTTCGAGCAGACCATGCACGCGGTCCGCGAGGCGCGCTTCGCCAACGCCTTCACCTTCCAGTACTCCAAGCGCCCCGGTACCCCGGCCGCCGAGATGGAGGGGCAGATCCCCAAGGAGGTCGTCCAGGAGCGGTACATGCGCCTGTCGGTCCTTCAGGAGGAGATCTCCTGGGAGGAGAACAAGAAGCAGGTCGGCCGCACACTGGAGATCATGGTCGCGGAGGGCGAGGGCCGCAAGGACGGCGCCACCCACCGCCTCTCCGGCCGCGCCCCCGACAACCGCCTGGTCCACTTCACCAAGCCGGACGAGGACGTGCGCCCCGGTGACGTGGTCACCGTCGAGATCAGCTACGCGGCCCCGCACCACCTGCTCGCCGAGGGCGCACCGCTCGCCGTGCGGCGAACCAGGGCCGGGGACGCCTGGGAGAAGCGCAACGCCACCGAGGCCGCCAAGCCGGCCGGAGTGATGCTGGGCCTGCCGAGTGTCGGGGCCCCGGCCCCCCTGCCCGCCACTGCGGCCCCGGGCTGCGGCTGCGACTGACATCAGGGAGCCCGACAGCGGCCCGGGCGCGGCGCCCGGGCCGCTGTCCGAGGGCGGTCTGCGGGCTGCGCCCGCCGACGTCCTGGTAGCGGGCCTGCGCGCGGCGCCTGGTTGCTGTCCGAGGGCGGTTTGCGGGCTGCGCCCGCCGACGTCCTGGTAGCGGGCCTGCGCGCGGCGCCTGGTTGCTGTCCGAGGGCGGTCTGCGGGCTGCGCCCACCGTCGGCCCGGTGTCGGGCCTGTGCGCGCTTCCGCCCGGCCGCTGCCCGACGGCGGTCTGCGCGCGCTTGCCCCGGCCGCTGCCCGACGGCGGTCTGCGAGCTGCGCCCGGCCGCGACAACGGCGGTCTGTGCGCGGCGGCCAGGCGTTACGCTGCCGACCATGCTTGTCGCCGCCGCTGTCTGCCCCTGCCCACCCCTGCTGGTACCCGAGGTCGCCGCCGGTGCCGCGCCCGAGCTCGACACGCTGCGGGACGCCTGTGCCGACGCCCTCGGCGTGCTCGCCGCCGCGCGTCCCGACCTGCTGATCGTGGTCGGGCCCGCGGACCGGCCGGGCCGCGGACCGTACCCCGAGGGGACCACCGCCACCTTCCGGGGCTTCGGCGTCGACCTCGGCGTACGGCTCGGCCGCGACCTCGCAACGGCGACGGACCGCCCGCTCCCGCCGTCCCTCGCCGTCGGCGCCTGGCTGCTGGCCCGCGCTGAATGGGCCGGCGCACCGGTCGAGGGGCTGGGCGTGGGGGAGCCGCTGGCGGCCGACCGTTGTACGAGCGCCGGGCGGGACCTGGCCGGCCGGGCGGACCGCGTCGCGCTGCTCGTGATGGGCGACGGCAGCGCCTGCCGCACGCTCAAGGCCCCCGGCTATCTGGACGAACGCGCCGAGGCGTTCGACGCGGCGGCCGCCCGTGCGCTGGGCGCGGCCGACCCGGACGCGCTGATGGCGCTGGACGAGGCACTGGCGTACGAACTGAAGGCGGCGGGCCGGGCGCCCTGGCAGGTGCTCGCGGGCGCCGCGCAGGGGGCGGGCCTGGCAGGGCGGCTGCTGTACGAGGACGCCCCGTACGGCGTGGGCTACCTGGTCGCCGCCTGGTCCTGAGCCGCCGCCCGAGGACCCACGCGTGACGGCCGTGCAGCGGCGTCGCTCCACGGCCGTCACCCGGGCTTGATCAGTTCATGGTCAGGAAGCGGGCGGTGTACCACCCTGGTCCTTGTGGGACAGGCGCTCGACCGCGTCCTTGGCCTTCCGCGCACCGGACTCGATCTTGTCGCTGTACTTGCCCTTGGTCTTTTCGTCGACCGTCCGTGCGGCCTTGTCGAGCCCCTGGTCGATCTTGTCCCCGTGCTGATGCGCGAGTTCGCCGACCTTGTCCTTGGCGGGGCTCAGCTTGGCCTTCAAATTGTCCAGGAAGCCCATCGGGCACCTTCCCTGCTGGGGGACTACGGTCGAGCGCTTCTTCAAACCGTGAAAAAACGCCCATATTCAATGTGAATTCTACTGGTGCGCCAGAAGAACCGCGCCGCCCGGAGCGATGGGGCGGCCGGGCGGCGGACGGGCCCGGGCCGTGACGATGAACGATTCCCGTTCTCGGCCGGTCACCTCACTCATTCGGGAAGAGCGCCGGAGGTTTGCGAGACTGTGGCAGTGAGAAGCTCAGCTCCCGCACCGCGGGTCATCACCGTCGTCGGTCCCACTGCTGCCGGAAAGTCCGATCTGGGGGTATTTCTTGCTCAGCAGCTCGACGGCGAAGTGGTCAACGCCGACTCCATGCAGCTCTACCGGGGGATGGATATCGGCACCGCGAAGCTGACGCTCGCCGAACGCGAATCCGTCCCGCACCATCTGCTGGACATCTGGGACGTCACCGAGACCGCCAGCGTCGCCGAGTACCAGCGGCTGGCCCGCGCCGAGATCGACCGGCTGCTCGCCGCCGGCCGCACCCCCGTCCTGGTCGGCGGCTCAGGGCTCTACGTGAAGGGCGCCATCGACGCCCTGGAGTTCCCCGGCACGGACCCCGACGTACGCGCCAGGCTGGAGGAGGAACTGGTCGAGCGCGGCTCCGGAGCGCTCCACGCCCGGCTCGCCGCCGCCGACCCCGAAGCCGGCCGGGCCATCCTGCCGAGCAACGGCCGCCGGATCGTCAGGGCCCTCGAAGTCATCGAGATCACCGGCAAGCCATTCACCGCCAACCTCCCCGGTAACGATGCGGTGTACGACACCGTCCAGATCGGCGTCGACGTGGCCCGCCCGGAGCTCGACGAACGCATCGCCCTGAGGGTCGACCGGATGTGGGCGGCCGGCCTCGTGGACGAGGTGCGCGCCCTGGAGACCCAGGGCCTGCGCGAAGGGCGGACCGCCTCCCGGGCGCTCGGCTACCAGCAGGTGCTCGCCGCGCTGGCCCGGGAATGCACCGAGGAGGAGGCGCGGGCCGAGACCGTCCGCGCCACCAAGCGATTCGCCCGCCGTCAGGACTCGTGGTTCCGACGCGACCCGCGGGTCCACTGGCTGAGCGGCGCCGCGGAACACCGCGGGGAACTCCCGCGCCAGGCGCTGGCGTTGGTCGAACGAGCGGTTACAGCCTGATCACGTGATGGCATCGGGAAGCCCTGCCCGTCATTTCGGCGACCTGGAGCGTGCCATCATCGAGCATCGATCGACCAGTGGAGTCCGAGTTGGGAGGGCGCGTGGCGATGGAGGCCGGCCCTCGCGACACTGAACAAGACGCACCGGACGCGCTGCACGAGGCGGGAAGTCTGAGCCCCGACGGGCCGGACGAGCTCGAAGCGACCCCCGAGGTCGAGGTCGAGCTGCGCCCCGCGCGCCGGCTGCGGATCTGGCAGCTGGCACCGATCGTCATGCTCGCCGCGGTGGGATCGCTGATGTTCGCCTTCCCGCTGGCCTTCGAGTTCGGCGACGGCGGAGCGGTCGTGGCCATGCTCGGCCTGCTGATCAGCTGCTGTGCCGCGGGCTGGGGCATGATGGCCGCCCGCCGGGTGGGCTACACCTGGCCCGGTCTGCCGCAGCGCGGCTCGGGCGAGCGCTCCGACTGGCGGGTGATCGCCCTGTACGTCGTCGTCGGCGGCGCGCTGGTCGCCCTGGCCGTCTGGCGGGTGGCACGGCTCCAGTGACGGCCGCAGCCGGCCTTTCCGCAGGTCCCGCCGCCACGACGGCGACCGCCGGACGGACCGGGGAGGTCGGTTGTCGGCGCCGTTTCGTACAGTTGCCCTGTGAGCACCTCGCAGATCGCCTTCCTCAAGGGTCACGGCACCGAGAACGACTTCGTGATCGTTCCCGACCCGGACGACGCCATCGACCTGCCCGCGTCCGTCGTCGCCCGGCTCTGCGACCGCCGGGCCGGCATCGGCGGTGACGGGCTGCTGCACGTCGTACGGTCCGCCGCGCACCCCGAGGCGCGGGCCATGGCCGCCGAGGCCGAATGGTTCATGGACTACCGCAACGCGGACGGTTCGATCGCCGAGATGTGCGGCAACGGAGTCCGGGTCTTCGCCGGGTACCTCCAGCGCGCCGGACTCGTCGAGGAGGGCGACCTCGCCGTCGCGACCCGGGGCGGCGTGAAGAAGGTGCACATCGCCAAGGACGGCTCCATCACGGTCTCCATGGGGCGCGCGCTCCTGCCCGAGGACGGCGTCACGGTCAGCCTCGGCGGCCGCAGCTGGAACGCCCGCAACGTGAACATGGGCAACCCCCACGCGGTCGCCTTCGTGGACGACCTGGCCCACGCCGGCGACCTGCTCTCCGTGCCGCCCTTCAGCCCCGCCGCCGTCTACCCCGAGGGCGTCAACATCGAGTTCGTCGTGGACCGCGGACCGCGCCATGTCGCCATGCGGGTTCACGAGCGCGGCTCCGGCGAGACCCGCTCCTGCGGCACGGGAGCCTGTGCCGTGGCCGTCGCCACGGCCCGCAGGGACGGCGCGGACCCCACGGAGACCGGCACCCCGGTCACGTACACGGTCGATCTGCCGGGCGGCACCCTCCTGATCACCGAGCGGCCGGACGGCGAGATCGAGATGACCGGACCCGCCGTGATCGTCGCCGAGGGCATGATCGACGCCACCTGGCTCGAAACGGTGGCCGGTTAGGACTTCGCTCGAATGGGTGATCCCTTTCACGCTGGGCGAGAGCGGGACTCCGCCACGTGGTGGGCTCGGTAGCATCAAGCACCGGCACCCGGAGGCGCGACCGCACCTCCCCACCGCCGGTCGACGTCGCCGGAGGTGCCCCCCCCATGAGCGCAGAGGCCACCAGCTCAGGTGCCCCCATCCGCAGACGGGGCCGTCCGCGGATCGATCTGCGCAGGCTCGGCCGTGTCGCGTTGCTCGGCCCCGTCTCCCGCGACCGGCTGCCCGACGCCATCGGCCACGTCGCCGAGGCCCATCGGGCCCACTACCCGGATGCCGACCTCTCGATCCTGCGCCGGGCCTACGTACTCGCGGAGTCCTCGCACCGGGGCCAGATGCGCAAGAGCGGCGAGCCGTACATCACCCACCCGCTCGCGGTCACCCTGATCCTCGCCCAGCTCGGCGCCGAGACGACGACGCTCACCGCATCGCTGCTCCACGACACCGTCGAGGACACCGATGTGACCCTCGATCAGGTACGGGACCAGTTCGGCAAAGAGGTCTGCTATCTCGTCGACGGCGTGACCAAGCTGGAGAAGGTCGACTACGGCGCAGCCGCCGAACCGGAGACCTTCCGCAAGATGCTCGTCGCCACCGGCGACGACGTCCGGGTCATGTCCATCAAACTCGCCGACCGGCTGCACAACATGCGCACCCTCGGTGTGATGCGGCCCGAGAAACAGGCCAGGATCGCCAAGGTCACCCGCGACGTACTGATCCCGCTGGCCGAACGGCTCGGCGTGCAGGCCCTCAAGACCGAGCTGGAGGACCTCGTCTTCGCGATCCTCCACCCCGAGGAGTACGAACGGACCCGCGCGCTGATCGACGCCGCCGCCGCGCGGCCGGACGGCCCCGGCACCGCCCGGCAGGACCCGCTCGCCGCCATCGCCGAGAACGTCACGACGGTGCTGCGGGAGGCCGGCATCCCCGCCGAAGTCCTCATCAGGCCACGCCACTTCGTGTCCGTGCACCGGGTCGGTATCAAGCGCGGCGAGCTGCGCGGCACCGACTTCGGCCGGCTGCTGGTACTCGTCGGCGAGGACGCCGACTGCTACGCCGTGCTCGGTGAACTGCACACCTGTTTCACCCCGGTGATCTCCGAGTTCAAGGACTTCATCGCCGCCCCCAAGTTCAACCTGTACCAGTCGCTGCACACCGCCGTCGTGGGCGAGGACGGGGCGGTCGCCGAAGTGCTCATCCGCACCCACCGGATGCACAAGGTCGCCGAGGCCGGAGTCATCGCCCTCGGCAATCCGTACGCCGCGGACAGCGCAACCGGCCCCCAGACCGCCGAACCCGCGGACGGGGAGCGCGCCGACCCCACCCGGCCGGGCTGGCTCTCCCGGCTCCTCGAATGGCAGCAGTCCGCCCCGGACCCCGACACCTTCTGGACCACGCTCCGCGCCGACCTGGCCCAGGACCGTGAGATCACGGTCTTCCGGACCGACGGCGGCACGCTCGGGCTGCCCGTCGGGGCCAGCTGCGTCGACGCCGCCTACGCGCAGTACGGGGACGAGGCGCACAACTGCATCGGCGCCCGGGTCAACGGCCGCCTGGCCACCCTCGGCACCGTGCTCAGCGACGGCGACACCGTCCAGCTGCTGCTCGCCGAGGACGCCGCCTCGGGCCCCTCACCCGACTGGCTCGACCACGCCCGTACCCCCGCCGCCCGCATCGCCATCACCGGCTGGCTGGACGCCCACCCCGAGGACGCCCGCGGCCCGCATGCCGGGCGGCCCACCGAGACCGGACCCGAGCAGCAGAGCCACTCCAGGCCCGGACCGCAGCCGCAGCAGATCACCGGCAGCGGGCCCGCCACGGCCGCGACCGCGGTGGTGGACCGGCCGGACGCCCCCGTACGGCTCGCGGGCTGCTGCACCCCCGTACCCCCCGACGCCGTCACCGGATTCGTCGTACGCGGCGGCGCGGTCACCGTGCACCGGCTGGAATGCCCCGCCGTCGCCCGGATGCAATCCATCGGCCGGACATCGGTCGGGGTGAGCTGGGGAGACTCCACCGAGTGCCGGGTCACACTGGTCGCCGAATCCTTCGGACGCCCCCGGCTGCTCGCCGATCTGACCGAGGCGATCGCGACGGCGGACGCGGCGATCATCTCCGCCACCGTCGAGCCGCCCAGCGAACAGCGCGTCAGGCACACCTACACCCTGCAACTCCCCGACGCGGCCGGACTGCCGGCCCTGATGCGCGCCATGCGTGATGTGCCCGGGGTGTACGACGTGAGCCGCGCCAAGCACCGCGCCGCCACCGTCTGATCCCGCCGACGGAGCCATCTGCCACAGCGATCTCGTTCGGGTGGCGCGGCGCGCGCCGCCCCGGTCCGGCGGGAAGTCGCTGGTAGCGGTAGTTCATGCCGTTCATCTCCCGCCGTCTGCGGGCCGCTCTGCTGGCCACCGCATCAGCCACCCTCGTAGCAGCCACCCTCCCCTCGCCCGTGCCGCTCGGCATCGGCGATCCGCTCTTCCCTCACCTCGGCAACCCCGGGTACGACGTCCGCTCCTACGACATCGGACTGACCTACCACGGAGACAACACCAAGCCGCTGGACGCCGTCACCAGGATCGACGCGCGGACCACCGAACCGCTCGACCGGATCAACCTCGACTTCGCCCGGGGCAAGGTCCGCACGGTCGAAGTCAACGGACTGCGCGCCGACTTCGCCGTCGAGGACGAGGACCTGATCATCCAGCCCATGGGCAGGCTTCCCGCCGGGGTGCCGCTGCGCATCACCGTCCGGCACACCAGCGACCCCACCGGCGACCGGGACAGCGGCGGCTGGCTGCCCACCGCCGACGGGCTGGCCATGGCCAATCAGGCCGACGCCGCGCACCGGGTCTTCCCGAGCAACGACCACCCCGCCGACAAGGCGTACTTCACCTTCCGGATCACCGCGCCCAAGGACCTCACCGCGGTGGCCAACGGACTGCCCGCCGGCACGGTCCGGCATGGCGCCGACACCACCTGGACCTACCGGACCGAGCACCCCATGGCCACCGAACTGGCCCAGGTCTCCATCGGCCGGTCCACCGTCGTGCACCGGACCGGCCCGCACCGGCTGCCGATGCGCGACGTGGTGCCCACCGCCGACCGCAAGCGCCTCGAACCCTTGCTCAGCAAGAGCCCCGCCCAGCTGGAGTGGATGGAACAGCAGGTCGGCCGCTACCCCTTCGAGACGTACGGACTGCTCGTCGCCCACACCGAGACCGGCTTCGAGCTGGAGACCCAGACGCTCTCGCTCTTCGAGCGCGCCCTGTTCGTCGGGACCGACTACCCCGAGTGGTACCTCGAATCGATCATGGTGCACGAGCTCGCCCACCAGTGGTTCGGCGACAGCGTCTCCCCGGATCGCTGGTCCGATCTGTGGCTCAACGAGGGACACGCCACCTGGTACGAGGCCCGCTACGCCGAGGAGCACGACGACAAGTCGCTGGAACGCCGGATGCGTGAGGCCTACACCAGGTCCGACGGCTGGCGAGCCGCGGGCGGCCCGCCGGCCCGCCCCGACGCCCCGGCGCCCGGACAGAAGATCAGCCTGTTCCGGCCGGTGGTGTACGACGGCAGCGCACTGATCCTCTACGCGCTGCGCCAGGAGATCGGTGAGAGCGCCTTCGACCGGCTGGAGCGGAGCTGGGTGAAGAAGCACCGGGACTCCAACGCCACCACCGAGGACTTCGTCCGCCTGGCGTCCCGGACCGCGGGCCGCGACCTGACCTCGTTCCTCGACGGCTGGCTGTACGGGAAGAAGACCCCGCCGATGCCGGGGCACCCGGACTGGCACAGCAGCAAGCCCGCCGGACAGCGGTAAACCCGGTGACGGGTGCGACGGACCGTGCCACTATCGACGAGTCGCCGCGGCGGCCGGACCGGGATTCCCGACAGCGGGAATCATCGGGCGGTGTCACGCGTTGTGACTGATGTAACGGACTTCCAACGACGTAAGGATCCAATGACCTCCTCTTCTTCCCTTCCCCAGGACGCGCAGGATGCGCAGAGTGCTACGGAGAATGTCACCGAAAGCCTCACCGAGAGCCTTCGGGCCGACGCCCTGATGGAAGAGGACGTCGCCTGGAGCCACGAGATCGACGGAGAGCGGGACGGCGAGCAGTTCGACCGCTCCGAGCGCGCCGCGCTGCGGCGTGTGGCCGGACTCTCCACCGAGCTCGAAGATGTCACCGAGGTCGAGTACCGACAGCTGCGCCTGGAGCGTGTGGTGCTGGTCGGTGTCTGGACGTCGGGGACCGTGCGCGACGCGGAGAACTCCCTCGCGGAGCTGGCCGCACTGGCGGAGACGGCGGGCGCCCAGGTGCTCGACGCCGTCTTCCAGCGCCGCGACAAGCCGGACCCGGCCACCTACATCGGTTCGGGCAAGGCGCTGGAGCTGCGCGACATCGTCCTCGAATCGGGGGCCGACACGGTCGTCTGCGACGGTGAGCTCAGCCCTGGCCAGCTGATTCACCTGGAAGACGTCGTCAAGGTCAAGGTGGTCGACCGGACCGCCCTGATCCTCGACATCTTCGCCCAGCACGCCAAGTCCCGCGAGGGCAAGGCGCAGGTCTCGCTGGCACAGATGCAGTACATGCTGCCGCGGCTGCGCGGCTGGGGTCAGTCGCTCTCGCGTCAGATGGGCGGCGGCGGTTCCAGCGGCGGTGGCGGCATGGCCACCCGTGGCCCCGGTGAGACCAAGATCGAGACGGACCGGCGCCGGATCCGCGAGAAGATGGCGAAGATGCGCCGGGAGATCGCGGAGATGAAGACGGGCCGCGAGATCAAGCGCCAGGAGCGCAAGCGCAACAAGGTGCCGTCGGTCGCCATCGCCGGCTACACCAACGCGGGCAAGTCCTCGCTGCTCAACCGGCTGACCGGTGCGGGCGTCCTGGTGGAGAACGCCCTGTTCGCCACCCTGGACCCGACCGTGCGCCGGGCCGAGACGCCGAGCGGCCGGCTCTACACCCTGGCCGACACCGTCGGGTTCGTACGGCATCTGCCGCACCACCTCGTCGAGGCGTTCCGCTCCACGATGGAGGAGGTCGGCGAGTCCGACCTGATCCTGCACGTGGTGGACGGCTCCCATCCGGCGCCGGAGGAGCAGCTCGCCGCGGTGCGCGAGGTGATCCGCGAAGTCGGCGCGGTGGACGTGCCCGAGATCGTCGTGGTCAACAAGGCGGACGCGGCCGATCCGCTGGTGCTCCAGCGGCTGCTGCGCATCGAGAAGCACGCGATCGCCGTCTCGGCGCGCACCGGAGCCGGTATCGAGGAGCTGCTCGCACTCATCGACACCGAACTGCCGAGGCCGTCGGTCGAGATCGAGGCGCTCGTCCCGTACATCCAGGGCGCGGTCGTCTCCCGGGTGCACGCCGAGGGCGAGGTGATCTCCGAGGAGCACACGTCGGAGGGCACCCTGCTCAAGGCGCGGGTGCACGAGGAGCTGGCGGCCGAGCTCTCCTCGTTCGTCCCCGTGGCGCACTGACCCGCGGCGCGACAAGGCTCGTAACGCCCGAAGGCCCGCCCCGACCAGGGGCGGGCCTTCGGCCGTCATGGAGTGCCCGCGGCCGTCAGCGGCCGGCGAACTTCTCGCTCATCGTGGTGAAGACGTCCCTGGCACCCGGGCCCAGCTGGGGGCCGGCCAGCCAGCCCGAAGTCACCGGACCGATGGACGTGTTGGAGACCAGCACCGACTTGCCGTCACTGCCCTTGCGGAACCAGCCGCCGCCGGACGACCCACCGGTCATGGTGCAGCCGATGCGGTACATCGCCGGAGTGCTCGGGCTGATGGAGAGCCGCCCGGGGCGGTCCACGCACTTGTGCATGATCAGGCCGTCGTACGGGGGAGCGGCGGGGTATCCCCAGGCGCCCATGGCGTCGATCCGCGAGACCTCGGGAGCGTCGAAGTCGACCGCCAGGGCGTTGCCCACGGTCTCCTCCAGGGACTTGGTGCCCTTCTCCGGCTTCACATGCAGCACCGCGTAGTCGTAGGGGGCACCCTCGCCCCCGGTGGGGCCGCCGTCGGCGAGCCATTCACCCGATGTCGTCGCCCAGTCCGCCCAGTACGCGCCGTACGGGGCGATCTCCTGCGGCTGTGCGTTCTCCAGCGCGGCGGCGGACTTCCCCTTGTCGTTGTACGCGGGCACAAAGACGATGTTGCGGTACCAGCCGCCCTTCGAACCGGCGTGCACACAGTGTCCGGCGGTCCACACCAGGTTGGACCTGCCGGGGTTCTTGGGGTCCTTGACCACCGTGCCCGAGCAGACCATCGAGCCCTCGGGGGAGTCGAAGAACACCTTGCCGACCGGGGCCGCGTAGTCGTGGTACGGCGTCTTCTCGCGCTCGGCACGGACCGGGGCGGGCTCGGGGTCGCTGACGCCCTGACCGCCGGAGACGTCGCCGGCCGCCATGGTCTTGGCCGGGTCCTCGGCCGACTTCATCCGGTCGGGCTTCCACAGCCCGTCGATGACCGGATTGACGAAGTCCTTGGCCTCACGCAGCCACTTGTCCTTGTCCCAGTTCTTCCACTCGCCGTTCTTCCACTTCTCCGGGTCGACACCGTGCTTCTTCAGCGTCTCGGCCAGACCGTCGGGCAGGGAGCCGCCGGCGTCCTGGCCACCCGCGGAGTCGGCGGCGGGCTTGCTGGTCGCGTTGTCCTCGCTCGGGCCACAGGCGGTGGCCGTCAGCGTGAGCGCGGCGACCAGACCGGTCGCGGCGAGCAGCGGACGTATGGATCGCATGGAAAGGGTTCCCCCTGAAACTTCCGAAATTGCCATGAACGTGTCATTCGGTTCGGTGGCCGGACCAGCGGCCACCGAAGATGCAGGGGCCCACCCTATGACGGCCCGGAGCATTCCCCTGCCACGGCGGCACGGCCCGCACGGAGCACGGCCGCCCCGGCGGCGCCGTACGACGGACAGGGGCCCCCGGCGCGCAACTGCCGGACGCTGTTGGTTTATTCGGGGGCTCGCGTGACGTCGGCCTTCGAGACCCGGTTGTGGTCTTGAAGGCCGACGTTGTCGTATGGGGTGGTGCGGGTGTCGATGCAGCCGAGCGGGCCGGGCGAGGTCCCGGCGGAGACGGTGAGGGCGGCGCGGGCCGCGTTCCCCGAGGGAAGCCTGGCGATCCGGGTCCGGGACGAGTTGGGACCGTTGTTCCGCGACGAGGAGTTCGCGGACCTGTTCCCGGCGCGGGGGAAGCCCGCCTGGTCACCGGGCCGGTTGGCGCTCGTGCTGGTGTTGCAGTTCGTGGAGGGGCTCACCGACCGGCAGGCCGCGGAGGCGGTGCGGGCGAGAATCGACTTCAAGTACGCCCTCGGGCTGGAACCGGGCGATCCCGGGTTCGGCTTCTCGGTGCTGTCGGAGTTCCGGGACCGCCTGGTGGAGGCAGATGCCGGGCGGCGTGTCCTGGACGGCATCCTCGCCGCGGCCGGGGAGAAGGTATTGCTGAAGACAGCGGGCCGGGCCAGGACCGATTCCACCCATGTGCTGACGGCGGCCCGGAACGTGGTCTGGCTGGAGCGGGTCGCAGAGACCATGCGGGCGGCGTTGAACGCGCTGGCCCAGGGGGCTCCCGACTGGCTCGTCGAGGCCGCCGAGCCGGACTGGTTCAAGCACTACGCCGCCAGGGCCGAGGACTCCCGGTTCCCCAAGGCCCGCACGGCGCGGGACGAGCTGGGGCCGCGGATCGGCCGGGACGGGATGCGGCTGCTTGAGGCCGTCTTCTCCCGCCAGGCACCGCCGGAGCTGCGGACGCTTGAACAGGTGGAGCACCTGCGGCAGATGTGGGTGCAGAACTTCCACCAGGCCGAGGGCGAGGTGAGGCGGCGGAACCCAAAAGACCGGCCGCCAGGCAGGACGTGCCTGGTTAACCCCTACGACATTGAGGCACGCAACAGCGTCAAGCGGGACACTGCCCGGGCCGGATACAAGGTCCACCTCACCGAGACCTGCGAGGAGGACACCCCGAACCTGATCACGAACGTGACCACCACCGACGCCACGGTGCCCGACGTGTCGATGACCGGGCCCGTGCATGCCCGGCTCGCCGAAGCGGGCCGCTTGCCCGCAGAGCATTTGGTCGACGCCGGATACGTCGACGCGCATGTGCTCGTGTCCGCCCGCCGTGAGTACGGCCTCACGCTGACCGGTCCGGCCGCCCTGCCGGTCAGCCCTCAGACCGCTGCGGGCGGTGGATTCACCGGCGACGATTTCACCATCGACTGGGAGAACAAGCAGGTCGCCTGCCCTGGAGGCAGGACGACGACCCGCTGGAATCCCGACCGTTCGCCGGAGGGCACCCCCGTGATCCGGGTCCGCTTCAACAAGAGCGACTGCCGGCCCCGCCCGGTCCGCGAGCAGTGCACCACCTCCAGCGTCGGCCGGCGGCTGACCCTGCGGCCCCGCGCGGAACACGAAGCCCTGCGCCAGGCTCGCGCCGACCAGGACACCGACACCTGGAAGGAGCGCTACAAGACCCGCGCCGGCGTCGAGGGCACTGTCTCCCAGGCCGTCCAGCGCTGCGGCCTGCGTAGATCCCGCTACCTCGGACTCGCAAAGACCGCCCTGCAACACCAGCTCACCGGCGCCGCCATCAACCTCGCCCGCATCGACGCCCACCTGACCGACACGCCCCGAGCCCGCACCCGCACCAGCCACTTCGCAGCACTTCGCCCCGCCGAGCAACTGCTCGGCGGGGCGAAGCGATCAGCACCCCGAATAAACCAACAGCGTCCGCAACTGCCGCGCCGGGGGCCCCTGCTGTGCCGTCACCGTCCCCGGAACCGGGTCGGGTGGCGGTCCGTCATCACTGTCCCGCGTACTTCTTGCTGACCGACTCGTAGACGCCCTCGGCCTCCTTGCCGAACCGCGGCCCGGCCAGCCAGCCCGCGGTCACCGGCCCGATCGAGGTGTTCGAGACCAGCGCGGGCTTGCCGTCCTGCCCGTCCGCGACCCAGCCGCCACCGGACGACCCGCCGGTCATGGTGCAGCCGATGCGGTACATCGTCGGGTCCTGCGCGGTCAGCGAGAGCCGGCCCGGCTTGTCCGAGCACTGGAACGCCTTCTGGCCGTCGTACGGCGGCGCGGCCGGGAAGCCCGTCGCCGTCATGCTGCCGATCTTGGGTACGGCCGGTGCGTTGAACTCGACGGGCAGCGCGGAACCGATTGTCTCCTCCAGGGACTTGCCCGTCGATCCCTTCTCCGGCGTGACGTGCAGCACCGCGAAGTCGTACGGCGCGCCCAGCCCGCCCATCGAGGACCCCTGCGAGATCCACTGGTCCGACGTCTGCGCCCAAGTGCCCCACCACACGCCGTAGGGGGCGATCTCCTGCTTGGTCGCCTTCTTCAGCTCGGCCAGCGACAGGCCCTGGTTGTTGTACGACGGCACGAAGGCGATGTTGCGGTACCAGCCGCCCTTCTTGCCGGCGTGCACACAGTGCCCGGCGGTCCACACCAGGTTGGACTTCCCGGGGTGCGCCGGGTCCTTCACCACGGTCGCGGAACAGACCATGGAGCCCTCGGGGCCGTCGAAGAGCAGCTTCCCGGACTCGGCGGCGTTGGCGTGGTACGGCGTCCGGAGGCCTGCGGCCCGGACCGGCGCGGGCGTCGGGTCCGTCACGCCGACGTCACCCGAGATGTCGTTGTCGACCGGCTTCTCCGGCGACTTGTCCGCGTCCCGCATCCGGTCCGGATCCCACAGGTCCTCGATGATCGGATTGACGAAGTCCTTGGCCTCACGCAGCCATTTGTCCTTGTCCCAGTTCTTCCAGTCGCCGTTCTTCCACTGGTCGAGATCGATCCCGTGTTCCTTCAGCCGGTCCTTCAGATCGTCCGGGATGGCGATCTTTCCGTCCGAGGACTGGCCGGCGGGAACGCTCGGCTTGTCACTCGCGTTGTCCTCTTCGGGACCGCAGGCGGTGGCGGTCAACGCGAGGACCGCGGTGACCGCGGCCACGGCGAGCACCGACGAAGGCCGGCGGCGTGCCCTCCCCTCACGTGCGGCGAGAGCCGGTCGAATGAGTCGCATGTGGTGATCCCCCTGGGACTTCGTAACTCAACACTTCTGTACTGCACTGCGGTACTGCTCCGAGCCACCTGCTCCGAACACCCTGCGGACCCTCGGACGAACTTCCGAGGTCCTGTGCGGCCCCCACTATGCCGGTGCCGATGGGGACGGCGAGCGGCAGGGCCGCGGTTCCGCCTCCGCAAGGATCTTCCGATTTACCCGTGATCCGCCGCGCCCGGCGTCGTTGGTATGTGCGTGGGACTCGGGAAAAGCGTTCATCCCCGCAGTCCGCCCATGCGCCGACGTACCGATGTGCAACGCAACCGTTACAGCAGGAGGACCAACAGCCGTGGCCGTGACCGAACCAGCCCCGGTGGCAGCACCGGCGGTGCACGAGGGGATCCTGCGCCGCCAGTCGCTGCGCGAATCCGCCGCCCGTACCTACGCGCGCTCACTTCCGATCGTGCCGGTGCGGGCCCGTGGGCTGACCATCGAGGGCGCCGACGGGCGGCGTTACCTCGACTGTCTCTCCGGAGCCGGCACCCTGGCGCTCGGACACAACCACCCGGTCGTCCTGGAGGCCATCAAGAAGGTCATCGACTCGGGTGCGCCGCTGCACGTGCTCGACCTCGCCACCCCGGTCAAGGACGCCTTCACCACGGAGCTGTTCGCCACCCTGCCGCGGCAGTTCGCCGACAACGCCCGGATCCAGTTCTGCGGGCCGGCGGGCACGGACGCGGTCGAGGCGGCGTTCAAGCTGGTCCGCGGCGCGACCGGCCGCAGCGGCCTCCTCGCCTTCACCGGCGCCTACCACGGGATGACGGAAGGAGCCCTCGCCGCCTCGGGCGGCGCCGAGGACGTACGGGTGACCAGGCTGCCCTTCCCGCGTGACTACCGCTGCCCCTTCGGCATCGGCGGTGAGCGCGGCGCGGAGATCGCCGCCCGGTGGACCGAGAACCTCCTGGACGACCCCAAGGGCGGCACCCCGGCACCGGCCGGGATGATCCTCGAACCGGTGCAGGGGGAGGGCGGAGTGAACCCTGCCCCCGACGGCTGGATGCGCCGGATGCGTGAGATCTCCGAGGCCCGGAACATCCCTCTGATCGCCGACGAGGTCCAGACCGGCGTCGGCCGCACCGGCGCCTTCTGGGCGGTCGAGCACAGCGGGGTCGTGCCCGACGTGATGGTGCTCTCCAAAGCGATCGGCGGTTCCCTCCCGCTCGCCGTGATCGTCTACCGCTCCGAACTCGACACCTGGCAGCCGGGCGCCCACGCCGGTACCTTCCGGGGCAACCAGCTCGCGATGGCGGCGGGCACGGCCACCCTCGCCTTCGTACGCGAGAACTGCCTCGCCGAGCGCGCCGCGATCCTCGGCGCCCGCATGCTCGCCCGCCTCCAAACGCTCGCCACCGACCACCCCACCATCGGTGACGTACGCGGACGCGGCCTGATGATCGGCGTCGAGCTGGTCGACCCGGAGGCCGCCCTGCCCGGCGACAGCCCCGAGCCCCCGCCCGCCCCCGCCCTGGCCCTCGCCGTCCAGCAGGAATGCCTGCGCCGCGGGCTCATCGTCGAACTCGGCGGACGCCACTCCACCGTCGTCCGCCTCCTCCCTCCCCTCACGCTCACCGACGAACAGGCGACAGCGGTCGTGGACCGCCTCGCCGACGCCCTGGCAGCCGCCGAGCGTCTGCCGCACCACCGCACCACGACCGGGTCGATCCGCTGACCCCGGACACCTTCACAAGAAAGACCGCCGTGAACCCCACCCCCGCGCCCCAGGCCGACGGCTCGCCCCCCACCCACCAGCGAGGACAGGCCGGGCACACCGGCCCGCTCCTCCTGGAGCAGTCCACCGTGCCGCGCCAGATGACGGCACCGCACGACGAGCGCTGCACCCCGAAGTCCACGGCCACCGGCGGGGCACCGTCCGACCCGCTCGACCACCCGGACCCGCTACGGGCCGCCGACACGGCGGGCACGGAGAATCTGCTGCGCTGCTGGGTCCGGGAGACCGGCCTGGCCCGGCCGGAGGGGACCACACTCCGCATCCCCCTCCCCGCCAGCGGCACGGCCTTGATCGTCCCCGTCCTCTACTGGTCGGTCACGGGCTGGCACCGCTTCGGCCCGCCCGTCCTGGAAGCGGCACCCGAGGGAGCACCGCCCGCCGACGCCGTCACCATCGCCGCCCTGCTGGGCCGCGAGGCCGGCCGCGACGAGGGGGCCGACATGGTGGCCCGGGTCGCCGACTCGGTACGCCGTACCGCCGGATTCATCGCCGAGCGGCGCCGCGCCCCCCACGCCCCGGCCGAAGCGGACCTCTTCCTCACCGCGGAGCAGTCGCTGCTGCTCGGCCATCCGCAACACCCCACCCCCAAGAGCCGCGAAGGGCTCTCCGACGCCGAATCGCGCCTCTACTCGCCCGAGTCGCACGGCTCCTTCGCGCTGAACTGGATGGCTGTCGACCGGTCCGTACTGGCCACCGACTCCGCCTGGACCGACGGAGGCCGTCCGGTGCCGGCCGCGGAGCTGGTCACCGCGCACGCCGGGGGGCTGCGTCTCCCCGACAACACCGCACCGATTCCGCTCCACCCCTGGCAGGCCCGCGAACTCGGACACCGTCCCGAAGTCGCCGCCCTGCTCGACGCCGGACTCCTCCACGACCTGGGACGGCACGGCGAACGCTGGCACCCCACCTCTTCCGTACGCACGGTGCACCGGCCCGGTGCCCAGGTCATGCTCAAGCTCTCCCTCGGCGTTCGCATCACCAACTCCCGCCGGGAGAACCTCCGCAAGGAACTCCACCGCGGGGTGGAGGTCCACCGGCTGCTCCGCAGCGGGCTCGCCACCCAGTGGCACGCGGCCCATCCGGGCTTCGACATCGTCCGCGACCCCGCCTGGCTGGCCGTAGACGCCCCGGACGGCCGACCCGTCCAGGGCCTCGATGTGATGCTCCGTCACAACCCGTTCGGGCCGCACGACGACGCGGTCTGCATCGCGGCGCTGACCGCCCCCCGCCCCTTGCCGGGCAGGACGGGCATGCACTCGCGCCTCGCCGAGATCGTTCTCTCCCTGGCCGCCGCCACCGGGCGGACCGTGGGCGCGGTCGCAGCCGAGTGGTTCCTGCGCTACCTGGACCGCGTCGTGGGCCCCGTGCTCTGGCTCGACGCCCACGCGGGCGTGGCCCTCGAAGCACATCAGCAGAACACCCTGGTGCTGCTCGGCCCGGAGGGCTGGCCCATCGGCGGCCGGTACCGCGACAACCAGGGCTACTACTTCCGCGAGTCCCACCGCACGGCGCTGGAGCAGCGGCTCACCGGCATCGGATCGGTCAGCGACACCTTCGTCTCCGACGAGGTCACCGACGAGCGCTTCGCCTACTACCTCGGAATCAACAATGTGCTCGGACTGATCGGAGCGTTCGGCGCCCAGCACCTCGCCGACGAACGCGTGCTCATCGCGGCCTTCCGCCGGTTCCTCGGCTCGGTCGCCGCGCTGGGTTCCCCGCTCCCCACGCACCTGCTGGAGAAGACCCACCTGCGGTGCAAGGCCAATCTGCTGACCAGGATGCACGGCCTGGACGAACTGGTCGGTCCAGTCGACACCCAGTCCGTCTACGTCACCATCGCCAACCCGCTCTGTGCCTGAAGGAACATGACTACCGCCTGAACCGCCGAGAGGAGAGCAACACCGTGACTCCCGCCGATGCGCACACCGACGCCGGGACCGGCCCTGCCCCGCAGGCCGACACAGGTGCCGAGGACACCCTGGACCTGGAGCTCTCCGAGGAAATCCTCGCGCTGTTCGGGGAGGACCCCCCGGCCACCGAGGCAATGCGCCCGCTGCCCGGCGCGCCCGCGTCGCCCGTTCCGGGCGGCGCGGGCCCGGCGGCGGTGGCCCGGCCGGCCATGAGCAGGGCGGCCGCCTCCGATCTCCTCGACCACCCGGCCGACTGGCGACCGGTCACCACCCCGGCCGGAGTCTTCCAGCTCGTCCCCGTACGGCTCGAACGCGATCTCGCCGTACTGACCCGCTGGATGAACGACCCCGCCGTCGCGGCCTTCTGGGAACTCGCCGGCCCCGAAGCCGTCACGGCCGCCCATCTGCGCCCCCAGTTGGAGGGCGACGGACGCAGCGTCCCCTGCCTCGGCGTACTGGCGGGCATCCCCATGAGCTACTGGGAGATCTACCGCGCGGATCTCGACCCGCTGGCACGCCACTACCCGGCCCGTCCGCAGGACACCGGGATCCACCTGCTCATCGGCGGTGTGCACAACCGCGGACAAGGCGTCGGCACCACCCTGCTGCGCGCCGTCGCCGACCTCGTGCTCGACAACCGCCCCCGGTGCGCACGTGTGGTCGCGGAGCCCGATCTGCGTAACACCCCGTCCGTCTCAGCCTTTCTGAGTGCCGGTTTCCGCTTTTCCGCGGAACTCGAACTCCCGGACAAACGAGCCGCCCTGATGGTCCGCGACCGAATCCACCGTGCCCGACTGTGAACGAACTGCTGCCCAATTCATCCCGCTCGAACCCCATCGGTTCCACCCCGAGGAGTCCCCGTGCCGAAATATCCCGCGAGCCATGATTCAGCGGAGTCCCCCGAGCTGCTCAGCACGCCAGAACTGAACCGGACGGTCTGGGACGGGGCCGCCGCCCGGCTGCTCGCGAAGATGCTCGGTGAATTCGCCTACGAGGAAGTCATCGAGCCGGTCGCCCAGGCCGGCCCGGGCGATACGTACACCCTCGGGCTCGACGACGGGAAGACCCTCGTCTTCAGTGCCCGGCGGGGCGTGTACGGGAGTTGGCGCATCGCCCCCGACTCGATCCTGGAGATGCCCGGGAAAACCTCCGGGACGCCGGACGACGATGAGGGTCCGATCTGCGAGCCGGGCGCCGGAGCCGTGCCCTTCCGCGATCCGCTCCAGTTCCTCGTCCGCGCCCGCCGTCTCCTCGACATCGACGGCGCCACGCTCGGGCACCTGATCCGCGAGATCACCACCACCCTCACCGCCGACGCCCGGCTCGACCACACCGCGCTCCCCGCGGCCCGGCTGGCCGGTCTCGACTACGCCGAGCTGGAGGGCCACCAGACCGGCCACCCCTGGCTCGTCGCCAACAAGGGCCGCCTGGGTTTCTCCGCCGCCGACGCCGCCCGCCACACCCCCGAGGCCCGCAAACCCCTCACACTGCCGTGGATCGCGGTCTCCACGAGGATCGCCGCCTACCGCGGAGTGGCCACGCTGGCCGGCCCGGAGCGGCTGTACGCGCAGGAGCTCGACCCGTCGGTCCGTGACTCCTTCGCCACCGTGCTCCGTACCCGCGGCCTCGACCCCGACGGCTATCTCTTTCTTCCCGTGCATCCCTGGCAGTGGGACGAATGGATCGTTCCCGTCTTCGCCCCCGCCATCGCAGCCGGTGACATCGTTCCGCTCCACCCCGACGCGGACCTCAGGCTCGCCCAGCAGTCCATCCGCACCTTCAGCAATGTGGCCCGCCCCGACCGGCACACCGTCAAGCTGCCGCTGTCGATCCTCAACACGCTGGTCTGGCGCGGACTGCCCACCGAACGCACCCTCGCGGCCCCCGCCGTCACCGCCTGGGTGCACGGCCTGCGCGACCAGGACGCGTTTCTGCGCGACACCTGCGGGGTCATCCTGCTCGGCGAGGTGGCCTCGGTGACCGTCGAGCACCCGCTCTACGACCACCTTCCCGAGGCCCCGTACCAGTTCAAGGAGATCCTCGGCGCGATCTGGCGCGAACCCCTCCAGCCCCGGCTCGCACCCGGCGAGCGGGCCCGGACGCTCGCCTCGCTGCTCCACACCGACCCTCAGGGCCGCGCCTTCACGGCCGAGCTCGTCGCCCGCTCCGGGCTGACACCCACCGCCTGGCTCACCCGTCTCTTCGCCGCGATGCTGCCGCCGCTGCTGCACTTCCTCTACCGGTACGGCACGGTCTTCTCCCCGCACGGCGAGAACGCCATCGTGGTCTTCGACGAGCACGACGTGCCGACGCGCCTGGCGATCAAGGACTTCGTCGACGACGTGAACGTGAGCGCCCGGTCGCTGCCGGAGCACGAGTCGATGCCCGAGGACGTACGCCGGACGCTGCTCACCGAGGAACCCTCCTTTCTCATCCAGTTCATCCACTCCGGACTCTTCGTCGGGGTGTTCCGCTTCCTCTCCCCGCTCTGCGAGGAACAGCTGGGGGTTCCGGAGGCCGAATTCTGGTCACTCGTCCGGGCCGAGATCCTGCGCCACCACGCCCGCTTCCCCGAGCTGAAGGAGCGGTTCGAGATGTTCGATCTGCTGACACCCCGCATCGAACGCCTCTGTCTGAACCGCAACCGCCTGCACGTCGACGGCTACCGGGACCGCCCCCAGCGCCCGCACGCGGCCATCCACGGGAGCGTTCCCAACCCGCTCCACCCCGAAGCCGGTGTCCGGGAGTGACCCTGTTGTCAGTGGCGCCCCGTACGCTGGTCGGGCTATGACGAAGCCATCCCTCCCCGAGCTCCTGCACGCCGCCGTGACCGCCGTCGGCGGTACGGAACGACCTGGTCAGGCCGCCATGGCCGAGGCCGTCGCAGCGGCCGTCGACGACAATTCCCATCTGCTCGTCCAGGCCGGCACCGGCACGGGCAAGTCCCTCGGCTATCTGGTGCCCGCGCTGGCGCACGGGGAGCGGGTCGTGGTGGCCACGGCGACGCTGGCGCTCCAGCGCCAGCTCGTGGAGCGCGACCTTCCGCGCACGGTCGACGCGCTCCATCCGCTGCTGCGCCGGCGTCCCGATTTCGCCATGCTCAAGGGCCGGTCCAACTACCTCTGTCTGCACCGGCTCCACGAAGGGGTGCCGCAGGACGAGGAGGAGGGGCTCTTCGACCAGTTCGAGGCCGCCGCCCCGTCGAGCAAGCTCGGCCAGGACCTGCTGCGGCTGCGGGACTGGTCGGACGACACCGAGTCCGGCGATCGCGACGACCTCACTCCCGGGGTCTCCGACCGCGCCTGGGCACAGGTCTCCGTCTCCTCCCGCGAATGCCTGGGCGCCAGCAAGTGCGCCTACGGTGCGGAGTGCTTCGCCGAGCTCGCCCGGGAGCGCGCCAAGCTCGCCGATGTCGTCGTCACCAATCACGCCCTCCTGGCCATCGACGCCATCGAGGGCGCGCCGGTGCTCCCGCAGCACGAGGTGCTGATCGTCGACGAGGCCCATGAGCTGGTCTCCAGGGTCACCGGGGTGGCCACCGGCGAGCTCACCCCCGGCCAGGTCAACCGCGCGGTGCGCCGAGCGGCGAAGCTGGTGAACGAGAAGGCCGCCGACGCCCTGCAGACCGCGTCGGAAGGGTTCGAGCGGGTCATGGAGCTGGCGCTCCCGGGCCGCCTGGAAGAGGTCCCCGAGGACCTCGGCTACGCACTGCTGGCGCTGCGCGACGCCGCGCGTACCGTGATCTCGGCCCTGGGCACCACCCGGGACAAGTCCGTCCAGGACGAGGACGCCGTCCGCAAGCAGGCCCTGGCGGCGGTGGAAACGATCCATGGTGTCGCCGAGCGCATCACCCAGGGCTCGGAGTACGACGTCGTCTGGTACGAGCGCCACGACCGCTTCGGCGCCTCCCTGCGGGTCGCACCGCTCTCCGTCTCGGGGCTGCTGCGCGAGAAGCTGTTCACCGAGCGGTCCGTCGTCCTGACCTCGGCCACGCTCAAGCTCGGCGGGGATTTCAACGGCGTGGGGGCCTCGCTCGGCCTGGCGCCCGAAGGCACCGCGGGCGACGATCTTCCGCAGTGGAAGGGACTCGACGTCGGGTCGCCGTTCGACTACCCGAAGCAGGGCATCCTGTATGTCGCCAGGCATCTGGCCACGCCGGGGCGGGAGAGTTCCCGCACCGACATGCTGGACGAGCTCGCCGAACTGGTGGAGGCCGCCGGCGGGCGCACGCTCGGGCTGTTCTCCTCCATGCGGGCGGCCCAGGCCGCCGCGGAGGAGCTGCGGGGCAGGCTGGACAAGCCGATCCTGCTCCAGGGCGAGGAGACGCTGGGCGAGCTGATCAAGAATTTCGCCGCCGACCCCGGGACCTGCCTCTTCGGCACGCTGTCGCTCTGGCAGGGCGTCGATGTGCCAGGTGCCAGCTGCCAACTGGTGATCATGGACCGGATCCCGTTCCCGCGCCCCGACGATCCGCTGATGAGCGCGCGCCAGAAGGCCGTCGAGGAGGCGGGCGGCAATGGGTTCATGGCCGTCGCGGCTACGCATGCCGCGCTGCTGATGGCCCAGGGGGCCGGCCGGCTGGTCCGGGCCACCGGCGACAAGGGCGTGGTCGCCGTGCTCGATCCGCGCCTGGCCAATGCCCGGTACGGCAGCTATCTGCGCGCCTCGCTGCCCGACTTCTGGTACACCACCGACCGGAATCAGGCGCGCCGCTCACTCGCGGCGATCGACGCGGCGGCCAAGGCCGACGGCAAGTAGTCCGCCACGGGTCTCCGGAGACATGGGCGGGCCCCGGGATCGGCGCAGTGGATCCCGGGGCCCGGTCAGAAGCGGCGAGCTTCACACCCGCCGCAGTACCGCCACCACCTTGCCGAGGATCGTCGCCTCGTCGCCCGGGATCGGCTGGTACGCGGAGTTGTGCGGGAGGAGCCAGACATGGCCGTCCTCCCGCTTGAAGCGCTTGACCGTGGCCTCGCCGTCCAGCATGGCCGCCACGATGTCGCCGTTCTCCGCGACGGGCTGGCGGCGCACGGTGACCCAGTCCCCGTCACAGATCGCCGCCTCGATCATCGAGTCACCGACGACCTTGAGCACGAACAGCTCGCCGTCACCGACGAGCTGGCGGGGGAGCGGGAAGACGTCCTCGACCGACTCCTCGGCGAGGATCGGGCCACCGGCGGCGATCCGGCCGACCAGCGGGACGTACGAAGCGGCGGGCTTGCCGGTCGTGTCGGTGGGCTGCGAACTGGGCTGGTCCGAACCGCGGACCTCGTACGCCCGCGGGCGGTGCGGGTCGCGGCGCAGGAACCCCTTGCGCTCCAGGGCCATCAGCTGATGGGCGACGGAGGACGTGCTGGACAGGCCGACCGCCTGACCGATCTCCCGCATCGAGGGCGGATAGCCACGCCGCTGCACGGAATCCCGGATCACCTCGATCACTCGCCGCTGCCGGTCCGTGAGCCCCGAGCTGTCCGCCCGGATTCCAGGAGGTCGACCGGGCAATGAGCGCGCTGGGCGCGCGGGCTCTGGCCCCTCCATGTTCGTGACTGAGTCATTCATGGCATGCACCGGCTCGAATCGGCTCTGGGAGCGGTCCTGGGCAGTGATGGTGGCACTGTCTGCGGTGGTGGTCACGTCGGCCCCTCTCGAATGGTCTCCCTAGCTGGACAACGGTAGTAGCTTTCGAAAGGTTGCGCCAAACACACGTTCGAGTGAAAAACGAATAAAAGTCTGCCGTGTGTTCTCTGCCGGGTGTATGTGCGATGACCGAGAGCGTTTGGGCGCGCCGGGACCGGCCCGCAATTCGGGCTTTTACGGTAGCGGCCGTCGATGCGCCGCTGCCATGCGGGGTGGCCGTCGGGCCGTTGTTCGAGTCCGACAGTCGGGGCCCCGTAATCCTGGCGGCCGGACCGTTCCCGTAACCTCGTACGCGGCCGTACGCTGCCTGCCGGTCGCTCGTCATGCGCGACACGCGGTAGGGCCGGATGCGCACCCAAACCCAAGATCTAGTGGTTGGATTGCTCCTGCCACCCAGAAGTTGTGGTCCCCGGTCCGTCGGGGTGTGGCCATCGCATATGCTTGTGACAGCTTCGAGGGGCCCCGGCGGGCCCTGAAGAGGCTATTCAGTCGTGCTGTGAAGGAGGGTTGGGAGCCATGCACTGCCCCTTCTGCAGGCACCCCGACAGCCGGGTCGTCGACAGTCGCACCACCGACGACGGCACGTCGATCCGACGCCGCCGCCAGTGCCCCGACTGCTCCCGCCGTTTCACGACGGTGGAGACCTGCTCGCTGATGGTGGTGAAGCGCAGCGGCGTGACGGAACCCTTCAGCCGCACCAAGGTCATCTCCGGCGTGCGCAAGGCGTGTCAGGGGCGGCCGGTCACCGAGGACGCCCTCGCCAAGCTCGGCCAGCGGGTCGAGGAGGCGGTGCGCGCCACCGGCAGTGCCGAGCTGACCACTCATGACGTGGGCCTGGCGATCCTCGGCCCCCTGCAGGAACTCGACCTCGTCGCGTACCTGCGCTTCGCGTCCGTGTACCGGGCGTTCGACACACTCGAAGACTTCGAGGCGGCCATCGCGGAACTCCGTGAGCGGCAGCCTCGCGTGGAAGAACGCGGGAGGGGCGAGATCCTTGAGGTCCCCGTTCCCGCCGTCGCCGCCGACTGATCGGCACCGGCCGACCGACACGGTTCCGTGGATCGGCGGCAGGGCGGCTTCATAGACCTGCTCCGGGCGCTCTGCGTGGCGTCCGAGGCATCAGAGACAGACTGTGCCCCGGGAAGTTCTGGGCACTTCAGGGTGTTTTTGCCCACATATGGGAGGCGGCATGACAGAGACGGCGAGCGGCCCGGCACGTGGTTCCCGAGCCAAGGGAGCCAAGTCGAGCAAGGGTCTGCGCATCGAGCGCATCCACACCACCCCCGGCGTACATCCGTACGACGAGGTGGAGTGGGAGCGCCGTGACGTCGTCATGACCAACTGGCGCGACGGCTCGATCAACTTCGAGCAGCGTGGCGTCGAGTTCCCCGGCTTCTGGTCGGTGAACGCGGTCAACATCGTCACCAGCAAGTACTTCCGCGGGGCCGTCGGCACCCCGCAGCGCGAGACCGGTCTGCGACAGCTGATCGACCGGATCGTGAAGACGTACCGCAAGGCCGGTGAGGACCACGGCTACTTCGCCTCTCCCGCGGACGCCGAGATCTTCGAGCACGAGCTGGCGTACGCCCTCCTGCACCAGATCTTCAGCTTCAACTCGCCGGTCTGGTTCAACGTCGGCACGCCCCAGCCGCAGCAGGTCTCCGCCTGCTTCATCCTGGCCGTCGACGACTCCATGGAGTCGATCCTCGACTGGTACAAGGAAGAGGGCATGATCTTCAAGGGCGGCTCCGGCGCCGGCCTGAACCTCTCCCGCATCCGCTCCTCCAAGGAGCTGCTCTCCTCCGGCGGCAACGCCTCCGGTCCGGTCTCCTTCATGCGTGGTGCCGACGCCTCCGCCGGAACGATCAAGTCCGGTGGCGCCACCCGCCGCGCGGCCAAGATGGTCATCCTCGACGTCGACCACCCCGACATCGAGAACTTCATCGAGACCAAGGTGAAGGAGGAGGAGAAGATCCGCGCCCTGCGCGACGCGGGCTTCGACATGGACCTGGGCGGCGACGACATCACGTCGGTCCAGTACCAGAACGCCAACAACTCGGTCCGCGTGAACGACGAGTTCATGAAGGCCGTCGAGTCCGGCGGCAAGTTCGGGCTGCGCGCCCGGATGACCGGTGACGTCATCGAAGAGGTCGAGGCCAAGTCCCTCTTCCGCAAGATGGCCGAGGCGGCCTGGGCCTGCGCCGACCCGGGCATCCAGTACGACGACACCATCAACGCCTGGCACACCTGCCCGGAGTCCGGCCGGATCAACGGCTCGAACCCGTGCTCCGAGTACATGCACCTGGACAACACCTCGTGCAACCTCGCCTCGCTGAACCTGATGAAGTTCCTCAAGGACGACGGCAAGGGCAACCAGTCCTTCGAGTCCGAGCGCTTCGCCAAGGTCGTCGAGCTGGTCATCACCGCGATGGACATCTCCATCTGCTTCGCGGACTTCCCGACCCAGAAGATCGGCGAGAACACCCGCGCCTTCCGCCAGCTCGGCATCGGCTACGCCAACCTCGGCGCCCTGCTGATGGCGACCGGCCACGCCTACGACAGCGACGGCGGCCGCGCCCTCGCCGGTGCCATCACCTCGCTGATGACCGGCACCTCGTACAAGCGCTCCGCCGAGCTCGCCGCGGTCGTCGGCGCGTACGACGGCTACGCCCGCAACGCCGAGCCGCACCAGCGCGTCATGAAGCAGCACGCCGACGCCAACGCAGCGGCCGTCCACATGGACGACCTGGACAACCCGATCTGGGCCGCCGCGACGGAGGCCTGGCAGGACGTGATCCGGCTCGGCGCGAAGAACGGTTTCCGCAACGCGCAGGCCTCGGTCATCGCGCCCACCGGCACCATCGGTCTCGCGATGTCCTGCGACACCACCGGCCTTGAGCCCGACCTCGCCCTGGTCAAGTTCAAGAAGCTGGTCGGCGGCGGCTCGATGCAGATCGTCAACGGCACCGTCCCGCAGGCCCTGCGCCGCCTGGGCTACCAGGAGGAGCAGATCGAGGCGATCGTCGCCCACATCGCCGAGCACGGCAATGTGATCGACGCCCCCGGTCTGAAGACCGAGCACTACGAGGTCTTCGACTGCGCCATGGGCGAGCGTTCCATCTCCGCGATGGGCCACGTGCGCATGATGGCCGCGATCCAGCCGTGGATCTCCGGCGCGCTCTCCAAGACGGTGAACCTGCCGGAGACGGCCACCGTCGAGGACGTCGAAGAGGTCTACTTCGAGGCGTGGAAGATGGGCGTCAAGGCGCTCGCCATCTACCGCGACAACTGCAAGGTCGGCCAGCCCCTCTCCGCGAAGACCAAGGAGAAGGAGAAGGCGGAGGTCACCGCCAAGGCCGAGGAGACCATCCGTACCGCGGTCGAGAAGGTCGTCGAGTACCGCCCGGTCCGCAAGCGTCTGCCCAAGGGCCGTCCCGGCATCACCACCTCCTTCACGGTGGGCGGCGCCGAGGGCTACATGACCGCCAACTCCTACCCGGACGACGGTCTCGGCGAGGTCTTCCTGAAGATGTCCAAGCAGGGCTCCACCCTCGCGGGCATGATGGACGCCTTCTCCATCGCCGTCTCGGTCGGCCTGCAGTACGGCGTCCCGCTGGAGACGTACGTCTCGAAGTTCACCAACATGCGCTTCGAGCCGGCCGGCATGACGGACGACCCGGACGTGCGGATGGCACAGTCGATCGTCGACTACATCTTCCGCCGCCTCGCGCTGGACTTCCTGCCCTTCGAGACCCGCTCGGCGCTCGGCATCCACTCGGCCGAGGAGCGTCAGCGCCACCTCGACACGGGTTCGTACGAGCCCTCCCTGGAGGACGAGGAACTGGACGTCGAGACCCTGGCCCAGTCCGCCCCGGTGCGGACGGAGCCGCTGAAGGCGGTGGCCGCGGTGCAGGAGGCGGAGAAGCCCGCGCCGAAGACCGCGCACACCTCGGCGGAGCTCGTCGAGATGCAGTTGGGCATCAGCGCGGACGCGCCGCTCTGCTTCTCCTGCGGTACGAAGATGCAGCGCGCCGGTTCCTGCTACATCTGCGAGGGCTGCGGCTCGACCAGCGGTTGCAGCTGACCGCCCGCGCGATCACGCCGGACGCACCGTTCCACCTGATGTGTCCGGGTGGCTGAGCCACGGCCCGAGGAGGGCGTCGACTTCCGGTCGGCGCCCTTCCGGCGTGCTGCGCGAGGGACCGCGCAGGGTGCCGTCCGGTCCGTGTGCGGCGGCTCCCGCGGTGTGGCACGATCTCGCAGATGACCAGCAGACCCGATGAGGCGCAGCGCCTGCGCGACCTTGCGCGGTTGCGTCGTGTCCGTGACCGGATGGACCGGGAGTTCGACCAGCCGCTGGACGTCGAGGCGCTCGCCCGTGGCGTGCACATGTCGGCGGGACACCTGAGCCGAGCGTTCCGGCAGGCGTACGGCGAGCCTCCGTACGGCTACCTGATGACGCGCCGCATCGAGCGGGCGATGGCGCTGCTGCGGCGCGGTGATCTCAGCGTCACCGAGGTCTGTTTCACGGTCGGCTGCTCGTCGCTGGGCACCTTCAGCACGCGCTTCACCGAGCTGGTCGGCATGGCTCCCAGCGCCTACCGCCGCGAGGCCGAGCGGGCCACCGCGGGCCTGCCGTCGTGCGTCGCGAAGCAGGTGACCAGACCGATCAGGAATCGAGAAGCGCGGCCACCGGGCCACGATTAGCGTGACGTTCATGGACCTCACGATTCACACGAGCTTCCTTCCGCACGACGACCCGGACGCCTCGCTGGCCTTCTACCGCGACATCCTGGGCTTCGAGATCCGCAACGACGTCGGATTCGGCGGGATGCGCTGGATCACGGTCGGCCCCACCGGCCGGCCCGACACGTCGATCGTCCTGCACCCACCGGCCGCCGACCCCGGTGTCACCGAGGACGAGCGGCGTACCATCACCGAGATGATGGCCAAGGGCACCTACGCCATCATCACCCTGGCCACCCCCGACCTCGACTCCACCTTCGACCGGCTGCAGGCCGGCGGCGCCGAGGTCGTCCAAGAGCCGACCGAGCAGCCGTACGGGATCCGCGACTGCGCCTTCCGTGATCCCGCGGGCAACCTCATCCGCATCAACGAGGTGCGCTGAACCCTCCGGCGATCGCAGCCGGAACCGCACACGAGCCGCTGCGCGACGGGGCGTCGGCCGGTCCGACGCCCCCTTCTCATGCCGCACCAGGCCGGTGGGATCCGGTTGCATCCGGTGACGAAACCACTGACGACTACCGGGCGACGCAGACGGAGACCGCGACCGCGGCTCCGCCCGACAGATGGAGACACGATGAGCATGGCCAAGAGGACGGACCCGCAGTCGCCTGCGCCGCACGCCGCCGACAGCCACGACCTGATCCGCGTGCACGGCGCGCGCGTGAACAACCTCAAGGACGTCAGCATCGAGATCCCGAAGCGCCGGCTGACGGTGTTCACCGGGGTCTCCGGTTCGGGCAAGAGCTCACTGGTGTTCGGCACCATCGCCGCGGAGTCGCAGCGGCTGATCAACGAGACGTACAGCGCCTTCGTGCAGGGCTTCATGCCGACCCTGGCCCGGCCCGAGGTCGATGTGCTCGACGGCCTGACCACCGTGATCACCGTCGACCAGCAGCGCCTCGGCGCCGACCCCCGCTCCACGGTCGGCACCGCCACCGACGCCAACGCGATGCTGCGCATCCTCTTCAGCCGACTGGGCAAGCCGCACATCGGCTCGCCCCAGGCGTTCTCCTTCAACGTCGCCTCGGTCCAGGCGAGCGGTGCGTTCAAGGTCGACCGCGGTGCCGACCGGACCAAGACCGTCAAGCGGACCTTCACCCGTACCGGCGGCATGTGCACCCGCTGCGAAGGCCGGGGCACGGTCTCGGACATCGACCTCACCCAGCTCTACGACGACTCCAAGTCGCTCTCCGAAGGCGCGTTCACCATCCCCGGCTGGAAGTCGGACAGCTTCTGGACCGTGCGGGTCTACGCCGAGTCCGGGCTTCTCGACCCGGACAAGCCGATCCGCAGGTTCACCAAGAAGGAGATGCAGGACTTCCTCTACCGGGAGCCGACCAAGGTGAAGGTCGAGGGCGTCAACCTCACCTACGAGGGGCTGATCCCCAAGATCCAGAAGTCGTTCCTCTCCAAGGACAAGGAGGCGTTGCAGCCGCACATCCGGGAGTTCGTGGAGCGGGCGGTCACCTTCACCACCTGCCCCGATTGCGACGGCAGCCGGCTCAGCGCCGAAGCCCGCTCTTCGAAGATCGCGAAGCTGAGCATCGCCGACGCCTGCGCGATGCAGATCAGCGACCTGGCCGAGTGGGTGCGCGGCCTCGACGACCCCTCCGTGGCACCGCTGCTCGCCGCGCTGCAGCGCACCCTCGACTCGTTCGTGGAGATCGGTCTCGGCTACCTCTCGCTCGACCGGCCGTCGGGCACGCTGTCGGGCGGCGAGGCGCAGCGCGTCAAGATGATCCGCCACCTCGGCTCCTCGCTGACCGATGTCACCTATGTCTTCGACGAGCCCACCATCGGCCTGCATCCCCATGACATCCAGCGGATGAACGACCTGCTGCTGCGGCTGCGGGACAAGGGCAACACGGTGCTGGTCGTGGAACACAAGCCGCAGACGATCGCGATCGCCGACCACGTCGTCGACCTCGGCCCCGGCGCGGGCACGGCGGGCGGCACCGTCTGCTTCGAGGGCACCGTGGAGGGGCTGCGCGCCGGCGACACCATCACCGGCCGCCACCTCGACGACCGGGCGGCCGTCAAGGAGACGGTGCGCAAGCCCACCGGGGCGCTGGAGGTCCGGGGCGCGAGCGCACACAACCTCCAGGGCGTCGACGTCGACATCCCGCTCGGGGTGCTGACCGTCATCACCGGGGTCGCGGGCTCCGGCAAGAGCTCACTGGTGCACGGGTCGATCCCCGCGGGCGCGGAGGTGGTCTCGGTCGACCAGGGCGCCATCCGTGGTTCGCGGCGGAGCAACCCGGCGACGTACACCGGGCTGCTCGACCCGATCCGAAAGGCGTTCGCGAAGGCCAACGGTGTGAAGCCTGCGCTGTTCAGCCCCAACTCCGAGGGCGCCTGCCCGACCTGCAACGGCGCCGGTGTCATCTACACCGATCTGGCGATGATGGCGGGTGTCGCCACCACCTGCGAGGAGTGCGAGGGGAAGCGGTTCCAGGCGTCGGTGCTCGACTACCGCTTCGGGGGCCGCGATATCAGCGAGGTGCTCGCGATGTCGGTGACCGAGGCCGAGGAGTTCTTCGGCGCCGGCGAGGCGCGCACACCGGCCGCGCACCGGATCCTGGAGCGGCTCGCCGATGTCGGCCTCGGCTACCTCAGCCTCGGCCAGCCGCTGACCACACTGTCCGGCGGTGAGCGCCAGCGGCTGAAGCTGGCGACCCACATGGCCGACAAGGGCGGTGTGTACGTCCTGGACGAGCCGACCACCGGCCTCCACCTCGCCGACGTCGAGCAACTGCTCGGTCTGCTCGACCGGCTCGTCGACTCCGGGAAGTCGGTCATCGTCGTCGAGCACCATCAGGCGGTCATGGCGCACGCCGACTGGATCATCGACCTGGGCCCCGGCGCCGGTCACGACGGCGGCCGGATCGTCTTCGAGGGCACTCCCGCCGACCTCGTGGCCACCCGCTCCACCCTCACCGGCGAGCACCTCGCGGCGTACGTCGGTTCCTGACCAGGGGCCTCGCGGCGGGGGCCTTGCGGCGGGGGCCTCGCGGCCCGCGCCGGTTCCTGCCGGGGCCTCGCGCGGACGTGTGGCACGACCGCGCGAGGCCCGAAGTGGTCGTGCTCCCGCAGCATTCGGACGGGACCGCGCGCTGTGACGTGTCACATGCTGCGAGGGCCGCGCCCTGCGACATGTCACGCACTGCGAGGGCCACGCACCGAGACACGCCATGCACTGCGACGTGTCACGTACTGCGAGGTGTCACATGCCGGGTGTTCGGCTTCCCATCGTCGCGGCGAACGAATCGGGGTCGCCGTCGAAGCCCTGGACGGTGCCGTGGAACTCCCAGGCCCCGGAGGTGCCCCGGACGAACTCGGCCACGGTCGCCGCGGTGGCTCCGCCGACCGCGGCGAAGTCGTCCTCGGACAGGTTCGTGTAGCCCTCCCGGACCTGGACCGCGGTGCTCTCTATCCCGGCGAAGGTCTTGTGGCCGTCGCGCTGCTGGATGGCGACCCCGACGACGACCCGTGTGTACGCGGTCGACAGCCGGTTCAGTTCCAGCGTCATCACCTCGTCGAAGCCGAAGCCCTGACCGGTCCTGCTGTCGCGGTTGAGCGTGATGGTGCCGTCCGGTGAACGGCTGTCGAAGTGCACAAGGTACGCAGGGCTGCCGTACGGCGCTTCGGCGAGGTAGGTCGCCGCGATTATGTCGAGGTCATGGGGCGGAGCACCATGAGGACTGGGATCCCATTTGAGTCTGACTTCGACCTTCTCGATGTCCTTGTTGGGCGTGCTCATCGGACTTGCCTCCCTGGCTTTCCGCTGGGCCGTCGGGCCGTTCGCATCACCCGATCATGTCCGTAACCGGGCGTGGATCCAACCGGCTTGGATTTCGGCGATGGATTCGGGCCATCGGGGCGCCGGGCTGATGGTCTGTCGGTCTGCCGGGCCGTTGTGCCGTCGGGCCGGTTCAGTGCGGGATGCGGCGCGGTGGCCGCTGCCGGACCTCGTCCCGGAAGTTCTCGATGGCGCTGCTGACCTGACGGATCAGATGGGTGTCCTCGATCCGGTCGAGATAGCGGCAGTTGCGGGCCACTCCGTCCAGCTCGAACGCGAAGCAGAGGGTCATCAGAGGGTTGATGAAGAGCTCGCTGCCCCGGGTGCGCGACGTGAAGTGGGCGTCTCCGAAAGCCCCTTGGACGGCGGCGGCTATCGAGCCGTTCACGATGCTGGGGTGGTCGGCCGTGTGGTGCTGGGCGTGTGCCACGGCATCGACGAAGAGCGCGCCTTCACGTGTCGTACGGGACACGGAGAAGGCGCCGAGGAAGGAACCGTCGCGTTCGAGTGCGGCGATGTTCTCCAGTACCAGACCGTGGCTCACCCCGTGATAGGCGTCGACGCCGAAGCCGATGGACACGACGAGGCGTTCCGGTATGTCGAGCGCGGCGAGCGCGGCGACGCTGGTCAGATCCTCCTCCGGGGTGCCGAGTCCGGATTCGTCCCCGCGCATCAGGATGTCCGTGCCGCCGTCGACCAGGACGACCGCGTCGATGTCGTACTTCTCGATCAACGCCCGGTAGGCCGCGCGCAGCGGCTGTACGCCGACCCGGGAGAAGGCGTGGACCGTGTTCGGGTAGCCATGCAGGCCGAGCCACTGGGCGAGCGTCCGCTCCGGGAAGTACGCCTGGTGGAGGGCTGTTTCGGGGGTGATGACGGCGACGTCCGGAGCGAGCCAGGATTCGAGCGGCAGCCCTTCGAGGGCGCTGAACGACAGATTGGCCAGCTGTACGTGCTTGCCCTGGTGGAACAGGGAGAGCGCGATGGGGAGTCCGGCGTAGATGTCGAAGCCGCCGCCGGCCCCCGTGACGAGGACGCGTTCCGCGGATTCGAGCCGGGCGAACAGGGGATTGGTGTGCAGCGAGACCATGGGGATCATTCTGCGATCAACGGCGTTCGCTCCGGGCGCACTTCACCGGGCTCCGCCGGAGCGGAGCCCGCGCCGTGCCCGGCACCGTACGATGGCGCGGTGCTGGTCAAGTGGATTCGTTGCACCGTGGTGGACCGTCGAGGCTTTGAACGGGGGCAGCGGAAGTGGGCGGAGCTGCCGGGTGAGCCCGGGTTCAAGGGGCAGGGCGGCGGGTGGAGCCGCGAGCATCCGGACGTGGCGCACATCTTCGCCTTCTGGGAGAACCGGGTCTTCTACGACTCGTTCATGGCCCGTTCCCACGACGGCCTGGCTGCCGCGCAGTCCGGTACGTACAGCGGAATCCAGGTCAAGCTGTTCGAGTACCGCTTCGACGTGAAGACGGGCTTCGAACCGCGCTTCACCGATGCGGATGTCGTCCGGGTGGCGCACAGCAAGGTGCGCGAGGACCGGGTGGAACACTTCGCGCTGATGCAGGAGCGGGTGTGGAATCCGGCGATGGCCGGATCGCCCGGCATGCTGCGCGGGGTGTTCGGGGAATCGCCTGGCCATGAGTTCCTGGTGTTGTCCATGTGGCAGTCGAGCGCCGAGCGTGGCAAGTACCGGGCGGGGAGCATCGAGCGGTTGTCGCAACGCACGCAGATCGAGGACGACGTGGCGGAACTGGCCGGGGACATCGTGCAGTTGGAGCCGTCGTGGACGGTGTGACCGGTCCGGCCGGACGGGCGGGCGCAGCCGGAAGGCTGAGCCGGGAGCCCTGAGCCGGAAGCCCCGCGCCGGGAGCCCGGAGCCCTGAGCCGGAAGCCCCGCGCCGGGAGCCGGGAGCCCTGAGCCGGAAGCCCCGCGCCGGGAGCCGGGAGCCCTGAGCCGGAAGCCCCGCGCCGGGAGCCGGGAGCCGGGAGCCGGGAGCCCTGAGCCGGGAGCCGGAAGCCCCGCGCCGGGCGTGCTCGGGGCGGTCGATCAGGCGGGCTCCGCCGGGGTGTTGAAGACTCCGGCGCGCGCGGCGGCCAGTGCCGCGTCGGCGGCTCGGTCGGCCACCGTCTCCTCCATGGGCTCGCGGGTGATGAACAGTCTGAAGAACAGGGGCGAGACCACGGCCCTGATGAGCGCTCCGGCGTCCGCACGTCGGTCCAGCTCGTGCCGGGAGACGGCGCGCGCGACCATGACCTCGCAGCGGGCGAACCGCTCTGCGTAGAAGGCGTTCAGCGCCTGGGCGGCGCGTTCGGAATGGAAGGCCGCGGCTATGAACGCGGTCGGTGCGGCCGCCGCGGCGGGATCCTCGAAGGACGCGGCCGTCGTATGCGCCAGAGCCCGCAGATCTCCTTGCAGGCTTCCGGTGTCGGGCGGTGTCCAGCTGTCCTCCCCGGCCAGGTCCAGGGCGTCCGCGAGGAGCCCTTCGAGGTTGCCCCAGCGGCGGTAGAGGGTGGTCTTGTGGACGCCGGAGTGCTCCGCGACGTAGTCGATGGTGAGGCCCGGGTAACCGTGCTCCATCAGGCCGGTGAGGACGGCGTCACGGACCGCCGCCCGGGTGCGCGCGGTCCTGCCGCCCGGACGGCGCGTGCCGGGGGCGAGCGCGGGCGCCGGCGGGTCGGCCTCCGGTGCGACTCTCTGTCCAGTCAATTGCTACTCCTGTTGCATTAGTGAGCTTCAGTGTGCCACACTCGCCTTAATGCGACAACGGGTGCGTTAAGTCGCTTTCGATTGACCTGATTCGGAGACGCCCTTGCCCACACAGATCTCCCTGCGCGGCGTGACCATGTCCCGCGGTGACCGGTTGCTGCTCGACGATGTCTCGCTGACCGTGCGTCCGGGCGAGCGGATCGGCATCGTGGGGGAGAACGGCGCGGGGAAGACAACCCTGCTCCGACTCCTCGCGGGACTCGAACAGCCCGACTCCGGCAGCGCGTTCACGGCTGCCGACCGCGGCACCGGCCTGCTGTCCCAGACCCCACGGCTGCCGCCCGAAAGCACGGTCCAGGACACGATCGACGACGCGCTGGCGGACCTGCGCGCGATGGAAAGGAAGTTGCGGGAGGCCGAGGCGGACCTCGGCGCGGCCGACGAAGCCGCGCTCGCCGCCTACGGAGACCTGCTCACCGAGTTCGAGCTGCGCGGCGGCTACGAAGCGGACGCCCACGTCGACAAGGCGATGCACGTTCTCGGCCTCGCCCGTACAGGACCGGCCAGGAAGCTCGGCAGCCTCTCCGGCGGCGAGCAGGCGAGACTGGGCCTCGCCTGCCTGATCGCGGCGTCCCCCGAGGTGATGCTGCTCGACGAACCCACCAACCACCTGGACGGAGCCGCGCTCGACTGGCTGGAGAGCGCCCTCCGGTCCCACCCCGGCACCGTGATCGCCGTGTCCCACGACCGGATCTTCCTGGAACATGTCGCCACCGCGGTGCTGGAGGTCGACACCGACCGGCGCACGGTCGTGCGCTACGGGGGTGGCTACGCGGGATTCCGGGCCGAGCAGAGCGCCGCACGGCAGCGCTGGGAGCAGTCCTACGCCCAGTGGTGCGAGGAGACCGCGCAGCTGGAGGAGTACACGGCGACCACCGCTCATGGCGTCGCCGCCGGCCGCGCCATCAAGGACAACAACAAAATGGCGTACGACCGGGCTGCGGGCCGGGTCCAGGCCTCCGTCTCCGGCCGGGTCCGCAACGCTCGCAAGCGACTGGAGCGGCTGCGGGCGGAGCCCGTCCCCAGGCCGCCGGACCCGCTGCGTTTCGCCGCCCTGCCCAGGGCCGGCACTGCCGGGGGAGAGCTGGTGTCCCTGAATGGCATACGGGTCGGTGACCGCCTCTCGATCGACCGGCTCTCCGTCGCCGCAGCCGACAGACTGCTGATCCACGGCGGCAACGGGGCGGGGAAGTCCACCCTGCTCCGGGTCATGGCGGGCGTGCTCGAACCGGACGAGGGGCGCGTCGTCCGGCGCGGCGGGATCGGCTACCTCGCCCAGGAGGTGCCGGTGCACCGCCCGGCGGAGAACGTGCTCACGGCATTCGGCCGAGGACTGCCGCTCGCCGAGGACGAGCAGGAGGAACTGCTGGTCTCGTACGGGCTGTTCCGCTCCCGGGACCTCCGGGTGCCGGTCGGATCCCTTTCGGCGGGACAGCGCAGACGGCTCGCCCTCGCCCGGCTCCTCGCCCGGCCCGCGGATCTGCTGCTGCTCGACGAACCGGCGAATCACCTGGCACTCGGACTCGTCCAGGAACTGGAGGAAGCGCTGGCCCACTGGCAGGGCGCCCTGGTCGTGGTCTCGCACGACCGGCTGCTGCGCAGCCGCTTCACCGGCGACATCCGTCGGCTGGAGGCAGGACGACTGCTCGAATGAGCCGCAGCCGATCTAGGGTCTGTACATGGCACGACCGCAACGCATTGTCCTCGTCCGGCACGGCGAATCCGAGGGCAACGCCGACGACACGGTGTACGAGCGTGAGCCGGACCATGCGCTGAGGCTCACCGCGACAGGGCTGAGGCAGGCCAGGGAGACGGGCGTGCGGCTGCGAGAGCTGTTCGACGGCGAGCGGGTCAGCGTGTACGTCTCGCCCTACCGCCGCACCCACGAGACATTCAGGTCCCTCGGCCTGGACACTGGAGAAGGTACGGGTGCGCGAGGAACCGCGGCTGCGCGAGCAGGACTGGGGAAACTGGCAGGACCGCGACGACGTGCGCCTGCAGAAGGCGTACCGGGACGCGTACGGACACTTCTTCTACCGCTTCGCACAGGGGGAGTCCGGAGCCGACGTGTACGACAGGGTCGGGGCGTTTCTGGAGAGCTTGTACCGGAGTTTCGAGGATCCCGACCACCCGCAGAACGTCCTGCTGGTCACGCACGGACTGACCATGCGTTTGTTCTGCATGCGCTGGTTCCACTGGTCGGTCGCCGAGTTCGAGTCACTGTCCAATCCGGGCAACGGGGAGACCCGCACGCTCATACTCGGAGCGAACGGCCGCTACACCCTGGACCGGCCGTTCGAGCGCTGGCGTACCCCTGAGCCGTACGGCATCACCGGATAGAGTGGAAGGGCGATGACAACCGCTGACTCTGCTTCCGGCCAACGGGCCCTGCGCGCCCTGGCCAGCCTGCGCGGGCTCTCCGTGGGAGACGCACTGGGCTCCCAGTTCTTTGTGCCTGTCAACTATCCGCTGCTGAAGCGGCGTGAACTTCCACCCGGCTCCTGGCAGTGGACGGACGACACCGAGATGGCGTGTTCGGTGCTGGCCGTGCTGGTGGAGCACGAGCGGATCGATCAGGACGCGCTCGCCCACTCCTTCGCCGGCCACCACGATTTCGACCGTGGCTACGGCCCCGCAGTGAACCGGCTGCTCAGACTGGTCCGGGAGGGCGGCGACTGGCGGGAGCTGGCGTCCGCGCTGTTCCAGGGCCAGGGGTCCTGGGGCAACGGCTCGGCGATGCGCATCGCGCCGCTCGGCGCCTGGTACGCGGACGATCCGGAGCAGGCGACCCACCAGGCCGAGATCTCCTCGTACACCACGCACCAGCACCGCGAGGCGGTCGTGGGTGCGATGGCCGTCGCGGCGGCGGCCTCACTGGCGGCGGCGACGACCGGGCCGCCCACCCCGGCGGAACTGCTCGACGGCGTCATCGCACTCGTACCCCGCAGCGCCGTCGGTGCCGGGCTGCGCCGGGCCCGCGACATGCTCGACTACGGAGACGCCGGGACGGTCGCGGCGGTCCTCGGCAACGGCCGGCGTACCAGCGCGCACGACACCGTTCCGTTCGCCCTCTGGTCGGCGGCGCGGAGCCTCGGCGACTTCGAGCAGGCATTCTGGGTGACCGCCCAGGCGGGCGGAGACGTCGACACGACGTGTGCGATCGTCGGCGGGGTCGTCGCGGCGGGCAAGGCCGGCGCGCCACCCGCCGAGTGGACGGCGCGGACGGAGGAGCTGCCGGACTGGCTCCCGCAGCGAGACGGCGGCAGCTGAGCCGTCGACGAGCGGAGCACGGGACCATACCGCCGCACTGTCACGGTACTGCCACAGCTTCTCCCCGCACGGCTCGGAACAGCCGGCGGAAGCTACCCTTTCGGCCACGCCGCCGTTGATGATCATCCAGACGGGCGTGCGCCGAAAATGAGACGCCGGGGTGCCTTGAGCCGCCGCCCTGCGGGTGGTGTGCGCGGGACCTCGGTGGGGGAGGGGTCCCATGTCCGATCACACGTCAGAAACGCCCCGGCCGGCAGACGAGCCCGAGCCGTCCGAGCCCTTTAACAAGCCCAAAACGTCCGAGCGGAACGCATTGCCGAAGGCCGCGCCGCCGGAACCCCGCGGCACCGCTGTCGAACCACCGGGAGTGCCCGGCTACGCGCAGCAGGGCGGGCAGTATCCGCCCGACCCCTGGCGGCAGGGCAGTTCCCAACAGGTCTCCGCACTGTCGACACTGCGCCCGGCGGCGCCCGCCGCCATCCGAGGCGCGACGCTCTGCTGCGTCATCGTCACGGCGATACTGAGCGCCCTGCTGCTGGGCGACGGCCTCGGCCTGAACGCGCTGATCGTCGCGGTCCCCGCAACGCTCGGGGCGTACTTCGCCGCACGGCCGGCCGGCCGCCGCCTCCGCCCGTGGACAGCGCTGTGGGCACTCGGCGGACTCGGACTCCTCGCAGTCCCGGCCCTCCGGGACGCCGGCTGGCCCGTCTTCCTGGCCGTCGTGTCGGCCATCGCGCTGGGCTCACTGGCCCTGCACGGCAACCGCAGCTGGCTCGGGGTGTTCCTGGGGTCGCTGGGCCTGCTCAGCGCCATCGCGGACGGTCTGGCCTGGGGCGGGCGGGGCGTGCGCGACCGGATGGCGGGCTCCCGCGGCCGACTGGGAGTCGTTCTCCGCAGCGTGGCGGTGGCGATCGTCCTGCTCATCGTGTTCGGAGCGCTGTTCGCGAGCGCCGACGCCGCCTTCGCCGACGTGCTCGGCGACCTGATGCCCGATGTATCGCTCACCGGCAGCCCGTGGCGGTTCCTCCTCTTCCTGGTCGGCCTGATCGGCGCGCTCGCCGCCGCGTACGCCGCAGCCGCCCCGATCCGCTGGGACGGCCTCACCGTCCGTCAGGGGAAGGCCCGCGGGCGGCTGGAGTGGGCTCTGCCGCTCATCGTGCTGAACCTCCTGTTCGCCGTCTTCATCGCCGTCCAGCTCACCGTGCTGCTCGGCGGGTACGACAAGGTGATGGCCGAGACCGATCTCAGCTACTCCGCATACGCCCGGCAGGGTTTCTGGCAGCTTCTCTGGGCCACGATCCTCACGCTGCTGGTGATCGCGCTCGCCCTGCGCTGGGCGCCCCGCGGACGGGACGGCGACCGCACTCTCGTCCGGAGCGTGCTCGGCGTGCTGTGCCTGCTCACCCTGATCGTCGTGGCCTCCGCGCTGAGGCGGATGGACCTCTACGTCGACGCGTACGGTCTGACACGGCTGCGGATATCCGTGGTCTCCGTGGAGCTCTGGCTGGGCGTGGTGCTCGTCCTGATCATGGCCGCCGGGGTGTTCGGCGCCCACCTGCTGCCGCGTGCCGTGGCCGCGAGCGCGGCCGTCGGCGTCCTCGCGTTCGGACTGATCTCGCCCGACGGGCTGATCGCGGAGCAGAACGTCCAGCGGTACCGCAACGATCACTCGATCGACATCGACTACCTCAAGGACCTCTCGGCCGACGCCGTACCGGCCCTGGACACACTGCCCGAACCACTGCGCTCCTGCGCCCTCATGGACATCGAGCGGTCACTGCGCTCCGACGGCACTCCCTGGTACGCCACCAGCTGGGGCGAGGCGCGGGCCCGCGACATCCTGAAGCGAGATCCGGCAGATCCGACGCTGTCCTGCACCGGATCGAGCCCGGGCATCGGAGGCAGCGACCGCGACGGTGACGAGAGCGATCCGTACGACCCGTACTGACCGGCCCGGGCCACATACGCACGGGCAACGCCGACCCCGAACACGCGCGTCGCACCACCACGCCCACCGGCCCCGGAGGCACCCCCTGCGGGGCGCCCCGCCATACGGAACGTCGGCCTCCACAGCCGCAGCGCGCCCCCTGCCGGGCCTTGTCGCGACTGCGTGGTGGCCGACGGGCGCCCCGGGGTGTTGCCGGCCGCGCCATCGGCGTACGCTGACAGGCGCCATGCCGTACGAACCACCCACGCACACCGTCGAGCGCTCACTGCGCGCCACCACCGGTGCCAAGACCGTCGCCGGTGTCGATGAGGTCGGACGCGGAGCGTGGGCGGGACCGGTCACAGTGTGCGCGGCCGTCACCGGCCTCCGCAGACCTCCCGCCGGACTCACCGACTCCAAGCTGATCAGCCCCAAACGCCGCGCGGAGCTCGCGCCGTTGCTGGAGCGCTGGGTCACCGCGTTCGGTCTCGGCGACGCCTCCCCGCAGGAGATCGACGAGCTCGGGATGACGGCCGCGCTGCGTCTCGCCGCCGTGCGCGCCCTCGAAGCCCTGCCGGTACGGCCGGACGCGGTGATACTCGATGGCAAGCACGACTACCTGGGACATCCCTGGCAGGTCCGCACAGTGATCAAGGGCGACCAGTCCTGTATCGCGGTCGCGGCCGCCTCGGTGATCGCGAAGGTCCACCGGGACACGATGATGGCCGAACTGGGCGCGGATTCCGGCGAGTACGCCGAATTCGCCTTCGAGGCCAACGCCGGATACCCCTCGCCCGTACACAGGGCCGCGCTGGAGGAGTGGGGACCGACACCCCACCACCGTCTGTCGTGGTCCTATCTCGACGCGCTGCCCAGGTGGCAGCACCTCAAGAAGGTCCGCATCTCCGCCGAGGCGGCTGCACTGGAAAGCGGGGGCCAGCTCGGCTTCGACTTCTGATCGCGCACATGTACCCACCCGCCGACGCCCCGAGCGCCGGCGTTTGATAGACAACCACCCATGCCTCTCATCCCCGAGGAGCCTCAGATTCACGAGAGCGCCCAGGGTCCCCGCGTCACTCCGGCCGCCGGCCGCACCGCGTCGACCCCCCGTCCCGTACCCGGCCCGCGTTCAGCGGCCACGCCGCGTCCCGGTCGTCCCGGGCCCGGCCCCGCGAGGCCCGCGCCCCCGGCGCAGCGCCCGCACCCCACTCCCGGCCACCCCCGGACGGACCGGCCGGAGAATCGTTCCGCACCGCAGATACAGCTGATCCCCGCCTCGGCGGCCGGCGCACTCGATGCCGCCGACGAAGCGGTGGACCTGCTGCTCGACTCCGGCCGCGCACCGGGCGACATCCTGGTGCTCACCACCGGCGAGCAGCACCCGTGGGCCGCCCACGAACTCTCCTTCGGCGAGGCCGCCTACTGGGCGCAGCACGAGGCCGGCGACGATGTCTTCTTCGCCGGTGCCGAAACGACGAACCGGGTGCGGACCCGTCCGGTGGTGATCGTCGCGGTCAACGGTGGTGACACCGTCGCCGACACGCTGACCGGGGCGCGGGAGCGCGCCGGAGCACTGCTGATCGTGTGCGGGGATCCGCAGCGGATCAACGCCGTGCTCGGTGCCGCGGTCTGATCCGTACGGCACACACGACCGTGGCCGTGGGCCCGGCTGTCCGACAGGGCGGCCGGGTCGTGGGTCAGCGGGCCGCGGTGCGCCGAAGCGTCTGCGAGGCGCCGCCGCCGGTGCGCAGCGGAGCCGGATCCTGGTCCAGTGACGCGTCGGCCAGAGCGGCCGGCCGTGACAAGGAGTTGGGACTGCGCCCACCACGGCCCTCGCCCAGCACCTGCCAACCACCGCGGGTCAGCGTGATGTACGCGCCGCACCGCAGCCCGTGCAGCGTGCAGGCGTCCCGCAGGCCCCACATCCACGCTCCGTCCTCCTCCGTCCAACGCTCCTCGCCCTCACGGCAGTAGAGAAGCACCGCCGTACGGACGGGGGTGCGGCGGCGGAGATCGTGCGGGATGACCCGGCGCAGATGCGCCAGCAGCGCGTTGCGGAACTCCCAGCCGTCCGCGGCGATGGAGCGACGGGCGAACGAAGCGCTGGCCGCGAGACGTTCCTCATGGTCGAGCACGGCGATCACCGCGGTCGCCGGGGTCGGCCGGTGCCGGGCGTGCAGGCCGCTGACGACCTCGCGGGGGCTGCGCAGCAGCGGTATCCCTGCTTCGGCCCACTCGGCGGGTTCGAGCATCCTGGCGAGACGGTTGGCCGAGTCGGCGGACGCCGACATCGAAGTGGCTGCGGACGGGGGGAATCCGAAGGTCACGATCCTCCCTTCGCATACGCGCCCACGGTGCGGGCAGGGACGAGTGAGGGCGCACCGCGGCACAGCCCTTCCGGGCCGCGAAAGGGACTGTGCGGGGAGCGAGTCCAATTCTTCCTGTCGTATCGGCAGGCGGCAACGAGCAATTGGCACAGGTGACGGGAATCAGCCGAAATGACACTGATATCCCTGCCCACACCGTGCCCGGACGACGCCTCCCATCACATCTGAACGGCGAGGACCAGCGGAAACACCCCTCATCGCCCTACGGCCACCCGCCGGAGCGCGGATGATCCCCGAGCGCTCCCCGTGCCCGGGAACACTTGGCCGACCGGTCCTCTGTGAGCTGTGTGTCACGTGGGGTGAAGTCGCCGATTGTCCGAGCCATCGGGTTGCATGGGGGCATGGACAACCTGGAGCTCCGCGCCGAAGCCGATGCCATCCTTGCCGAGCTCGTCGGTGACCCCGGAGGTTCGGCGCGGCTGCGGGAGGACCAGTGGCAGGCGGTGGCCGCTCTGGTGGAGGAGCGCCGACGCGCGCTGGTGGTGCAGCGCACGGGCTGGGGCAAGTCCGCGGTGTACTTCGTCGCCACCGCTCTGCTGCGCCGGCGTGGCGCCGGGCCCACAGTGATCGTCTCGCCGCTGCTGGCCCTGATGCGCAACCAGGTCGACTCGGCGGCGCGGGCCGGAATCCGGGCGCGCACCATCAACTCGGCCAATCCGGAGGAGTGGGACACCATCTACGAGGAGGTCGAGCGCGGCGACACCGACGTTCTCCTCGTGAGTCCGGAGCGCCTCAACTCGGTGGATTTCCGCGATCAGGTGCTGCCCAAGCTCGCGGCCACCACGGGTCTGCTGGTGGTGGACGAGGCGCACTGCATCTCCGACTGGGGCCATGACTTCCGCCCCGACTACCGCAGGCTGCGGGCGATGCTCGCCGAGCTCGCCCCCGGCGTGCCGGTGCTGGCCACCACAGCGACCGCGAACGCGCGGGTCACCGCTGACGTGGCCGATCAGCTGGGTACCGGAGCCGGCGAGGCCCTCGTGCTGCGCGGCCCGCTGGAGCGGGAGAGCCTTCGGCTGGGTGTGGTCCGGCTGCCGGACGCCGCGCACCGTCTGGCCTGGCTCGCCGAGCACCTGGACGAACTGCAGGGCTCGGGCATCATCTACACCCTCACGGTCGCGGCGGCCGAGGAGGCCACCGCCTTCCTGCGCCAGCGCGGCTTCCGCGTGGCCTCGTACACGGGGAAGACGGAGAACGCCGACCGGCTGCAGGCCGAGGTCGATCTGCAGGAGAACCGGGTCAAGGCGCTGGTCGCCACCTCGGCCCTGGGCATGGGCTTCGACAAGCCGGACCTGGGGTTCGTGGTGCATCTCGGCTCGCCGTCCTCGCCGATCGCCTACTACCAGCAGGTGGGGCGTGCCGGGCGTGGCGTCGCCCACGCCGATGTGCTGCTGCTTCCGGGCAAGGAGGACGAGGCGATCTGGCGCTACTTCGCCGATACCGCCTTCCCGCCCGAGGCCCAGGTCCGACAGACGCTCTCGGCCCTCGCCGGAGCGGGACGGCCACTGTCCGTGCCGGCCCTGGAAGCCGTGGTGGACCTTCGGCGCACCCGCTTGGAGTCGATGCTGAAGGTGCTGGACGTCGACGGCGCGGTCAAGCGTGTGAAGGGCGGCTGGACGGCCACGGGAGCCGAGTGGTTGTACGACGCCGAACGCTACGCGTGGGTGGCGCGGCAGCGGGCCGCCGAGCAGCAGGCCATGCGCGACTACGCGAGCACGAACCAGTGCCGGATGGAGTTCCTGCGCCAACAGCTGGACGACGAGGGGGCGGCACCGTGCGGCCGCTGTGACAACTGCGCGGGGCCCTGGGCCGATTCGGCCGTCTCGGCGGACAGCCTGATGGGCGCGACCAAGGAACTGGACCGGCCGGGCGTGGAGGTCGAGCCGCGCCGGATGTGGCCGACGGGGATGCCCGCACTGGGCATCGAGCTCAAGGGCCGTATCCCGGCCAAGGAACAGTGCTCCACCGGGCGTGCCCTGGGCCGGCTCTCGGACATCGGCTGGGGCAACCGGCTGCGCCCGCTACTGGCCGAGAACGCGCCCGACGGACCGGTCCCCGACGACGTCCTGCAGGCTGCGGTGGCGGTCCTCGCCGACTGGGCGCGCTCCTCGGGCGGCTGGGCGCCGAACGTCCCGGACGCCACTGCCCGGCCGGTGGGGGTCGTCGCCGTACCGTCCCTGACCCGCCCGCAACTGGTCGGCTCACTCGGCCAGGGCATCGCGACGATCGGCCGCCTGCCCTTCCTCGGTCCCCTGACGTACACCGGGCCGGGCGGCGCGCACACGGCACGCCGCAGCAACTCCGCCCAGCGCCTCCGGGCGCTCTCCGGCGCCTTCGCCGTCCCCGAGGAGCTGGCCGACGCCCTGGCACGCACCCCCGGTCCCGTCCTGCTCGTGGACGACTACACCGAATCCGGCTGGACCCTCGCGGTCGCTGCCCGGCTGCGGCGCCGGGGGGGCAGCGACCAAGTGCTTCCGCTGGTCCTCGCCGCGGCGGGCTGAGGTCCTCCCGAGGCCCGCCGACGAATCGGGCGCATGACGAATCGGGTACATACGAAGTCGGCGAGGCCCTGAGACCTGCGCGCGTTGCTCGGGTCATTCCCCCATGCAACCCGATGGGTCCGACAGACCGCCAACACCCCGTGCCCCCTGTGGACAAGTTATCCACAGGGGGTCGCGGAATCCGGCTGCTCGCGGGACGGTCATGCCATGAACCAGCACCACGAATCCACCGGTCCGGCCGACGAGCAGCAGATCACCCTGCGAGGGCCCGCCGAACTCGCCGATGCTCTTCCCTACCTCATGGGGTTTCACCCGAACGACAGCGTGATCATGGTCGCCCTGCACGGCGGCAGGGGCCGCTTCGGCGGCCGGCTCAGGCTCGGCATCCCACAATCGCCCCAGGAATGGGCGCCCGTCGCCGAGCAGCTCGCCGAGTGCCTGATCAAGGGGAGTGAGCGGCGTGGTGAACGCCCTGACGCGATCGTCATTTTCCTCTGCCAGGATCCCGCCGAGGGCGAGTCCGGCAGTCAGATCATGGAGCGGCTGCGGCCATTCGCCCAGCGCCTGCGTACGGCCTGCGGCGGGCTGGACGTACCGGTGCTCGAAGCGCTCTGTATCTCCGACGGCCGGTACTGGTCCTACTGCTGTCCGGACGGGCGCTGCTGCCCGACGGAGGGGAACCAACTGGCCATGCCCGGCACTTCGGTGATGGCGGCCGCCGCCGCGTACGCGGGCATTCAAGTACGGGGAACGCTGCGCGAGATGGAGGCGAGGCTCGCTCCTCTGACCACCTCGGCGGCTGCGGGCCAGCAACGCGCGCTCGACTCGGCGGGTGCCGAACTGGTGCCCAAACTCCTTGATGAAGCGGGACGCGAGGACGTGGCCCGAGAGACCCTGGGCCTGGCCCGGCAGCTCATGAAACGCCTCAGTGAGGCGCCGGCGGCGACGCCCTCGGCCTCGGACATCAGCGATGACGGCCTGATCAGTCATGACGAGGCAGCAGCAGTGATTCTCGGCCTGCAGGACCGGGAAACCCGCGACAGGGCGGCGGAATGGATGGAGGGCCCGGAGGCCGATTCGGCGCTGCGCCTCTGGCGCGCACTGTCCCGTCGCTGCGTGGCGCCGTACGAGGAGCATGCCGCGGCGCCACTGACACTCGCCGGATGGGTCTCGTGGTCGACGGGCGACGAGCCGGGCGCACGGGTCGCGCTGGGCCTCGCCCTACGGATGGATCCCACGTACACCTTTGCCCAATTGCTTCATGAGGCGTGCAACCAGGGCCTCGACCCGGAGACCCTGCGCCGATGCCTGCGCGGGGAGCGCAGTGTACGAACGGGGCGGCGCGGGCACCGGCCGGACCGGAGTGCGCGGCCGCGCACAGCCCGTCCGGCCACCACGCGCCGGAGGAAGACTCCGTCCGGCTCCGCCCGTCCCGAATCGGCGGCCACGAGGCGCCGCTCCGGGCAGGCCACACCCAGTCGGCGTGTATCCCGTGACGACGGATGACCCGCGTGTTCCGCCGTTCCGCGAGGCCTCGCAGCACTTCCGCGTACTGAGCTCCCCGACCGGGGCCTACGCACTGCCGGGTGACACCCGCGTCCTGGCGCCGTGCCAGGACGCGGTGTGGGCGTCCGCTGCCGGAAAAGCCGATGGATGAGGACCGCGAAGGGAGTGTTTATCGTCAGGAAGACGACTATGATCACCGCATGCCGCCCTACGACCCGTCGACCTTCCCGCCCTTCGCTGTCACCGTCGACCTGGTCGTGCTCACGGTGCGCCGCCACGCGCTCTGCGCGCTGGTGGTACGCCGTGGTGAGTCACCGTTCCAGGGACGATGGGCACTGCCCGGCGGGTTCGTCAAAGCCGATGAGGATCTCGGAGCCGCAGCAGCGCGCGAGCTGGTCGAGGAGACCGGCCTGTGCGCCCAGGATCCGGCAGCCCCGGCGGTCGGTAACGGCGCCCACCTCGAACAGCTCGCCACCTACGGTGACCCCGGTCGTGACCCGCGGATGCGAGTCGTCAGCGTCGCCCATCTCGCCCTGGCACCCGATCTCCCGGCCCCACGGGCCGGCGGCGATGCGAACAGTGCGCGATGGGCGTCCGTCGAAGATCTGCTCGGGACGGACGGGAGCTTCGGCCATGAGGGTGAGAACCAGGCCCCGCTGGCCTTCGACCACGCGCAGATCCTTGCCGACGGAGTCGAACGGGCCCGCTCCAAGATCGAATACTCCTCCCTGGCCACCGCTTTCTGCCCTCCGGAGTTCACGGTCGGCGAGCTCCGGAGGGTGTACGAGGCGGTGTGGGGAGTGGTTCTCGACCCGCGGAACTTCCATCGCAAGGTCACCGGAACCCCCGGCTTCCTGGTGCCCACCGGCGGTACGACCACCCGCCAGGGCGGTCGCCCGGCCCAGCTGTTCCGGGCCGGGGCGGCCACCGTGCTCAATCCCCCGATGCTGAGGCCGGAAGTCTGACCTCGCGGAACACCCGCCGGGCTGAGGCTGCACAAAAAGTCGGATATGTCGGGTTATCTTTCTGTGGTACCCGCACTGCCGTCGAGCGGTCTTACCTTCCGCGAGAGAAGCGATGCTCCAGGCCATCGGACTCACCAGCACCCCCCGCCGCGGCCTTCGGGCCGCCGTGGACGATCTCACCTTCGAAGCCCGGCCCGGACACGTCACCGCTCTTCTGGGCGCCTCCGGCTCGGGCAAGACCGCTGCCCTCCGCCTCATGCTGGAACTCGACTCGGGGCGGGGGATCACCTACTTCCGGGGCAGACCGATGCACCGGATCCCGCACCCCGCGCGTGAGGTGGGCGTGCTGCTCGGAGACGTACCTGGGCATCCTGTCCGGACCGCCCGTGGCCAGCTCCGGATGCTCTGCGCCGCCGCGGGCGTACCCGCGGCGCGGGCCGATGAGCTGCTTGAGATCGTGGGCCTCGCAGGGCTGGGTGACCAGCGCATCGGCACACTCTCGCTCGGCATGGACCGACGCCTCGCCCTCGCTTCGGCTCTGCTCGGTGATCCGCACACGCTCGTCCTCGACGATCCGACGGAGGGCCTCGCTCCGTGCGAGGGTTCTTGGCTGCACGGGCTCTTGCGGGCCCATGCGGCCCGGGGCGGGACCGTTCTGTACTCCACGGCGGACCCCAAGGAGGCCGCCCGGGCCGCCGACCGCGTGGTCACCATCGACGGCGGTCGCCTGGTCGCCGACCAGGATGGCGGCGACTTCTCCCGTACCCGCCTCCGCCCCAGGGTCGCGGTCCGGACCCCGCACGCGGCCCGCCTCGCGGCATTGGTCAGCCGCGAGGCCCGAGCGGCACGGCGCTCGGTCGAGGTGGTCACCGAAGCAGGCGGTCGTCTAGCCGTGTACGGCTCCACGTGCGCGGAGATCGGTGACGTGGCGTTCCGGCACGGGCTTCCGGTGCACCGGCTGGCCGACGAGGTCGGCGACACCGGCCCCACGCCGCCCGGAAGCTCATCCGGGTACTCAGCGGATTCAGTGGAATCCGGAAGCCACGAGCATCCCGCAGAGCCCGCAGACCCTGGATGTCTCACGGACCCCGACCCCGACCCCGCAGAACTCGTCGGACGAGACAGCGGCGGCGCGGGAGCAGGTGATCCGCGACCGGCTGCGCGGGCGTCGGCGCCGGAGTCGGCGCTTCCTATCCGGCGCCGCCCGGCCCGGGGGCCGCTTCAGCCGCTGCGGTACGAGTTGCGCCGCCTGTTCGGCGTCAGGACAACCACCTTGATCATGGCCGCTGTTCTGGTCGTCTCCGTCGGGCTCTCCGTGCTCCTCGCCCGCAACGCCCATGCGCCTCTGCCGAAGGTGCTGGCGGCCTGGCCGTCGCTGCTGCCGCTGCCGCCCGCGGCGGTCGGGGCAGGACTGCTCGGTGCCCTCTCGTTCGGTGACGAATTCCGCTACCCGGCGCTCGCCGTGAGCCGCGGTACCGTCCCCCGCCGTCTGGGGCTGCTTCTGGCCAAACTGGTGGTGTCCGCAGGTGTCGCCGTGGCCCTCGCCCTGGCTGTCGTACTGGTCTCGGCCGAAACCCTTCGCCTTGTGTACGGCCATGACTGGATCCATGTGCCGGCGAATTCCGTGTCGCTGGGCGCGAGTTGGGTGGCGCTGACCGTGGGCTGCGCCTGGGCGGGCCTCTTGGCCGCCGGAGTCTTCAGGGTGACGACGGCCGGTGTCGCCGCGGTACTTGCCGTTCCCGTCCTGGTTGTACCGCTGGTCCAGCTGGTGCTGACAGGGCCGGGAGTCCGTCCGGTCGCCGGGCTTCCGGCCAGGCTCCGTGGACTGATGTGGCCGGGTTGGCCGCACGAGACGGACCGCTGGATCGCCCTGGCCGTGGGCGTCGTGGCGCATCCGGTGGGGACCGCCCTGGCGCTCTCGCTGTCGGTTCTGGTCTGCGCCTATCTGTTCACCGGCCTTCACGGCAGGGCCCGTTGGCGGTCGCAGAGGGCCGCCGGATCGAGTCAAGCCTCGTAACCCTTCTGAAAATGCCCGGTTTATACCAGTAAAGCGTCAATTGGGGGGCTGGCGCCGATCACCCTTTCGTGTGCTTTTCACCAAAGACCTCAAGAGCCGAGCGAGCTGCGCCGACAAAGGATGCGTGAGTACCCTTGCGCACACCATGATGACCGCCGCCCGCTCCGCCGATTCCGGCCTCGCCGGCCCGGGTGAAATCGATCGCTACCCGTACGCGGAGGCGCCGGCCGGCGAGCGTGCCGCTCTTCGTGCCTGGGACGGCCCCGACGCCGACCTCGGTCGGGTGAGCCGGCGGGGCTCGGCCAGTCGGGGCCGCGGCCTCCACGGCCAACTCGTTCAGCAGCTGGGTCAGATGATCGTCTCCGGAGACCTTGGTGCCGACCGGCCCCTCGTGCCGGAGGAGATCGGCCAGCGTTTCGAGGTCTCCCGCACCGTCGTACGCGAATCGCTGCGTGTCCTGGAGGCCAAAGGCCTGGTCAGTGCCCGGCCCAACGTGGGTACCCGGGTCCGCCCCGTCAGTGACTGGAACCTGCTGGACCCCGACATCATCGAATGGCGCGCCTTCGGTCCTCAGCGCGAGGACCAGCGTCGCGAGCTCGGGGAGCTCCGGTGGACGATCGAGCCTCTCGCCGCTCGTCTCGCCGCGGGCCACGGCCGCGAGGACATCCAGCAGCGCCTCGGTGACATGGTCGAGATCATGGGGCACGCGGTCGGGCAGGGTGACGCGATCACCTGCTCCCGGGCCGACGCGGAGTTCCACTCCCTGCTCATTCAGGCGGCCGGCAACCGCATGCTGGAGCACCTCTCCGGCATCGTGTCCGCGGCGCTGCAGGTCTCGGGCGGCCCGGTCACGGGCTGTGACCGCCCCAGCGAGGCATCCCTCGGCCACCACGCCCGGATCGTCGACGCCCTCGCATCCGGCGACGCGGCGGGTGCCGAATCGGCCATGCGCCAACTGCTCGTCGTCCACCCCGAGGTGGAGCGTGTGGTGCCCGCGCCCCGCGAGCACTGAGCGCAACACGGCCGGGGTGTGTGAACCACGTGTCGCCGGGCCGCCACGGGTCCGGCGACTCAGTTGTGGGGAATTTGCACTCTTGGTCACGTTCATCGCAAATGAGGTGTGACTCGGGCCACGTGGATTGGGCGTAACACTCCTCGAAACAGTGCGATGACTTAAGAGGTGACCGCCGCGGAAGGAATACAGCAGCCATTCAGTGCGCTGTGCAGTTCTGAGGCCAAACCCGCGCCGCCGGTACATTCCCAGCCCGGCGGTCGTCGGCTCCAGTCCTCTCCAGGGCCGGGCCGGAAGCCGTTTCCATCGTTCCGAGAGGTTGTTCGTGTCGGCCAGCACATCCCGTACGCTCCCGCCGGAGATCGCCGAGTCCGAGTCTGTGATGGCGCTCATCGAGCGGGGAAAGGCTGATGGGCAGATCGCCGGCGATGACGTGCGTCGGGCCTTCGAGGCTGACCAGATTCCGCCAACCCAGTGGAAGAATGTTCTGCGCAGCCTCAACCAGATCCTCGAGGAAGAGGGTGTGACGCTGATGGTCAGTGCCGCGGAGCCGTCCAAACGTGCCCGCAAGAGCGTCGCAGCGAAGAGCCCGGTCAAGCGCACCGCCACCAAGACTGTCGCGGCCAAGACAACCGTGACCAGGACGGTCGCGGCCACTGCCGCCCCGTCGGCAGAGACCGTGGGCGTGGTGGCCGACGACGCTGCCACGGCCGGCCCTGCGAAGAAGGCAGCAGCCAAGAAGACGGCTGCCAAGAAGACCGCCGTGAAGAAGACGGCGGCCAAGAAGACGGCATCGAAGAAGTCCGGAAAGCAGGACGACGAGCTCCTCGACGGCGACGAGGCGGTCGAGGAAGTAAAGGCCGGTAAGGGCGAGGAAGAGGAGGGCGAGGGCGAGAACAAGGGCTTCGTCCTCTCCGACGACGACGAGGACGACGCACCTGCGCAGCAGGTCGCCGTCGCCGGCGCCACCGCCGACCCGGTCAAGGACTACCTGAAGCAGATCGGCAAGGTTCCCCTCCTCAACGCCGAGCAGGAGGTCGAGCTCGCCAAGCGCATCGAGGCCGGTCTGTTCGCCGAGGACAAGCTGGCGAACTCCGACAAGCTCGCTCCGAAGCTCAAGCGCGAGCTGGAGATCATCGCCGAGGACGGCCGCCGCGCCAAGAACCACCTGCTGGAGGCCAACCTCCGTCTCGTGGTGTCGCTGGCCAAGCGCTACACCGGCCGCGGCATGCTCTTCCTGGACCTCATCCAGGAAGGCAACCTGGGTCTGATCCGCGCGGTCGAGAAGTTCGACTACACCAAGGGCTACAAGTTCTCCACGTACGCCACCTGGTGGATCCGTCAGGCGATCACCCGCGCCATGGCCGACCAGGCCCGCACCATCCGTATCCCGGTGCACATGGTCGAGGTCATCAACAAGCTCGCCCGTGTGCAGCGTCAGATGCTCCAGGACCTGGGCCGTGAGCCCACGCCGGAGGAGCTGGCCAAGGAACTCGACATGACCCCCGAGAAGGTCATCGAGGTCCAGAAGTACGGTCGTGAGCCGATCTCCCTCCACACCCCGCTGGGTGAGGACGGAGACAGCGAGTTCGGTGACCTGATCGAGGACTCCGAGGCGGTCGTCCCGGCCGACGCGGTCAGTTTCACGCTCCTCCAGGAGCAGCTGCACTCGGTGCTCGACACGCTCTCCGAGCGTGAGGCCGGTGTGGTCTCGATGCGCTTCGGTCTCACCGACGGTCAGCCGAAGACCCTGGACGAGATCGGCAAGGTCTACGGCGTGACGCGTGAGCGCATCCGTCAGATCGAGTCGAAGACCATGTCGAAGCTGCGCCACCCGTCGCGTTCGCAGGTGCTGCGCGACTACCTCGACTAGGTCGCAGGAGTACACGGACCGAGGGCCCGGATCCCATTTGGGGAGCCGGGCCCTCGGCCTATCAACGCGTGCGGTCGGCGACCAGCGGGATGACTCTGGGTGGGAATGGTTCACCACAGAGTCAGGAGTCCGCATGTCCCGTCCCGTCTTCCGCACCCTGACCGGGGCGTTCGCCCTGGTCGCCGCCACGGCCCTGATACCGCTCGGATCTCCCGCCAGGGCGGCCGAGGACGGCATAGTCATCGGTGGTCAGCCGGCACACGTCAAGGACAACCCCTGGGTTGTGGCACTTTCCAGCCGTGACCGGTTCGGGGACGCGCGCGCCGGCCAGTTCTGCGGCGGTGTCGTGGTGGCGCCGAAGAAGGTGCTGACCGCTGCGCACTGCCTGAGCCACGAGGCGCTCGGCGTCGATGTCGGCAGCGTGCGCGATCTGCGGATCATCGCGGGCCGAGACGCCCTGCGCGGGACCGGGGGGCAGGAGATACCCGTGCGGGAGACCTGGACCAACCCGGGATTCAACCCCGCCACGAACGCGGGGGACCTGGCCGTGCTCACCCTCGCCGACGCGCTCCCCGAGAAGAGCGCGATCCCGATGGCCGAAACCGGCGATGAGGCGTACGCGCCGGGCACCGCGGCAGTCGTCTACGGATGGGGTGACACAACGGGCAACAGCGACTACGCGTCGTCGCTGCGATCCGCGAAAGTGAGCGTTCTGCCCGACACCGTGTGCGCGCAGGCCTACCCGGGCGGCAGGAACGGCACGTACGACGCCTCAGCGATGCTCTGTGCGGGCGAACTGCTCGGCGGGTACGACGCATGCCAGGGCGACAGCGGCGGGCCGCTGGTGGCCCGTGGGCGGCTCATCGGGTTGGTGTCCTGGGGGAACGGCTGCGCCAAGGCGGGCAGCCCCGGGGTGTACACGCGGATCTCCGCCGCGATCGGCTGGATGCCGGAAGGCAGCTGAACGACACCGCGCGCAGGTACGAGAACGGGCGGCCCCCCCATCGGGGGAGCCGCCCGTCGGCAGGTCCGGGACCTGGCCCTTGCTCGTCGTGGATGCGAGGTGTCAGTGTTGTTCCTCTTCGGCGGCTTGGGCCTGCACAGCCGTGAGCCGGTCCGTCTCATCCTGTATTTCCGCGGCGATCTTCTTGAGTTCCGGCTCGAACTTGCGACCGTGGTGGGCGCAGAAGAGCAGTTCACCGCCGCTGATCAGGACGACGCGCAGATATGCCTGGGCGCCGCAACGGTCACAGCGGTCTGCTGCGGTCAGCGGGCTCGCGGGGGTCAGAACAGTAGTCACGTCGCCTCTTCTCTAGCTCGACGAGCTGTCGTACCAGGGTCAACATCCAACCAGGCCGAAAACGTTCCCGCTCGTGGCTTTTCTTCGAAACTTCTTCTCGAGATGGCTGTCTGTTGCCGGTTGGCGGCGAATGTGCCGTATTGCGGAGCGCTACGGTTTCGCGTTGCTTGTCTTGGTGGGATCCTCCCGGCTGGCTTGCCGGTTTGTTCATGAGGACGTGCCCGGAGCCTAAATGGTTCATGCCTGGAAGGGAACGTGATGTTCGCGTCACTCCTACGAGGGATCGAACGTGTATGCGAGGCTGGACTAGTGTGAGGGTTGTCGAAGGGTGGCGTTACAACCGCTCTACCAGGCCTCGGTACCCTCTCAGCGGCGACCGAAGCCGAGCCCGTTACCCACTGGGCCCCAAATGAAATTCAGCGAGGAGCGAACCGCGTGACCGCCGATACGTCCGTGCCGTCCACTGCGCTGCTGACCGGAGCAGACCGAGACGGTTCCAACTACACCGCGCGGCATCTGCTCGTACTCGAGGGGCTCGAAGCGGTTCGCAAGCGCCCCGGGATGTACATCGGGTCCACCGACAGCCGCGGTCTCATGCACTGCCTCTGGGAGATCATCGACAACTCCGTCGACGAGGCCCTGGGCGGTTACTGCGACCACATCGAGGTCATTCTCCACGACGACAATTCCGTGGAGGTCCGGGACAACGGGCGGGGCATCCCCGTCGACGTCGAGCCCAAGACGGGCCTGTCCGGCGTCGAGGTCGTGATGACCAAGCTGCACGCCGGCGGAAAGTTCGGCGGCGGTTCGTACGCCGCGTCCGGCGGTCTGCACGGCGTCGGCGCCTCCGTCGTCAACGCACTTTCCGCCCGGCTGGACGTCGAGGTCGACCGCAGTAGCGCGACGCACTCGATCAGCTTCCGGCGCGGAGTCCCGGGGATCTTCACCGAGCAGGGGCCGGACAGCCCGTTCGACCCGGCCAACGGCCTGCTCAAGGGCAAGCGCGTACCGAAGACGCGCACCGGCACCAGGGTGCGCTACTGGGCGGACCGGCAGATCTTCCTCAAGGACGCCAAGCTCAACCTGGAGACGCTCCACCAGCGGGCACGGCAGACGGCCTTCCTCGTCCCCGGCCTCACGATCGTCGTCCGCGACGAACGCGGGCTCGACGGCGAGGGCAAGACCGAGGAGACCTTCCGCTTCGACGGCGGCATCAGCGAATTCTGCGAGTACCTCGCCCAGGACAAGGCGGTCTGCGACGTCCTGCGCCTGACCGGACAGGGCACCTTCAAGGAGACCGTGCCGGTCCTGGACGAGCGCGGTCACATGACGGCGACCGAAGTCACGCGTGAGCTCGCGGTCGACATCGCCCTGCGCTGGGGCACCGGGTACGACACCAACCTCAAGTCCTTCGTCAACATCATCGCCACCCCCAAGGGCGGCACCCATGTGACCGGATTCGAGCGCTCCGTGACCAAGACGGTCAACGAGGCGCTGCGCTCCGCCAAGCTGCTCCGCGTCGCCGAGGACGACATCGTCAAGGACGACGCGCTGGAGGGCCTCACCGCGGTGGTCACCGTGCGTCTGGCCGAGCCGCAGTTCGAGGGCCAGACCAAGGAGGTGCTCGGCACCTCGGCGGCCAACCGGATCGTCGCCAACGTCGTGGCCAAGGAGCTCAAGGCGTTCCTGACCTCGACGAAGCGCGATGCCAAGGCCCAGGCGAGGGCGGTCCTGGACAAGGCCGTCGCGGCTGCGCGGACCCGCATCGCGGCGCGCCAGCACAAGGACGCCCAGCGTCGCAAGACGGCACTGGAGTCCTCCTCGCTGCCGGCGAAGCTCGCCGACTGCCGCAGCGACGACGTGGACCGCAGTGAACTCTTCATCGTCGAGGGCGACTCCGCGCTCGGTACGGCGAAGCTCGCCCGCAACAGTGAGTTCCAGGCGCTGCTGCCGATCCGGGGCAAGATCCTCAACGTCCAGAAGGCCTCCGTCTCGGACATGCTGAAGAACGCCGAGTGCGGCGCGATCATCCAGGTCATAGGAGCCGGGTCCGGACGGACCTTCGACATCGATGCGGCCCGCTACGGAAAGATCGTCCTGCTGGTCGACGCCGATGTCGACGGCGCGCACATCCGCGTTCTGCTGCTGACGCTCTTCCAGCGGTACATGCGGCCGATGGTCGAGGCCGGACGGGTCTTCGCCGCGGTGCCGCCGCTGCACCGGATCGAGCTGGTCCAGCCGAAGAAGGGCCAGGACAAGTACATCTACACGTACTCGGACAACGAGCTGCGCCAGCGGCTGCTGGAGCTCCAGCGGAAGAACATCCGGTACAAGGACTCGATCCAGCGATACAAGGGTCTGGGCGAGATGGACGCCGACCAGTTGGCGGAGACCACGATGGATCCGCGCCACCGCACCCTGCGGAGGATCAACATCGGCGACCTGGAAGCGTCCGAGCAGGTCTTCGATCTGCTGATGGGCAATGAGGTGGCGCCGCGCAAGGAGTTCATCACCAGCTCCGCCGCCACGCTGGACCGCTCGCGCATCGACGTCTGAGCGACGCCGTCTCCACCCACGGGTGGAGACGGCACCTCCACCCGTGATCAACCCCTGAGCCGATGCTCCGGGCAGGCCGCTTCCGTAGCGTCGAAGGCGTTCACCTTCCCGCACATCGGAGGCAGCCATGTCAGGGCTCGTCAACGTTCTCGTGATCGGCGCAGTGATCGCTGTCGTCGTCTTCCGCCAGTGCTCGGCACGGCAGATCACGGACGACCGGCGCTGGTGGGTCCTGCCGGGCATACTCCTCGTCCTGTCGCTGCGCGAGCCCGGGCTGCTGGATCCACGTCACGCGGCGCTGTCCACGGCGGTCCTGGGCGCCGAGCTGGTGGTGGGGCTGGTGACGGGCGCCGGCTGGGCCTGGACCACCCGGTTGTGGCGCGAGGCGGACGGCTCGCTGTGGAGCAAGGGCACCAAGGCCACCGTCTTCGTCTGGACAGGGGGACTGGCGCTGCGGGCGGCCCTCTACGGGGCTGCCGCACTGATGGGCATACACCAGGGCACCGCGGCCCTGCTGGCGGCCCTCGCCGTGATGCTGGCGGCGCGCGGCGGTGCGCTGATGTGGCGGGCCGGTCAGATGCGTCCGGCGCACGGCATTTCCACCCACGGCATATCTACGCACGGCGAGTCCGCGTACGGCGGCTCCGGGCATGGCGAGTCCGCGTACGGCGGCTCCGGGCATGGCGAATCCGCGTACGGTGGCTCCGGCGCCAGGGCGATGTCGCGGCCGGCGTGGAAGGACCGCGTGTGATGACGCGTACGACCTGGACCAGTTGGCCGTCCTGGGAAGCCTTGTCGGGCACGAGCCGTACACGTCCGCGACAGCTGATCACCTGGTCCATCCGCGTGGGGCTGCTCACCGCCATGCTCTGGGGCACGTTCAGCGGCGGACAGTTCGGGCCCTGGGAGATCGTGCTCGGCCTGGTCGGCGTACTGGGCTGTGCGTTCGCTGTCTGGGCGTTCTTCCGGACCAGCCTGGAACACCGGCTGTGGCCCTCGCTCGGGCTGCTGGCGCTGTTGATGCTGGTGGCGTTCGGGGCGCAGCAGGCCGGTGCCGATGTGCCGGCGGTGATCCTCTGGTGCGGCTGCGCGGTCGCCGCGCTGGAGCGGTTGCCGCTCACCGCGGGCCTTCCGGCCACGGCCGTCGCACTCGGCGCGTACGCCGTGGTCAACACCGATGGCTGGCTCTCCACCGCCATGTCCACAGCGGGTCTCTCGCTCGCGGGTTACGTGCTCCGGCTGGATGCCGAGGCCCGGGGACATGCCCAGCGGCTCCTGGTGCAGGAGCGTGCGGCACGCAAGGCCGAGGCCGAGACGGCCGCGCTGGACGAGCGGGCCAGGATCGCCCGGGAGATCCATGACGTGCTCGCGCACAGCCTCTCCGCCCAGTTGGTGCATCTGGAGGCGGCACGGCTGCTGATCGAGCGGGAGCCCGCGGGGGAGTTCCGGGACCAGGTGCTGGAACGGGTCGTGGCGGCACGTTCCATGGCACGTGAGGGGCTCGCGGAGACCCGGCAGGCCCTCTCTGCGCTCCGGGGGGAGGTGTCTCCGGTGGAGGAGTTCCTGCAGCAGTTGGTGGCGACGGATCCGGCGCAGGTCAGTGTCGAGGGGGAGCAGCGGACGCTGACCGCCGAGGCGTCGCAGACGGTCCGGAGGGTGGCGCAGGAGGCCCTGACCAATGTGCGCAAGCACGCACCGGGGGCCAGGGTTTTCCTGCGGCTGGAGTATCTGCCGGACGAAGTCGCCCTGGAGGTCAGTGATTCGGGTGGACGAAGACCCGAGGGCGAGCTGTCCGGCAGTGGCTCCGGATACGGTCTGCTCGGGATGAGGGAACGGGCCGAGCTGATGGGCGGGACGCTGGAGGCCGGCCCCGGTGAGGAGGGTTTTGTGGTGAGTCTGCGGGTGCCGGCGTGAACGCACGGGTTGTGGTCGCCGACGACCAGTCGGTGGTGCGTGAGGGGATTGTGATGCTGTTGGGGCTGCTGCCCGGAATCGAGGTGGTCGGGTCGGCGAAGGACGGGGAGGAGGCCGTGGAGCTCGTGGCCGAACTGGCCCCTGATGTCGTTCTGATGGATCTGCGGATGCCCCGGTGCGACGGGGCAGAGGCGACACGGCGGATCCGCAGGGACCATCCGGGAACCCAGGTGGTGGTGCTCACGACCTTCGCGGACGACGACTCGCTCTTCCCCGCGCTGCAGGCCGGGGCCCGCGGCTATCTCACCAAGGACGCCGGGGGCGAGGAGATCGTGCGGGCCATCCAGGCCGTGCTGTCCGGTGAGGCGGGCCTCTCGCCGAGCGTGCAGCGTCGTCTGCTGGAGCGTGTGACCACGGGCCCGCCGCCGCTCGCGACAGCATCGGAGCCGCAGTTGCCCGACGGTCTGACGCCACGTGAGCTGGAAGTTCTGGTGCTGATTGCGGAGGGGCTGTCCAACGTGGAGATCGCCCGCAGCCTGCACATCTCGCAGGCCACGGTGAAGAGCCACATCAACAATCTCTTCGCCAAGGCCGGAGTGCGTGACCGGGCACAGGCCGTTCGCTATGCGTATGTTCGGGGCCTAGCACAGCCGCCCGGATGAGCCTTCACCTGAAGAGGTGAAGAGCGGCGAATGAAGTGCCTGGGATCTTCCCGATCTGCCCATTCTTGGGTACACGGCCGAAGTGGTCCGTGGACAAGGGGAGTTGTTCCGTGGAGAAGGAAGCAGGGCGTGAGGCCGCAGCGATGCGACTCGACGACCCGTGGTACGACGCGCTGGCCTCCGGATGGGGCGAGCTGGACGGTACGGGGAGCTTCGCTCCCGCCGGACCACCCGGGCCCGCGGACCCGCGGCGCGGCCACAGCGCGGCCGACATCTATCTGGAGGTGCAGCGCAGCGAGGCATTCCAGGAAGTGCGCCGGCGGTACCGGCGGTTCGTCGTCCCCGCCAGCCTCGCCTTCCTCGCCTGGTACCTCGTCTATGTGGTCGCCGCGATCACCGCGCCCGGACTGATGGCCCATCCGGTGGCGGGGGCGGTCAACGTGGCGATGGTTGCGGGGCTCGGGCAGTTCCTCACGACCTTCCTCCTCACCGGTGCGTACGCGCGTCACGCGCGGCTGCGCCGCGACCGGGCGGCGCTCGAACTGCGCTGGGAGACACAGGAGATGACGAGGGGAGCCGGACGTTGAACGGGAACCATCAGACGCTGGCACTCCTGCTGTTCAGCGCCTTCATCGCGGTGACGCTCGCCATCACCACCTGGGTGAGCCGTAACCGCCATGGCTCGGCGGAGGAGTTCTATGCGGGGGGCCGCCTGTTCTCCCCCATGGAGAACGGTTTCGCCATTGCGGGCGACTACATGTCGGCCGCCTCCTTCCTCGGTATCTCCGGCCTGATCGCCCTCTTCGGCTATGACGGCATGCTCTATTCGGTCGGCTTCCTCGTCGCCTGGCTCGTCGTCCTGCTGCTTGTCGCCGAACTGGTGCGCAACTGCGGCCGGTTCACGCTCGCCGACGTGGTGGCGGCGCGGATGGCGGAGCGCCCGGTCCGGATCGCGGCGGGCGCTTCGTCCGTCACCGTCTCCGTGCTCTATCTGGTGGCGCAGATGGTGGGTGCGGGAAGTCTGGTCGCGCTGCTTCTCGGCGGCACGAGCGGCGCCGCCCGCTCCTGGACCGTGATCGGCGTCGGGGCACTCATGGTCATCTATGTGTCGCTCGGCGGGATGCGGGCCACCACCTGGATCCAGATCGTCAAGGCCGTTCTGCTGATGGCGGGAGCGGTCGTGCTCACCGTTCTCGTCCTGCTCCGTTTCCATGGCGACTTCAACGCCCTGCTCAACTCCGCCGCCGAACGGAGCGGACACGGAAGCCGGTTTCTCGCCCCGGGTCTCCGGTACGGCGGATCGTGGACCGCGCGCATCGACTTCATCAGCCTGGGGCTGGCTCTGGTGCTCGGCACCGCCGGGCTGCCGCACATCCTGTCGCGGTTCTACACCGTGCCGACCGCCCGTGCGGCCCGCCGCTCGGTCGTCTGGTCGATCGGGCTCATCGGCAGCTTCTACCTGATGACGATCGCGCTCGGGTTCGGGGCGGCCGCCCTGGTCGGTTCCGCCGATGTGCGGGCGTCCAACGCCGCGGGCAACACCGCGATCCCGTTGCTGGCCATGGAGCTCGGCGGCGGCGAGGGGTCCACCGGAGGCGCGATCCTGTTCGCCGTGGTCGCCGCGGTCGCCTTCGCGACCATCCTCGCGGTCGTCGCGGGGATCACCCTCGCCTCGTCCGCCTCCGTGGCCCACGACCTCTACGCCTCGATCAGGCGCCCGGACTCCAAGCAGTACAGCGAGGTCGCCGTGGCCAGGGTGGCCGCGGCCGCGATCGGGGTGGCCGCCATCGGACTAGGGCTGATCGCCCAGAACCTGAACGTGGCGTTCCTGGTGGGACTCGCTTTCGCCGTCGCCGCCTCGGCCAACCTTCCGGTGCTCCTGTACTCCCTGTTCTGGCGGAACTTCACCACCCGGGGCGCGGTCTGGTCCGTCTACGGCGGGCTCATCCCGGCCGCGCTGCTCGTGCTGCTCTCCCCGGTCGTTTCCGGCAGTCCCGCCTCACTCTTCCCGGGCATCGACTTCCAGCTCTTCCCGCTTGAGAACCCCGGACTGGTCTCCATCCCCCTGGGCTTCCTGGCCGGCTGGGTCGGAACGGTCACCTCCACCGATCCGCCCGACGAGGCCAAGCACGCGGAAACCGAGGTCCGCGCGCTGACCGGCGCGGGCGCGGTGTAGCCCCGAGTCACCGAGGCGCCCGGCGCCGCGCGGCTCCGCCCCGCACCGCGCGGGCGGGGCAGGAAAGGACCGGCCGGGTCAGGTCTGTGTGCCGGTGGACCAGGTGTAGCGGTGTTCCGGGCGGCCCGTCTCGCCGTACCGCAGTGTCAGCCGCACCCTGCCTGTCCGTTCCAGCAGCTTCAGATAGCGCTGGGCGGTCTGCCTGCTCATTCCGGCGCTCTCCGCGATCTCCTGCGCGGAGAGCGGTCCCTCAGCGCTGCGGAGGGCCTGCCTGACCAGTTCCGCCGTGGTCGGCGAGTGCCCCTTGGGCAGATCGGGTTCGCCCGCTGCCCACAGGGCCCCGAAGAGCCGGTCCACCTCGCCCTGTTCGGCCTCACCGCCGCGTTCCAGTGTGCTGCGCAGCGCCGCGTACGCCTCCAGCTTGGTGCGCAGCCCCGAGTACGTGAAGGGCTTCACCAGGTACTGCAGCGCGCCGTGTCGCATGGCCTCCTGGACGGTGGCGACATCGCGCGCCGCCGTCACCATGATCACGTCGGTGTGGTGGCCGAGCCTGCGCAGCTCCCGCACCATGGCCAGGCCGTTGCGGTCGGGCATGTAGTGGTCCAGCAGCACCAGGTCCACGGGCCGGCTCTCGATCGTGGCGAGGGCTTCGGCGGCGGAGTGCGCCTGGGCGGTCACCCTGAATCCCGGCACCCTGGCGACATAGGCCGCGTTGACCTTCGCGACCCGGATGTCGTCGTCCACGACCAGGACCTCGATCACTGAGCTTCTCCTGTGATGCCGGTATTCGATTCGGTCGTTTCCACCGTGTCGGTGAGGGCCTCCGGCAGCACGACGGTGAACTCGGCGCCGCCGTCCACGGCCTCGTCGACGCTGACGCTGCCACCCTGCCGTTCCGCCAGCCGCCGCACCAGGGCGAGGCCCAGGCCGCGCTTGCCGTGCGCCGGGACCTCCTTCGTCGACCAGCCCTCCGTGAAGATGGATTCACGCTGACCGGGCGGCACCCCGGGGCCGCTGTCGCCGACCCGCAGCACCACCGTACGGCCCTCGGCACGCAGCCCCACCTCGACCAGCGCACCGTCCGCCCCGGCCGCCGCGTCCAGCGCGTTGTCCACCAGGTTGCCGACGACCGTGACCAGTCCGCGAGGATCGACCAGGCGGTCCGGGAGCAGCGTCCCCGGGGCCAGGCGCAGTGCGGCGCCGCGCTCCGCCGCCACGGTCGCCTTGCCGACCAGGAGCGCGGCCAGCAGCGGATCGTGCACTTTCTCGGTGACCTGCTCGGCGGTCGCCCGGTGGACGCCCACGATCTCGGTGACGTACTCCATGGCGTCCTCGTGCATGTCCAGTTCCAGCAGCCCCAGGAGGGTGTGCATCCGGTTGGCGTGCTCGTGGTCCTGGGCCCGCAGTGCGTCGATCAGGCCGCGCGTCGAGTCGAGTTCGCGGCCCAGGTGTTCGAGTTCGGTGCGGTCGCGGAGGGTGGCGACGGCGCCACCGTCGTCGGTCGGCATCCGGTTGGCGAGCAGCACCCGGGCACCCTGCACTGTCAGCAGATCGTCGCCGAGCACCCGGCCCGCCAGCACATCGCCCGTCCGGCCAGCGCCGAGCACGTCGTCCAGCGGGCGGCCCGCCGCGTCGGGGCCGAGCCCGAGCAGCCGCTGCGCCTCGTCGTTGAGCAGCCGTATCCGGCCCGTCCGGTCGAGTGCGACGACCCCTTCCCTGATGCCGTGCAGCATCGCCTCGCGCTCCGTCAGCAGTGCGGAGATGTCGGAGAACGCGAGGTCATGGGTCTGCCGCTGGAGACGCCGGGAGATCAGATAGGCGGCCAGTGCCCCGACGGCCAGCGCACCGCCCGCGTAGGCGAACAGCCCGGGGATCGCGGCGAGGAGCCGGGCGCGGACGCTGTCGTACGCGATCCCGACGGAGACGGCGCCCACGACGCGTTGCGACTCGTCGCGCAGTGGCACCTTCCCGCGGGCGGAGCGGCCGAGCGTCCCACTGTCGATCTCCATGACGTCGCGGCCCGCCAGTGCGTCGCTCGGGTCGGTGGAGACGACCTTGCCGATCTCGTCGGTGTCGGTGTGCGACCAGCGCACCCCGCGCCGGTCCATGACGACGACGTACTCGGCGCCGGTGGCGCGCCTGACCCGCTCGGCCGCGGACTGCACGGGGCCGGTGGGGGACGGATCCGTGGCGAGCAGCGCCCCGGTGAGCTGCGGCTCGGCCGCCGTGCTCTGCGCGATGGCCAGGGCACGGCGCATCGCCTGGTCGTCGAGCTGAGCGCTGAGCGGTGCCAGGAAGAGGCCGGTGGCGAGCACGGTGACGCCGGTGGCGATGGCCAGTTGCATCAGCAGGACCTGGGAGAAGACCCGCCGTGGCCAGACGGACCGGCGCGCTCTCCTGGCGGTGGGCGGTGGGGCGCTCATCGTATGAACGGTAAGGGGCATTCCGGCGCTTTCCGAGATTTCCCTCGCGCGAATTCCCTCACACGAATTTCCCTCTCGCTCCTCCCGCGGACCGACTACCGCAGAGGTTCCCCCATGGCGGCGGGCAGCGGCTGAGGCGGTCTGGGCCCCGCGTACTGGCCGCTGGGGCGCATCCGCAGGGGCCGTTCGCCGTACTCCTCCAGGGCATGGGCGATCCAGCCGGCCGTGCGGGACACCGCGAACACGGTTTCGCCGGCCTCCGCGGACATCCCGCAGGAGACCGAGAGCACGGCGAGCGCCAGGTCGACGTTGGCGTGCAGGGAAGCGTGCCGGGCCGTCGTGGCGACCACGTCGCGTGCCGCGGCGAGCGCCGCTGCCGCCTGCGGCACCTGTGCGAGCAGGGCGAACAGCGCCCGTGCCCGCGGGTCCTCGGCGGTGTAGAGCCGGTGGCCGAGTCCGGGCACCCGGCGTCCGGTACGCAGATGGTCCGCGACCACCGGTACGGCGCTGCCCCGCTCCAGGACCTCGGTCAGCATCCGGTGCGCCAGCCCGCTCGCCGCCCCGTGCAGCTGGCCCTCCAGGACTCCGAGGCCGGCGGAGACCACCGCGTACGGATGGGCGCGGGCGGACGCGGCGACCCTGGCGGCCAGCGTCGAGGCCGCGAGATCGTGGTCGATCAGCAGGGCGAGGGCGGTGTCCAGTGCGGTGATCGACGGTTTGTCGGCCGGTCGGGGTGTGAGTTTCGGCCACAGCCGCCGGGCCAGTCCGGCATCATCCGCCCCCGCCCGCTCCTCGGCTCTCCCGGCCGCCGACGGCGCGCCAGTGGCCGGCGGGAGCGCGCCGACCAGAGTCGGGACGAGGCTCCGCGCGGCGGCGAGCACCGCCTCGCGCGAGAGGTCGAAACGGAGCGGATCGGCTGTCGCCGAGGCGACCACCGCCACCCGCAACCGGTCCGTCGAGCCGCTGTGCACGGGCAGCGCGCCGACCGCCCGCCGTGCCGCGGCCAGCGTCTCGTCCGGTGCCGTGAACCGGACGCCGGGCCGCAGCTCACCGGTCCAGAGCCACTCGGCGACCTCCTCGTAGGCGTACCGGCGGGCCAGCTCGACCGCGTCGACACCGCGGAAGTAGTAGGCGTCGTCCTCGATCAGCGTGATGCCGGTACGGAAGGCCAGGTCACCGGCAGCGGTGGGGGAAGGGGCCCTGCGGCCCGTGCGGCGGGCCAGCGCATCGACCTCGGTGGCGTCGAAGGTGCTGCCGCGTCCGCCCGGGGCGCGGCTGCTGCTCAGCTGGCCCCGGCTGACGTACGCGTACACCGTCTCGGGCTTCACCCCGAGTCGTTCGGCCGTCTCCCGGGTGCTGAGCCGCTGCGGAGCCGTCGCCCCCGGACCGTCGCCGGGCGCTGCTTGATCCTTCATGTCACAACCGTATCCATATTGATTCAATCAACATTGACAGGATTACAGTCAAGCATGGAAAGTCTGAATCAATGTCAATGAATCCACCGGAACGTTCACGGAGGAAGAGATGCCGACCATGACCAGCGGAACCCCGCTCGACGTACCCCGAGGTCTCGCAGGTGTCGTCGTCACCGACACGGCCCTCGGCGACGTCCGGGGGCGCGAGGGCTTCTACCACTATTGGCAGTACTCGGCGATCGAACTGGCCCGGACCCGCAGCTTCGAGGACGTCTGGTACCTGATGTTCGAGGGCACGCTGCCCGACGCCGCGGCCCGTACCGAATTCGCCGCCCGCACCGCCGCGCTGCGCCGGCTGCCCGCCGAGGTCCGCGACGTGCTGCCCGCCATCGCACGCGCCGGCTCCGGCCCCTTGGCCGGTCTGCGCACCGCCCTCTCGCTCCTCGGCGCCTCGGCAGGCTTCAAGCCGGTGTACGACATCGACGCAGGCGACCGCCGCGCCGACGCACTGGCCGCCTGCGCCGCCGTCCCCACCGTGCTCACCGCACTGCACCGCCTCGGCCGGGGCCTCGAACCGGTCGAACCGCGCGAGGACCTGCCCCACGCCGCCAACTACCTCTACATGCTCACCGGCTCCGTACCGGACCCCGCCCGCGCCAGGGCCGTGGAGCAGTACCTGATCTCCACCGTCGACCACGGCTTCAACGCCTCGACGTTCACCGCCCGCGTCGTCGCCTCCACCGGCGCCGACATGGCGGCCTGCCTGGTGGCGGCCATCGGCGCGCTCTCCGGGCCGCTGCACGGCGGGGCGCCGAGCCGGGCGCTCGACACCCTGGACGCCATCGGCACCCCCGACCGCATCGACGGCTGGATCCGCGAACGGGTGCTCGCCGGCGAGCGGATCATGGGCTTCGGCCATCCCGTCTACCGCACCGAGGACCCCCGCTCACGGATGCTGCGGGGCATCGCCCAGGGGTTCGGCGGCCCGCTCGTCGACTTCGCCGTCGAGGTCGAGCGCCAGGTCGAGGCGATACTCGCCGAGCTCAAGCCTGGCCGGGAGCTGCACACCAACGTGGAGTTCTACGCCGGAGTCGTCATGGAGCTGTGCGGGCTGCCGCGCGAGATGTTCACGCCGACGTTCTGCGCGGCGCGGGCGGTCGGCTGGAGCGCCAATATCCTGGAGCAGGCGGAGGACTCGAAGATCATCCGCCCGGCGGCCCGCTACGTCGGTACGCCCCCGCCCCAGCCGGTCCCCATGCCCTGAGGTCCCCGAGAGAGGTCTCCGTTGAACGCGTCGTCCCCGCCCCGCAAGCAGCAGATCCCGGTCATCGTCCTCACGGGGTTCCTGGGGTCGGGCAAGACGACGCTGCTCAACCACCTCCTGCGCAACCGCGCGGGAAACCGGATCGGCGTGATCGTCAACGACTTCGGCGCCATCGAGATCGACGCCATGACGGTCTCCGGGCAGGTCGGCTCCACGGTCTCACTGGGCAACGGCTGCCTGTGCTGCGCGGTCGACGCGAGCGAACTCGACACCTTCCTGGAGACGCTGACCGGGCCCGCCGCCCGTCTCGACGTGATCGTGATCGAGGCCAGCGGACTGGCCGAGCCGCAGGAACTCGTACGCATGATCCTCGCCAGCGAGAATCCGCACATCGTGTACGGGGGACTGGTCGAGGTCGTCGACGCCGCCGAGTTCGACGCCACCCGGGACCGCCATCCCGAGATCGACCGCCACCTCGCCGTCGCCGACCTCGTCGTCCTGAACAAGACCGACCGGGTCGCGAGCGAGGAACAGACCCGCATCCAGGACGTCATCGCCGCGGCAGGCGCCCCCGGCCGCGCCGGGGCAGCCGTCATCCGTGCCACGTACGGACGCATCGACCCGGAGCTGCTCTTCGACCCGGCACTGCGGCCGGACGGCGAGGAGAAGGCCCGTCAGCTCACCTTCGAGGATCTGCTCCGGGCTCGGAGCGAGGAGGAGGCGGGCGGGGCCGGGCACGCGCACCACCTGCACGCCGCGTACGACAGCGTGTCCTTCACCGCGGACGTGCCCATGAACCCCCGCCGTCTGATGGAGTTCCTCGACTCCCGGCCGCAGGGCCTCTACCGGATCAAGGGGTTCGTCGACTTCGGCGTGGGCGACCGGGCCAACAAGTACGCCCTGCACTCGGTCGGCAGGTTCCTGCGGTTCGACCCGCAGCCCTGGAAGCGCGACGAACCACGCCAAACCCAGCTGGTGCTGATCGGCTCGGGCATCGCCCCGGAAGCCCTGCACAAGGAGCTGGCCGACTGCCGCGAGAGCACCGCACCGGCCCCCGACGCGACACAGGACGCCGCACACGAGCGAAGCATGTGGGGCGTCCTGCGCTACGTACAACGGCCCGACGACGCGTAGCACTCCGCCACGCGTCGCCCGGCCGGCCGGCTACACCGGGCCGGCGATCACCGCGACCGGCTTGGCCAGCGGCGTTCCCGAACCGTCGCGCCGCGGGTCCGGCTCCGGCAGCTCGCTCGGCGTGCCGTTCTGCTGCGCGGCGCGGGCGGGTGTCTCACCTGCCCAGCCGAACACCAGCACGTCCTCGCCCTTGAGGAACCGCTGGCAGCGCACACCACCGGTGGCCCGGCCCTTGCGCGGGTACTGGTCGAACGGGGTGAGCTTGCACGTCAGCACCGAGTCGTCCAGCGTGCCGTGCGAGCCCGCGACGGTGAACACCACCGCGTCCGCGGCAGGATCCACCGCCGTGAACGAGATCACCTCGGCGCCCGCCGCGAGCTTGACCCCCGCCATGCCACCGGCGGGACGGCCCTGCGGCCGCACCTGCGCCGCCGGGTAGCGCAGCAGCTGCGCGTCGGACGTGATGAAGACCAGATCCTCCTCGCCGGTCCGCAGCTCGGCGGCGCCGACGATCCGGTCACCGTCCTTGAGGGAGATGACCTCCAACTCGTCCTTGTTGGCCGGATAGTCCGGCACCACCCGCTTCACGATGCCCTGGAGGGTGCCGATCGCGAGCCCGGGGGAGGCCTCGTCGAGCGTGGTGAGACAGACGACGGACTCGTCGCTCTCCAGTGTGAGGAACTCCGCGACCATCGCCCCGCCCGACAGATTGGGCGCCGCATGGGTGTCCGGCAGCTGGGGCAGATCGATCACCGCGAGCCGCAGCAGCCGGCCCGCCGACGTCACCACGCCCACATCGCCGCGGGCCGTCGCCAGCACCGCCGAGACGATCACATCGTGCTTGGCACGCTTGGCGTCCTCGGCGAGCACGATCGGCTCGTCATTGGCGGTACGGGCCAGCAGGCCGGTCGAGGACAGCAGCACCCGGCACGGGTCGTCAGCGACCTCCAGCGGCACCGAGGCGACCTGCGCACCGGCCGACTCCAGCAGTACCGTACGCCGGTCGGTGCCGAACTTCTTGGCGACCGCGGCCAGTTCCGAAGAGACCAGCTTGCGCAGCTCGGTGTCCGATTCGAGGATGGCGGTCAGCGCCTCGATCTCGCCGTTGAGCCGGTCCCGCTCGCTCTCCAGCTCGATCCGGTCGAACCGGGTCAGCCGGCGCAGCGGGGTGTCCAGGATGTACTGCGTCTGGATCTCGCTCAGCGAGAAGCGCTCGATGAGCCGCTCCTTCGCCTGCGCGGAATTGTCACTGGACCGGATGATCCGGATGACCTCGTCGATGTCGATCAGCGCGACGAGCAGGCCCTCGACCAGATGCAGCCGGTCGCGGCGCTTGCCCCGGCGGAACTCGCTGCGCCGGCGCACCACGTCGAAGCGGTGGTCGAGATAGACCTCCAGGAGCTCCTTGAGCCCCAGCGTGAGCGGCTGACCGTCGACCAGCGCCACATTGTTGATGCCGAAGGACTCCTCCATCGGCGTCAGCTTGTAGAGCTGCTCCAGGACGGCCTCCGGCACGAAGCCGTTCTTCACCTCGATGACCAGGCGCAGGCCGTGCTCGCGGTCGGTCAGGTCCTTCACGTCCGCGATGCCCTGGAGCTTCTTCGCCGAGACAAGGTCCTTGATCTTGGCGATCACCTTCTCCGGGCCGACGGTGAAGGGCAGTTCGGTGACGACCAGGCCCTTGCGGCGGGCCGTCACGTTCTCCACCGAGACGGTCGCGCGGATCTTGAACGTGCCGCGGCCGCGGGCGTACGCGTCCTTGATGCCGCCCAGGCCCACGATCCGGCCGCCGGTGGGCAGATCGGGACCGGGCACGAACCGCATCAGGGTCTCCAGGTCCGCGCCCGGATGCTTGATCAGGTGCCGGGCGGCGGCGATGACCTCGCCCAGATTGTGCGGCGGCATATTGGTCGCCATGCCGACCGCGATCCCGGACGACCCGTTGACCAGGAGGTTCGGGTACGCGGCGGGGAGAACGGTCGGTTCCGTCTCCTGGCCGTCGTAATTCGACTGGAAAGCGACGGTGTCCTCGTCGATCGACTCCGTCATCAGTGACGTCGCGTCGGCCATCCGGCACTCGGTGTACCGCATGGCGGCAGGCGGGTCGTCGTTGCCGAGCGAGCCGAAGTTGCCGTGGCCGTCGACCAGGGGGAGCCGCATGGAGAACGGCTGCGCCAGACGGACCAGCGCGTCGTAGATCGACGCGTCACCGTGCGGGTGCAACTTACCCATGACCTCGCCGACGACGCGGGCGCACTTCACGAAGCCGCGATCGGGGCGCAGGCCCATCTCGTTCATCTGGTACACGATGCGGCGGTGCACCGGCTTCATGCCGTCACGGGCGTCGGGCAGGGCCCGTGAGTAGATCACCGAGTACGCGTACTCGAGGAAGGAGCCCTGCATTTCGTCGACGACGTCGATGTCGAGGATCTTCTCCTCGAAGTCGTCCGGCGGCGGGGTCTTCGTGCTGCGGCGGGCCATCGCTGCTGCGACTCCTTCACGGATTCTGTTCGGGCAACCTCAGGTTCTGACGCGGACCATTGTGGACCGCCGCACTGACATCGCCGACCTCGACCCGTCCCAAGAGGCGTTCCGGGCCCCGGTCGAGACGCCTTCGCGCCCCGCCGCGCGGGGGATGCGCCCCTCTTTCACGCGAACTTCCGGGTTACGGGAACTTCGCCAGGTGTCCGTGCGCTTGCCTAAAGTGGCAGGTCTCGCAGGAAATCCAGTATCGCGATCGAAGGGACGTACATGCCCATGGGTCACACGGCCACCGCTCAGGCCGGCTCCGGCGGCTTGACAGCGACCGAGCACCGCCTGGCCAACGGCCTGCGCGTGGTGCTCTCCGAGGACCATCTGACCCCGGTCGCCGCGGTCTGCCTCTGGTACGACGTCGGCTCGCGCCACGAGGTCAAGGGACGCACCGGGCTGGCTCACCTGTTCGAGCACCTGATGTTCCAGGGCTCCGGCCAGGTCAAGGGGAACGGCCACTTCGAGCTGGTGCAGGGGGCCGGCGGCTCGCTCAACGGGACCACCAGCTTCGAGCGCACCAACTATTTCGAGACCATGCCCACGCACCAGCTGGAGCTGGCCCTGTGGCTCGAAGCCGACCGGATGGGCTCGCTGCTCGCCGCGCTCGACGAGGAGTCCATGGAGAACCAGCGCGACGTCGTCAAGAACGAACGCCGCCAGCGCTACGACAACGTCCCCTACGGCACGGCGTTCGAGAAGCTGACGGCACTGGCCTACCCCGAGGGCCACCCGTACCACCACACCCCGATCGGCTCGATGGCCGACCTGGACGCCGCGACCCTTGAGGACGCGCGCACCTTCTTCCGTACGTACTACGCGCCCAACAACGCGGTGCTCTCGGTCGTCGGCGACATCGACCCCGAGCAGACCCTCGCCTGGATCGAGAAGTACTTCGGCTCCATCCCGTCCCACGACGGCAAGCAGCCGCCGCGCGACGGCACGCTCCCGGAGATCATCGGCGAGCAGCTGCGCGAGGAAGTGCGTGAGGAGGTCCCGGCGCGGGCGCTGATGGCCGCCTACCGGCTGCCGCACGACGGCACCCGCGAGTGCGACGCGGCGGACCTCGCGCTGACCGTGCTCGGCGGCGGCGAGTCGTCGCGGCTGCACAACCGCCTGGTCCGCCGTGACCGTACGGCCGTGGCGGCCGGGTTCGGGCTGCTGCGGCTGGCCGGCGCGCCCTCGCTGGGCTGGCTGGACGTCAAGATGTCCGGCGGCGTCGAGGTGCCGCAGGTCGAGGCCGCGGTCGACGAGGAGCTCGCCCGGTTCGCCGCCGACGGCCCCACGCCCGAGGAAATGGAGCGCGCGCAGGCCCAGTTGGAGCGCGAGTGGCTGGACCGCCTGGGTACGGTCGCCGGCCGTGCCGACGAACTGTGCCGGTTCGCCGTGCTGTTCGGCGACCCGCAGCTCGCCCTGACCGCCGTTCAGCGGGTGCTCGACGTCACCGCGGAGGAGGTGCAGGCGGCCGCCAAGGCCCAGCTGCGTCCCGACAACCGCGCGGTGCTGGTCTACGAGCCGGTCGAACCGGCCGAGCCCGCGGACGCGGCGGACACCGACGAGACCGACACCGACGCGCACGAAGGGGCGGACCAGTGACCGACGCTGCCGCGACTGGAGTTTCGATGCAGTACCACCCGCAGCCGGCCCCCGGCGTCGCCCGCCCCTGGGCCTTCCCCGCGCCCGAGCGCGGCGCCCTGCCCAACGGCCTCACGGTGCTGCGCTGCCACCGCCCCGGCCAGCAGGTCGTGGCCGTCGAGATCTTCCTCGACGCCCCGCTGGACGCCGAGCCCGAGGGTCTCGACGGCGTGGCCACGATCATGTCGCGGGCGCTGAACGAAGGCACCGACAAGCACACCGCCGAGGAGTTCGCCGCCGAGCTGGAGCGCTGCGGCGCCACCCTCGACGCGCACGCCGACCACCCCGGTGTCCGGGTCTCCCTGGAGGTCCCCGCCTCCCGGCTGGCCAAGGCCCTCGCGCTGGTGGCCGAGGCGCTGCGGGCGCCCGCCTTCGCCGAGAGCGAGATCGAGCGGCTGGTACGCAACCGGCTCGACGAGATCCCGCACGAGCAGGCCAACCCGGCCCGGCGTGCCGCCAAGCAGCTCTCCAAGGAGCTGTTCCCGGCCACGGCGCGGATGTCCCGCCCGCGCCAGGGCACCGAGGAGACGGTGGCGCGGATCGACTCGGCGGCCGTGCGCGCGTTCTTCGACGCCCACGTCCGGCCGTCCACGGCGACCGCCGTGGTAGTCGGGGACCTCACCGGCATCGACCTGGACGCCCTGCTCGCCGACACCCTCGGCGACTGGTCCGGAGACGCCGCCGCACCCCGCCCCGCCCCGCCGATCACCGCCGACGACACCGGCCGCGTGGTCATCGTCGACCGTCCGGGCGCGGTGCAGACCCAGCTGCTGATCGGCCGGATCGGCGCCGACCGGCACGACAGCGTGTGGCCGGCCCAGGTGCTCGGCACGTACTGCCTGGGCGGCACCCTCACCTCGCGGCTCGACCGGGTGCTGCGCGAGGAGAAGGGCTACACGTACGGCGTGCGGGCCTTCGCCCAGGTGCTGCGGTCGTCGGCCCCGGACTCCGCCTCGGGGGCGACCGGCGCCGCGATGCTCGCCATCAGCGGCTCGGTGGACACCGAGTCCACCGAGCCGGCGCTGAAGGACCTGTGGACGGTCCTGCGGACCCTGGCGGCCGAGGGCCTGACCGACGAGGAGCGCGAGACGGCCGTGCAGAACCTCGTGGGTGTGGCGCCCCTGAAGTTCGAGACGGCGGCCTCCGTCGCGGGCACCCTCGCCGACCAGGTCGAGCAGCACCTGCCGGACGACTACCAGGCGCAGCTGTACGCCCGGCTCGCGGAGACCGGCACGGTCGAGGCGACCGCGGCGGTCGTCAACGCCTTCCCGGGTGACCGGCTGGTCACGATCCTCGTCGGCGACGCCGCACGGATCGAGGAGCCCGTCCGGGCCCTGGGCATCGGAGAGGTGTCGGTGGTCACCGGCTGACGTCCGGCCCGTCACAACAGGTCCCAACTCGACATTTCGCCGCATATCAGGACAGAAGGAAGGCCCTTGCGAGTGTCATCTCGCCAGGGTCTTCCTTTTTGTCCGTTCTGGGGGAAGGTTGCCTGTCTGCCCTGTGGGATGCGCTACAAAATGGCCTGTCCGTTTGGTGAATGAAAGTGACCCCGCTTAGCGTCGGCTCGACTGCCCGTCACTCGTATGCCGCATCCGCGACGTACCGGACAGTCATCGCCGAGTCCCCGTCAGGCGCGAGCCTGGGGAGCCGGGGACCCACGCAGTCCCTGGGGTGAATCGGACGCCTGAGCCCGGATGGGCCGGGGTGTCCGTAGGAGACCTTCCTGCTCCGAACCCGTCAGCTAACCCGGTAGGCGAGAAGGAAGGAAAGGACCAGCCACTCCATGGCGTTCACCCGTGCCACCGGGAAGCACCGTGCCCCGAGCCGACTGACGCGCGGCAGCGCGAAGGCCGTCGGCGTCGCGGCTCTGGCCACCACCGGCGTCATCGGCGGCCTGGCCGCTCCCGCCTTCGCGGCGGACTCCGACGCACCCTCCGTGAGCGAGACCGGTCTCAACCAGGTCATCGCCATCGACAAGACCCTCGCCGACCGGATCGACGCCCAGGCCGACGCCCAGCAGCATCAGGCCGACGTCGCGGCGAAGGCGAAGGCCGAGGCCCACCGGAAGGCCGAGGCCAAGAAGAAGGCCGAGGCAAAGGCCAAGGCGGCGGCCGAGGCCAAGGCCGAGGCGAAGCGCGCCGCCGAGGCCCGCGCCGAGAAGGCCCGCGCCGCCCGGTCCGCCGAGCGCACCCGCCTGGGCTCCTTCCAGCTCCCGGTCGCGGGTTCGTACGTAAGCACCGGCTACAAGTCCAGCGGCTCGCTCTGGTCCTCCGGCAGCCACTCCGGCATCGACTTCCACGCCGCCTCCGGCAGCTCCGTCGTCGCCGTCGGCGCCGGCACGGTCGTCGAGGCCGGCTGGGGCGGCGCGTACGGCAACAACATCGTGCTCCGGATGACGGACGGCACGTACACGCAGTACGGCCACCTCTCCTCGATCGGCGTCTTTGTCGGCCAGAGCGTCGGCGCGGGCCAGCAGATCGGCCTCTCCGGCTCGACCGGCAACTCCACCGGGCCGCACCTCCACTTCGAGGCCCGGACGACCCCGTCGTACGGGTCCGACATGGACCCGGTCGCGTACCTGCGCGCCCACGGCGTCCACGTCTGACCGACGCCCACCGCACCACCTCGTCGAAGGCCCCGGCAGCGCGCCGGGGCCTTCGCCATGCCCGCCTCCTCGACCGCGGGAGACGACCGGCCGCCGAACCGTCCCGTGGCCAAAAGATATTCATGAATTTCCGCCCGGCATCGGAAATGCAGCCGCATTGCAATAGAGTCGCGGAACAGGCGTCGGCCGGCCGCGTTTCGCGGGGATTGAGGCGGAGGTTCGGACATGCGCATTCCGGCGCATTCGGTATGCACGGCAATCCGTGACGACATCGTCTCCGGTGTCTTCGAACGCGGCAGCCGTCTCACGGAGGAGTTGCTGGCCCGCCGTTACGGGGTTTCCCGCGTCCCGGTACGGGAGGCGCTGCGCACCCTGGAATCCGAGGGCTTCGTCGTCACCCGGCGGCACGCGGGCGCCTGCGTCGCCGAGCCCACCGAACTGGAGGCGGCCGACCTCCTGGAGGTCCGCACGCTGCTGGAGCCCCTGGGCGCCGCCCGCGCCGCGCAGCGCCGCACCGAGGCGCACCTCAAGGTGCTCCGCGGCCTCGTGCGGCTCGGCCAGGACCGGGCCCGGCGCGGCGAGGGCGAGGATCTGCGCTCACTGGGCGGCTGGTTCCACGAGACGCTGGCGCAGGCCTCCGGCAGCCCCGGCCTGATCGCGCTGCTCACCCAGCTGCGGCACAAGATCGACTGGATGTACGCGGTCGAGCAGCCCGCCCGGCCGGTGGATTCCTGGGCCGAGCACGGGGCGATCGTGGACGCGGTGGCGCGCGGCGACGCGGAACGGGCCAGGACGCTGGCCGCCCACCACGCGGAACGGGCTGCGGCCGCGCACCGGCTGCGACGGCGGCCCGGCACGCCCCGGGCCGACCGGGTGAGGACCTCGCAACATTCCGTAAACACCGCGGGTGTCCGCCATTAACAATCGCGCCGTATACAAAGAGAAGTCATTGTGCGGGGCGCATTCCGAGTGGTCCGGATTTTGCCTTCCTGGATTCTGCCCTGCCCGGATTCCGCTCCACCCGGATTTCGTGGGCCTGGATCCTGGGTGCCGGAATTCATCCTGCAAGCACCGGAAAAACAAAAGAGCCGCAGACCCGGTTCAGGGTGCCACGGCTCTCTCGCGGAAGATGTTTCAGACGGTCTCCGGGAGTTCCTCAAGTCCGTCGGCGACCAGCTTGGCCAGACGGTCCAGGGCGGCTTCGGAGTTGTCGGCCTCGGAGGCGAGCACGATCTCCTCGCCACCCTGCGCGCCGAGACCGAGGACCGCGAGCATGGAAGCGGCGTTCACCGGGTTGCCGTCGGCCTTGGCGATCGTCACGGGGACGCCGGAAGCCGTGGCGGCACGGACGAAGATGGAAGCGGGGCGGGCGTGCAGGCCCTCGGCCCAACCGACGTTGACGCGGCGCTCAGCCATGGTTCTGCCCTTCACGAATCAACAGTTGTCTAGACCAGTCTCTCACGCGGTGCGCGGTGCTCCGGCCGACCCCGGGAACAGCCCGTAACGCCTGCGGACCCGCCGATCGGCCCTCTCAGCCTGCCCCGGCCCCGAGGCCTACGCGACCGCTGACGGAGCCGTACTCTTTGCCCATGCAGCCCGCGCCGGAGCAGAGTCCGCATCACGCTTATCCCGACCACTGGGAAGCGGACGTGGTGCTCCGCGACGGAGGCACCGCGCGCATCAGGCCCATCACCACGGACGACGCCGAACGGCTGGTCAGCTTCTACGAGCAGGTTTCCGACGAGTCGAAGTACTACCGGTTCTTCGCCCCGTACCCTCGGCTGTCCGACCGGGACGTGCACCGCTTCACCCATCACGACTACGTCGACCGGGTGGGGCTCGCCGTCACGGTCGGCGGCGAGTTCATCGCGACCGTCCGCTACGACCGGATCGACGAGCGGGGCAGGCCCGCCTCCGCCCCCGCCGACCAGGCCGAGGTCGCCTTCCTCGTCCAGGACGCGCACCAGGGCCGGGGTGTGGCCTCGGCCCTCCTCGAACACATCGCGGCCGTCGCCCGCGAGCGCGGCATCCGCCGCTTCGCCGCCGAGGTGCTGCCGGCCAACAACAAGATGATCAAGGTGTTCCGGGACGCCGGGTACACCCAGCAGCGCAGTTTCGAGGACGGCTCCGTCCACCTCACCCTGGACCTCGAACCGACCGCCGAATCCCTCGCCGTCCAGCGCGGCCGTGAACAGCGGGCGGAGGCACGGTCCGTGCAGCGCCTGCTGGCCCCCGGCTCCGTCGCCGTCATCGGCGTCGGCCGGACCCCCGGCGGTGTCGGCCGCACCGTTCTGCGCAACCTCCTCGGAGCCGGCTTCACCGGCCGCACGTACGCCGTGAACCGCGCCTTCGCCGCAGACCGGGCCACCGTCGACGGCGTCCCCGCCCACCGCTCCATCGGCGAGATCGAGGAGCCGGTCGACCTCGCGGTCGTCGCCGTCCCCGCCGACCGGGTTCCGGAAGCCGTCGCGGACTGCGGCGAGCACGGCGTCCAGGGCCTGGTGGTGCTCTCCGCCGGATACGCCGAATGGGGCGCCGAGGGCCGGGAACGGCAGCGCGAACTGGTCCGGCAGGCCCGCTCGTACGGGATGCGGATCATCGGCCCGAACGCCTTCGGAGTCATCAACAACGCCGAAACGGTCCGGCTGAACGCCTCGCTCGCCCCCGAGCCGCCCGCCCCCGGACGCATCGGCCTGTTCACCCAGTCCGGAGCGATCGGCATCGCGCTGCTCTCCGGGCTCTACCGGCGCGGCGCGGGCCTGTCCACCTTCATCTCCGCGGGCAACCGTGCCGACATCTCGGGCAACGACTTCCTCCAGTACTGGTACGAGGACCCCGACACCGACGTCGCCCTGCTGTACCTCGAATCGCTCGGCAACCCCCGCAAGTTCACCCGCCTCGCGCGGCGCACCGCGGCGATGAAGCCGGTGGTCGTGGTGAAGGGCGCCCGGCACAGCGGTTCCACGCCGCCCGGCCACGCGGTGCCGATCAGCCGGATCCCGGACGCGACGGTCTCGGCGCTGATGCGGCAGGCGGGCGTGATCCGGGTCGACACGGTGACCGAGATGGTCGACGCGGGCCTCCTCCTCGCCGACCAGCCGCTCCCGGCCGGCCCCCGGGTCGCGATCCTCGGCAACTCCGAATCGCTCGGCCTCCTCACGTACGACGCCTGCCTCGCCGAGGGGCTGCGCCCGCGCCCGCCCCTCGACCTGACCACCGCCGCCACCCCGCAGGACTTCAGGAACGCCCTCGCCGAGGCCCTGGCCGACGACGGCTGCGACTCGGTGGTGGTGACGGCGATCCCGTGGGTCGGCGAGGACGGCGAGGCGGAATCGGGCGACGGAGAGGTGCTCGCGGCCGCCCTGCACACGGCCGCCGCCGCGGGCCCGGCCAAGCCGGTGGCCGTCGTGCACGTCGAGATCGGCGGGCTGGCCGAGGCCCTCGCCGCGGCCACCAGCACGGTCGCCCAGCCGCGCCCCCCGGCACAGCCCGCCCCGGCCGTGAGCCCCACGCGCACCTCAGCCACCACCCCGCCCGACCCCGGCCCGGCGCCCACGACCCCCGTCACCGGCGCCCCCGGCCCCCGCAACGGCCGGATCCCCGCCTACCCCGCAGCCGAACGGGCGGTGCGCGCCCTGGCCGAGGCGGTGCGGTACGCGCAGTGGCGACGGCAGGCCGCCGCGCCCGGCAAGGTGCCCGAGTTCCTCGACGACACCATCGACGAGCCCGGCACCGCCGGACTCATCGACACCCTCCTCGGCCCCGACCCCGACCCGAGGGGCCTCCAGCTCGCACCCGACCAGGCCCGCGAGCTCCTGGGCCGCTACGGCATCACCGTGCGGCCGACGCTCCCGGCACCCGACCCGGAAGCGGCCGTCGTGGCGGCGGCCCGGCTCGGCTACCCCGTGGCGCTCAAGACCACCGCACCGCACCTGCGCCACCGCGCCGATCTCGGCGGTGTCCGGCTCGACCTCGCCAACGAGACCGCGCTGCGCCGGGCGTACGGCGAGCTGACCGACCTGCTCGGCAAGCCCGCCGAACTCCAGCCGGTGGTCCAGGCCATGGCGCCGCGCGGCGTCGACACCGTCGTACGGGCCACGATCGACCCGGCGGCCGGCGCCGTGCTCTCCTTCGGGCTCGCGGGCGCGCCCTCCGAACTCCTCGGTGACACCGCCCACCGCCTCGTCCCGGCCACCGACCGCGACGCCGCCGAGCTGATCCGGTCCATCCGGGCGGCCCCGGTGCTGTTCGGCTGGCGCGGTGCGGCGCCGGTGGACACCGCCTCGCTCGAAGAGCTGCTGCTGCGGGTGTCCCGGCTGGTCGACGACCACCCCGAGGTGGTCTCCATCGCGCTGGAACCGGTCGTGGTCGCCACCCAGGGGCTCACGGTCCTCGGTGCGAGCGTCCGCCTCTCGCCGCCCCCGGCCCGTACCGACCTCGGCCCCCGCCGCCTCCCCAACTACTGACGCCGGCCGGGGCGGGCACCGTCCCGCCCCGAGGTCCCGGTCCGCCCTGCCGCGCAACGTCCCCGGCAGTCATCCGCCCCCCGTAGGATGGTGCTCATGGCTAAGACCGGTACGACGACCCAGGGGCTGCGCGCGGCGATCGAGCGCAGTGGCTACTACCCGGCCCTCGTGGCCGAGGCGGTGGAGGCCGCCGTGGGCGGTGAGCCGGTCGCTTCGTACCTGGTGCACCAGGAGACAACCTTCGACTCGAACGAGGTGCGCCGCCACGTCACGGTCCTGGTCCTGACGGACAACCGTTTCATCGTCAGCCACACCGACGAGCAGAACGCCGACACCAGCTCCCCGACCCCGTACGCCACCACCTCCACGGAGTCGGTGAAGCTCGACCGGATCTCGTCGGTCGTGGTCAGCCGGGTCGTCGCCAATCCCGAGAAGTACGTGCCGGGCACGCTGCCCCGCGAGGTCGTCCTCACCATCGGCTGGGGCGCGGTCTCCCGGATCGACCTGGAGCCGGCCGCCTGCGGCGACCCCAACTGCGAGGCCGACCACGGCTACACGGGCAACTCCACCGCCGACGACCTGAGCCTGCGGGTCAGCGAGGCAGGTGACGGCCCGGACACCGTGCGCCAGACCCTCGCCTTCGCCCAGTCGCTCTCCGAGGCCACGGCCGCGACCGCGGCGACCGGCCGCTGATGGCTCAGCCGGCCTGGCAGGACCCCGTTCCGCTCTCCGTCGAGAGCGCCCCGGTGCCGGAGTACGGCAGTGGATCGCTCGCCGATCTGCTGCCCACGCTCGTCGCCGGACAGGGCGTTCCCGGCTTCACCGCGGCGATCCCCGAACTCACCCCCGCCGACCGGAACTGCGTGTTCCTGATCGACGGCCTCGGCTGGGAGCAGATCAAGGCCCACCCCGACGAGGCACCGTTTCTGCACTCCCTGCTCCCCACCTCGCGCGGCGGCACCGGCCGTCCGATAACGGCGGGCTTCCCGGCCACCACGGCGACCTCGCTCGCCTCGGTGGGCACCGGACTGCCGCCCGGGGAGCACGGCCTGCCCGGCTACAGCGCACGCAATCCGGAGACCGGCGAGCTGATGAACCAGCTCCGCTGGAAGCCCTGGACCTCCCCGAAGGTCTGGCAGCCGTACCCCACCGTCTTCCAGCTCGCCGACGCCGCGGGCGTGCGCACCGCCCAGGTCTCCGCCCCCGCCTTCGAGCAGACCCCGCTCACCAAGGTCGCGCTCAGCGGCGGCTCGTTCCTGGGCCGGCTCACCGGCGAGGAGCGGATGGACATCGCCGCCGAACGGCTCGCCATGGGCGACCGGTCGCTCGTCTACACGTACTACAGCGAGGTCGACGGCAAGGGCCACCGCTTCGGCGTCGACTCCGACGCCTGGCGTGGACAGCTGATGTACGTGGACGGACTGGCGCGGCGCCTGGCCGAACAGCTCCCGCCCCGCTCGGCGCTGTACATCACCGCCGACCACGGCATGATCGACATCCCGTTCGACGAGCAGTCCCGGATCGACTTCGACGAGGACTGGGAGCTGCGCGCGGGCGTCGCCCTGCTCGGCGGCGAGGGCCGGGCCCGTCATGTGTACGCCGTCCCCGGAGCCGAGAGTGACGTGCTGACCGTCTGGCGGGAAGTGCTCGGCGAGCAGTTCTGGGTGGCGAGCCGGGACGAGGCGATCGCGGCCGGCTGGTTCGGCCCCGAGGTCGACGAACGGGTCCACGGAAGGATCGGCGACGTCGTCGCGGCGGCCCACGACGACGTGGTGATCACCGCCTCCGTCAATGAGCCGCACGAGTCCGCGATGGTCGCGATGCACGGCTCGATGACCCCCGTCGAGCAGCTCGTCCCGCTCCTCGAAGTACGCTCGTAACCGCGTTTTTCCCGCCGCCGTCCCCACTCCGATCAGCTCCGCCCGAAAGGTGCTCAACCCCTCATGCCCGAGCTTGTGTTCTTCTCCGGAACGATGGACTGCGGAAAGAGCACGCTGGCGCTCCAGATCGGCCACAACCGTTCGGCACGCGGCCTGCAGGGCGTGATCTTCACCCGCGACGACCGGGCGGGGGAGGGCAAGCTCTCCTCGCGCCTGGGCCTGGTCACCGAGGCCGTCGAGGCCGACGAGGGCATGGACCTGTACACCCACCTCGTCGACCGGATAAGCCGGGGCGGCCGGGCGGACTACGTGATCGTGGACGAGGCGCAGTTCCTGGCCCCCGTCCAGATCGACCAGCTCGCACGCATCGTCGACGACCTCGACCTGGACGTCTTCGCGTTCGGCATCACCACCGACTTCCGGACCAAGCTGTTCCCCGGCTCCCAGCGGCTGATCGAGCTGGCCGACCGGGTGGAGACGCTCCAGGTCGAAGCGCTCTGCTGGTGCGGAGCACGGGCCACGCACAACGCCCGGACCGTCGGCGGCGAGATGGTCGTCGAAGGGGCCCAGGTGGTCGTGGGCGACGTCAACCAGCAGGCGGGCGAGGTCGGCTACGAGGTGCTGTGCCGGCGCCACCACCAGCGCAGGACCACCAGCGCCACCGCCCGCGCGGGCGCGCTGTCGCCGGACGTGCTGCCCGTCACCTCCGCCTGAACCGCCCGTCGGCCACCCGCGTGCCGCTGCTTAGGATGAGGCCGTGAACACGGTGAGCGCGGAAGAGGACGACTCCGGACCGGGCCCGCTGGGCAAGGTGCAGCCCAGACAGCTGATCGTGACCGTCTACGGGCTGTACGCGCGCGACACCGACGGCTGGATGTCGGTGGCCTCGCTGATCCAGCTGCTCGCCCACCTCGGAGTCGAGGCACCGACCGTCCGCTCCTGCGTCTCCCGGCTGAAGCGGTCCGGACTGCTCGAAGCCCGGACGGTGTCCGGAGCGGCCGGCTACCGGATCTCACCCGAGACCGAGCGGATGCTGCGCGACGGCGATCCGCGCATCTTCGCGGCCCGACGAGCCACCGTGGACGAGGGCTGGGTACTGGTCGTCTTCTCGGTGCCCGAGTCCGAACGCGCCAGGCGGCACACCCTGCGCACCCAGCTCACCCGGCTCGGCTTCGGTTCGGTGTCCGCCGGCGTGTGGATCGCACCGGGGCATGTGCACGACGAGGCGGAGTCCATGCTGGCCAGGCACGGCCTGCGCTCGTACGCCGACCTCTTCCGGGCCGACTACCTGTCGGCCGGCGGGGGCGACGTCGACGAACTCGCCGCGAAGGTCCGCTCGTGGTGGGACACCGCCCGGCTGCAACGGCTGTACGTCGAATTCCTCACCGCGCACCGCCCGGTGGCCGAGCGGATCGCGAACGGCCCCGCGGTGACGGACCGGGAGGCGTTCACGACGTACATCAGGGTCCTCACCGACTGGCGTCGGCTCGTCTATCTCGACCCCGGTGTCGCGCGTGAACTGCTGCCCGGCGAATGGAGCGGAACCCACGCCTCCGAGCTCTTCGACGAGATGCACGCCCGGCTGGCCGGCCCCGCCCACCGGCATGTCGAACGGGTCCGGACCGGCTGAGACCCTGCCGCCGGCCGGCTCAGCCGGCGGCCGACCGGACGATCGTGAACGCCGCGCCCTCCGGGTCCGCCACGGTCGCCACCCGGCCGCTCGCCCCTTCCCGGGGCGGCTGCAGGATGTACCCACCCAGCTCCACCACCCGCCGGGCGGCCTCGTCGGTGTCGGAGACCTCGAAGTACGTCATCCAGTGCGGCCCCCGGTCGCGCGGCAGGGCATGGCCGACACCGTGAAGCGAGGCCACCGGCCGGCCCTCCAGACACAGGGTCTGGTAGTCGAAGTCGGCCGAGACGACCGCCTCCGCCTCGTAGCCGAAGACCGTCTGGTAGAACTTGCAGACCGTCGCGGTCTCCCGGGTCACCAGCTCGTTCCAGACCGGGGTGCCGGGGGCACCGGCGAGTGCGGTACCGAGATGAGCGGCGGCCTGCCAGACGCCGAAGACCGCACCGCCGGGGTCGGAGGCGATGGCGAGCCGGCCCGCCTCGCCCGCGTCGAGCGGCCCAACGGCGACCGTGCCCCCGCAGGACCTGATCGCCTCCGCCGTGAGATCCGCGTCGCCGGTGGCCAGATAGGTCGTCCAGGCGACCGGCAGGTGCCGGTCCGGCGGCAACTGTCCGATGCCCGCCACCACTTTTCCGTCGATCAGTGCCCGGACGTACGGACCCAGCTGGTCCGGACCCGGCTCGAATTCCCAGCCGAACAGATCGGCGTAGAAGTCCTGGGTCGTGCTCATGCCATGCACGATCAGACTCACCCAGCAAGGTGTTCCGGGCGTACGCGGGGCGGCAGCCTCGGTCATCGTCACTCTCTCCTCGGACCATCGGGGTGGCCGTACGGGGGAAATCGGGGCCGGCTCGCCGTCGTGCGGTACGGGATGTGTACGCCCCGTGCAGATGTTGGCACCACCCGGCGCACGAAGTGCTCCGGCCGCGCCGCACTTTCCGGATCTCGACGGAGGGAGACCGGATTACTGCGGTGCGCCCGTTTCGAGGGTGTGACGGGTGGGGTGCCTCCTGCGCGAGGATGGCACCCATGAAGCCCATCATCACCGCATCGGAATACGCGAGCGAGTCGGCGGGGCCACGTCCGCCGGTGCTCCTGGACGTACGTTGGCAGCTGGGCGGCCCGAACGGGCGGCCCGAGTACGAGGCCGGGCACATTCCCGGCGCGGTCTACGTCGACCTGGACGCGGAACTCGCCGGACCCGCGGGCCGCGGCGGTCGCCATCCGCTGCCCGATCCGGACGAGTTCGGGGCGGTGATGCGCCGGGCCGGAGTCTCCCGGGACACCCCGGTGGTCGTGTACGACGGCGGTCAGGGCTGGGCCGCGGCCCGCGCCTGGTGGCTGCTGCGCTGGACGGGGCACCCGGACGTGAGGGTCCTGGACGGCGGTCTCGCCGCCTGGGCGGGCGACCTCGACACCGGGATCCCGGCGCCGGCCGAGGGCGACTTCCGGCCCGCTCCCGGCGCGCTGGCGCTGCTGGACGCGGACGGGGCGGCGGCGCTGGCCCGCTCGGGGCTGCTGCTCGACGCGCGGGCCGCCGAGCGCTACCGCGGCGACGTGGAGCCGATCGACCGGGTGGGCGGCCACATCCCGGGCGCCGTCTCGGCCCCGACCTCCGAGAACACGGGGGACGACGGGCGGTTCCTGGCCCCACAAGCGCTGGCGGTCCGCTTCAAGGAACTCGGCGCCGACCGGTCGGACGACATCGGCGTCTACTGCGGCTCCGGCGTCTCCGGTGCCCACGAGGTCCTGGCCCTGGCTATCGCCGGGATCCCCGCGGCGCTGTACGCGGGCTCCTGGTCCGAGTGGTCCGGCGACGAGTCCCGGCCGGTGGCCACGGGGCCCGAGCCCGGGTAACGGAGGGCGCGACGACCGGGACCGCCGCCCCCGGCCCGATGAGCGGGGGGCACGGCGGCGGCAGACGGCACGAGGGCCCGTACGCAGTGGCGTACGGGCCCTCGTCATGCCGCGGTTCCTCCGCTCAGTCCTGCTTCTTGCGGCGGGTGCCGAAGACGATCTCGTCCCAGGTCGGTACGGCCGCCCGGCGGCCGGGCCGGACGCCGTCCGCCTCGGCCTGGCGGTCGGTCGTACCGGTCAGGCGGTCGCGGTGACCGGCCACCGCTCGCGGCATCAGCACATCCGCGTAGGCCGAACCGGCTCCCGCGGAGGCCGCCGCGGCCGGCGGCTCATCGGACTCCGGCTCCTGCGCCGAGGGCTCGATCGCGGGCGGCTCGGGCTGCGCGGGCCGTTCCGGCACCACCATGTCGCCGCGGAAGCTCGGCACCGCCTCCAGCAGGCTGGTCAGCGAATCGCGCTCACCGGCCGAGACGGACGCGATGTGCTCCTCGGGCTCGGGCGGGGGCGGCGGGGCCGTCGGCCGCTCCATCTGGCGGTCCAGGGCGCGGTCCAGCGGCCGGTCGCGCGGCAGCCGGGCGATCCGGGGTACGAACGGGAAGCTCGGCTCGGGCGCGGCGACGTCGTCGGTCTCGCCGATCAGCGAACGCGCCTCGTCGTCCACGGCCTGGACCAGCCGGCGCGGCGGATCGTACGTCCAGCTCGCCGAGTGCGGCTCGCCCGCGACCCGGTAGACCAGCAGGACTTCCCAGGTGCCGTCGTCCCGGCGCCAGGAATCCCACTGGACGGTCTCCTTGTCGGCGCCGCGCAGCAGCAGCCGCTCCTGCACCGCCTCGCCGAGCTGGGGGCCGGTGTTCTCGCCGGGACGGCGCACGGGAGTCTTCCGGGCCCGCTCGGCCATGAAGGCGCGCTCCGCGAGCACGGGGCCCTCGAAGCGGCGGACACGGTCGACGGGGATGCCGGCGAACTGGGCGACCTCCTCCGCGGAGGCACCGGCTCGTATCCGGGCCTGGATGTCGCGGGGGCGGAGGTGGCTCTCCACCTCGATCTCGATCTGGCCGAGTCGCGCGCGGTCGTTGCGCACGGCGGCGCGCAGCCGCTCGTCGATGGGAAGCGTGTACTCCGTGCTGTCCGCAGCCTTGAGCACCAGTCGTGTGCCGTCGTTGGAGACGGCCACGACACGCAGTTCGGGCATGGGGACCTCCCGGGTGGTGCCTGCCGACGTCACGTGCGTCGCTGCTTCCGCTAGTCGAGTGTGGCCTGCCCGGGTGCAGCCTGCCACAACATTGCCGTGTTGCCCGGCGTGTCGGGCGTGAGCCCTTGATCGCCGGTATGACACGGTGACCTATTCTGCAACAGAAAGTGACCTCTCGTCACCTCATGTAGCCAGTCCCCGTGCGATGCCGTGGCGCCGCCGGATCGAGTGCCTCCTTCGGCCCCCTCCCGAAGATCCCGGACACCCGTACGGGAGTCCGGCCCCAGGGCTCGCCACAGTACTCCATTCGGGCCATCAGGGTGGACCGCCGCGCCGTCGAAGTTCCGGTGAGGTGCGGGAGTTCGGCCATCGGGCCGGGGGTGGTGCGCCCCGCGCGCGTGTCCTGCTTCACAGAATCCCCGGAACCGGAACCATTCACTTCGCTCAAATGTCCCTTCCTGTTGCATGGTGGGAGAGATGTCAATCAAGGGCTGGAAATGGTGCAGAAGCCGGAAAGTGACATAGAACCCAAAGAAAGGCGTATAGATCTGAGCCTGCCGCAGGTCGCGGGCAGTGCCGTGGCAGCGGTCGCGGCGGCGGTGGCGGCCTCCCAGCTGGGTGTGTACGGAACGATCCTCGGTGCCGGAGTGATGAGCGTCGTCGCCACCTGCGGCGGATCGGTCTTCCAGCACTTCTTCCGGCGCACGGGGGAGCAGATCCGCGAGGTCACCGTCCATGTGAAGCACCCGGGCCGTGAGGTGACGGTGCACACGCGTGAGACGAGCGGTGCGCGTACGGCCGAGGGGACGCGGCTGCCGCCGCCCAGGACCCCGTCCGGTACTCCCCGCGGAACCACGGATGCCGCGGACGCCACCACCGTGCTGCCCGCCATGGACGCCACGACCGTGCTGCGCGGGGCGGACGCCAAGGTCCCGCCGAACGCCCCGGCCGACGACGATCCGGACCGTACGCGCATGCTGCGGCCCCCCGACGCGACCCAACTGCTCACCACGGCGCGCCCGGACCCGGACGAGGAGTTCTCCGAAGCCACCACGCACGGCACCCGGATCCGCGGCTGGAAGCGCTCAGCGCTCGGCGCGGCGGTGGTCTTCGTCCTCACGATGGCGGGAATCACCACGTACGAGCTGATCTCCGGCAACGACCTGAGCGGGGGCAGCGGCACCACAGTCGGCTCCGTGGTGCGCGGCGGGGAGCGGGGTTCCGGGTCGAACGATCCGGCGCCTACGACGACCACCGGTCCCGACCGGGACCGGACACCGGGTCAGGAGAACGACGCGACGCCCGGTACGGACTCGCAGGGCGGCACTAGCCGGAGCCCGGACACCGGCGAGGGCGGCCGCTCCTCGGCCGACCCGACGCCCGACCCCACGCGGTCCGGCAGCACCGGTGACCGTACGAGCCCGTCCCCGGCGGCCACTCCCTCCCCGTCGGCACCCGCCGACGGCGCCACCGCCGGCACGGACCCCGCGGGCGAGGCCCCGGCGCAGGGCGACGGCGGCGCCCCCGCCGGCACGGACACCGGACAGTGACGAACGGCCCCGGGGGTGGCCGGCCAGGGACAACCGGGCACCCCGGGGCGGGGGGTGGCCCGGGGGGCAAAACCCCCCCGCCCCCGCCCCCGGAACCACCCCCGCCCCGCACGCCCCCCCCGAAACGCAAGCG
>NZ_JBHXTM010000020.1:133361-149827 GCF_042677325.1 Streptomyces sp. NPDC127117
CCTCCCGGCCCCCCCCCAAATTCTTGTGTGTGCACCCCATCCAGCGCCCGATGTCTTACGGGCCCCCCCCCGGGGCGGCCCGCCGGGGGGCCCCCCCGCCGCCCCCCCCCCCGTACCGTCCCGACCGCCCCCGCGTGCCCCGGACATGTACGACCGGGACTCGCGGGGCCGTCGTGTGCCCGGCGGACCTACTCGCCCAGGACCCGGCGCAGGTAGTCGTTGCCGAAGAGCCGGTCCGGGTCGAGCCGGTCGCGCACGGCGGTGAACTCGCCGAACCGCGGGTAGACCCCGGCCAGGTACTCGGCGTCACGGGTGTTGACCTTGCCCCAGTGCGGGCGGCCGTCATGGGCGGTCATGATCCGCTCGACCGCCGTGAAGTACGCCTGGTAGGGCGTGCCCTTGTAGAGATGGACGGCGATGTACGCGCTCTCGCGGCCCGAGGCCGTGGAGAGCGCGATGTCGTCCGCGGGGGCGGTACGGACCTCCACCGGGAAGCTGATCCGCAGCGGCGAACGCTCGACCATCGCCCTCACCTCGCGCAGCGCCTCCACGGCGGCCTCGCGCGGCAGCGCGTACTCCATCTCCACGAAGCGGACCCGGCGCGGGCTGGTGAAGACCTTGTACGGGATGTCGGTGTACGTACGGGCCGACAGGGCGCGGCTGGAGAGCTTGGCGATCGAGGGAATGGTGGCGGGCACCGCCCGGCCGAGCGAACAGGCCACCTGGAAGATCCCGTTGGAGAGGAGCTCGTCCTCGATCCAGCCGCTGACCTTTCCGGGCGGGGCGGCGGGACCCGCGCTGCGGTTGTTGCGCTTGGTGTTGCAGTTACCGGTGTGCGGGAACCAGTAGAACTCGAAGTGCTCGTTCTCGGCGACCAGCTCGTCGAAGTCGCCCAGGACCCGGTCGAAGGCCATCGGCTCCTCACGGGCCGTCAGCAGGAAGACCGGCTCCACGGCGAAGGTGATCGCCGTGATGACACCCAGTGCGCCGAGCCCGATCCGGGCGACGGCGAAGACGTCGGCGTTCTCCTTCTCCGAACAGGTCAGCACCGTGCCGTCGGCGGTGACCAGTTCGAGGGCGCGGATCTGCGCGGATATGGACGCCGAGTCCCGGCCGGTGCCGTGGGTACCGGTCGAGGTGGCGCCCGCGACCGTCTGCTCCATGATGTCGCCCATGTTGGTGAGCGAGAGGCCCTCGCGGGCCAGGGCGGTGTTCAGCCGCTTCAGCGGGGTGCCGGCCTCGACGGTCACCGTCATCGCCTCGCGGTCGATGTTCCGGATGCCGGTGAGCAGGTCCGGGCGGATCAGCACGCCGTCGGTGGCCGCCGTCGCGGTGAAGGAGTGCCCGGTGCCGACCGGCTTCACCCGCAGACCGTCCTCGGACGCCCGGCGCAGCACCTCGGCGAGCTCCGGTACGGAGGCCGGGGACACGGCCCGTACCGGGCGGGCGCTGACATTCCCCGCCCAGTTACGCCACGCGTTCGTCGTCGTCCGTGCGTCGGTGTCGGTCATCTTCCGCGCGCCCTTCCGTAAGGACCGGCCCGCTGAGCCGGCGATACCCCAGGAACGCCACCGCGGCCGCGAGCGCTCCCGCCGCGACGGGCACCGCGTACCCCGCCTCCGCTCCCGACGCGTCGACCACCCAGCCGGCGGCCGAGGAGCCGAGCGCCACTCCGACGGCGAGCCCGGTGCTGGTCCAGGTCATGCCTTCGGTCAGTTCGGTGCGCGGTACGTGCTGCTCGACGAGGGCCATGGTGGTGACCATCGTCGGTGCGATGGCGAGACCCGCGACAAAGAGCGCCACGGCCAGGAACGGCAGGTTCCCGGCCAGTTGGAGGGGGATCATACTCACGGCCATCGCGCACACGCCCACCAGCCACCTGGTGGACGCCTTCCGCTTCAGGTGGAGCAGGCCGAAGACCGCTCCGGCCAGGCAGGATCCCAGCGCGTACACGGCCAGTACGAGGCTCGCCGCGGCCTTGTGGCCCCGCTCCTCGGCGAAGGCCACCGTCACCACGTCGACCGACCCGAAGATCGCACCGGTGGCCACGAACGTCACCACGAGCACCTGGAGTCCCCGGGAGCGCAGCGCGGAGCCGCCGGTGTGCTGCCGGCGCGGATGCGGAACCGGCTCGGTGGACCGCTGCGCGGTCAGCCAGGCCACGCCGACCAGCAGGAACCCTGCCGCCAGGAGCGGCCCGGCCTCCGGGAACCAGGCGGTGGACAGACCGATCGAGATGATCGGCCCGAAGATGAAGCACACCTCGTCGACGATCGACTCCCACGAGTACGCGGTGTGCAGCTGCCGGGGCGAACCGCGGTAGATCTCCGCCCAGCGGGCCCGGATCATCGAACCCACGCTGGGCACGCAGCCGGCGCCCGCCGCGAAGACGAACAGCGTCCAGTCGGCCAGCCGCTGCTGCGCGCAGATCAGCAGCCCGGCCACCGCCGCCAGCGCGACCAGGGTGGCGGGGCGCAGAACCCGGCGCTGACCGTGCCGGTCGACGAGCCGGGAGATCAGCGGCCCTATCACCGCCGCCGACATCGCCAGCGTCGCGGAGAGCGCGCCGGCCAGCCCGTAACGGCCGGTGAGCTGGGAAATCATGGTCACCACGCCGATGCCCATCATGGACAGCGGCATCCGGCCGAGGAATCCGGCCGCCGAGAACCCCTTGGTGCCGGGGACAGCGAAAATCGCGCGGTAGGGACTGGGCAAGGAAGGCTCCGGAACAGCGTGATCGCACGCGCCTGTAATACGTGAACGTAACCGATACAGCTTACGGTCGGAGCGATCGGCCCGACAGAGGGGTGGGCCACGGAGCCGATGTCGGTGGGAGGGCCGTCCGAGGCGGGTGGCAGGATCGGTGTCATGTCCGATCTGCGCGACCCCGCTCCCTACGACGCCCTGCTGCTGCTCTCCTTCGGAGGCCCCGAAGGCCCGGACGACGTGGTCCCGTTCCTGGCGAACGTGACCCGCGGCCGGGGCATCCCCGAGGAGCGGCTGAAGGAGGTCGGCAAGCACTACTTCCTGTTCGGCGGGGTGAGCCCGATCAACGCCCAGAACAGGGCCCTGCTGGACGCCCTGCGCAAGGACTTCGCGGAGCACGGGCTGGACCTGCCGGTGTACTGGGGCAACCGCAACTGGGCGCCGTACCTCACCGACACCCTGCGCGAGATGGCCGAGGCCGGGCACCGCCGCATCGCCGTCCTCGCCACCAGCGCCTACGCCTCCTACTCCGGCTGCCGGCAGTACCGCGAGAACCTCGCCGACTCACTGGCCGTCCTGGAGGCGGAGGGGCTGCCGGTACCCCGGGTGGACAAGCTTCGGCACTACTTCAACCACCCCGGATTCGTGGCCCCCATGGTGGACGGCGTCCTCGCCTCCCTCGCCGACCTCCCCGAGGACGTACGGGCCGGGGCGCACCTCGCCTTCACCACGCACTCCATCCCCACCTCGGCCGCCGACACCTCCGGCCCCGTGGAGGCGCACGGCGACGGCGGCGCCTATGTCGCCGAGCACCTCGACGTCGCCCGGCTGATCGTCGACGCGGTGCGCGAGGAGACCGGCGTCGAGTACCCCTGGCAGCTCGTCTACCAGTCGCGCAGCGGCGCCCCGCACATCCCCTGGCTGGAGCCCGACATCTGCGACCACCTGGAGGCGCTGCACGCCGACGGAGTGCCCGCCGTGGTGATGGCCCCCATCGGCTTCGTCTCGGACCACATGGAGGTTCTGTACGACCTCGACACGGAGGCCACCGCGAAGGCCGCCGAGCTGGGGCTGCCGGTGCGCCGGTCGGCCACGGTGGGGGCCGACCCGAGGTTCGCCGCGGCCGTGCGCGATCTGGTGCTGGAGCGCGCCGCCACCGAGCGGGGACAGGGCGGCCGGCGGTGCGCGCTGGGCGCCCTCGGTCCCGGCCACGACCTCTGCCCGGTCGGCTGCTGCCCGGCCCGGTCCCTGAAGCCCGCCGCCGCGGGCGCCGACAGCCCGTACGCGTAAGAGCCCCGCCGTACGCCCACGAACCCCTGGAGAGCCGTGACCGACCCGAACCTGTCCGAACTGCTCGCCCTCGCCCTGGAGGCCGCCTCACGCGCCGGTGCGCTGCTCCGTGACGGCCGCCCGGCCGATCTGGGGGTGGCCGCGACCAAGTCCAGCCCGATCGACGTCGTCACCGAGATGGACATCGCCGCCGAGAAGCTGATCACCGGCTTCCTGAGCGAGCGCCGCCCGCAGGACGGCTTCCTCGGCGAGGAGGGGTCCAGCGCCGAGGGCAGCAGCGGTGTCCGCTGGGTCATCGACCCGCTCGACGGCACCGTGAACTACCTGTACGGGCTGCCCACCTGGGCCGTGTCCATCGCCGCCGAACGGGACGGTGTGCGGGTCGTGGGCGTCGTGGAGGCCCCGATGCGCCGCGAGACCTACCGGGCGGTGCTCGGCGGCGGTGCGTACGCCGAGGGCGGCGCCTACGGCGACGGCGCGGCGCTGCGCTGCCGGCCCGCGCCGCCGCTCGACCAGGCGCTCGTCTCGACCGGCTTCAACTACGTGAGTGACGTCCGTGCGCACCAGGCGGACGTGGCCCAGAAGCTGATCCCGCGGCTCCGTGACATCCGCCGCAGCGGCTCCGCCGCCGTGGACCTCTGCGATGTGGCCGCGGGCCGCCTCGACGGCTACTACGAGCGAGGGCTCCACCCCTGGGACCTGGCGGCCGGCGACCTCATCGCCCGCGAGGCGGGCGCGCACACCGGCGGGCGGCCCGGACTGCCCGCCGACGGTGATCTGACGGTCGCCGCGACGCCGGGCGTCTTCGAGCCGCTCCAGGCCCTCCTGGAGGAATTCGGCGCCTGGCACGACTGAAGCTACCGACCGGGCCGTCCCGGCACGCGAGAAGGGCCCCCGGCGCCGGTGACGGCATCGGGGGCCCTTCTCGCCGATGTGCTCAGACGCTGGTGGCGCCGATTTCGACGCCGTGCTCGGCGGCGAGGCGGTGAAGGTCGTCCAGCTCGCTCTGCTCGACATCCGCGAGGAAGTCGTCGCCAGTCTCCCGAGCTCTCGTGAGGTCGTACTCGGTGGTCTTGATCCGCTGCAGCAGACCTGCGGTGAAAGCGTCCATAATGCGCCCCCTCATCGTGGGTCGGTGGCACGGGGGTGTGCCCGGGGTTTCCCTCCGCACGGAGGCGGTAGGGCGGGTGATCACGCGCTCTCCGGGGACGGAGTGGCCTGTGGCACGCCACATTCAAGGCGTGATCTCGGGTGTGACTGCGTCCTCCCCGGGGTGGAACCCGGGGAAACCTCAACTGGCCCGAAAATCCGGTGAATTCCACCGAGCCCCATTTCGCGGGGCGCCGTCTTACCGCCGGTTTATGCGCGTTGCGGGCAGGATGGAGCCGCACAGACCTGTGCCGACGGATGTCCGGATCACGGACCGTGGGCACTTTCGAACGTTCTGAAGTTTCTCCGTAGGTTTCTAAGGAAGGACAGCGCCGTGCGCGTACTCGTCGTGGAGGACGAGCAACTGCTCGCCGATGCGGTGGCCACCGGATTGCGCCGGGAGGCCATGGCCGTCGATGTCGTGTACGACGGTGCGGCGGCCCTGGAGCGCATCGAGGTCAACGACTACGACGTCGTGGTGCTGGACCGGGACCTCCCCCTGGTCCACGGCGACGACGTCTGCCGGCGGATCGTGGAGCTGGGCATGCCCACCCGGGTGCTGATGCTCACCGCGTCCGGCGACGTCAGCGACCGTGTCGAGGGCCTGGAGCTGGGTGCCGACGACTATCTGCCCAAGCCGTTCGCCTTCAGCGAGCTGACCGCACGGGTGCGGGCGCTCGGCCGGCGCACGACGGTGGCCCTGCCGCCCGTCCTGGAGCGGGCCGGGATCAAGCTCGACCCCAACCGGCGCGAGGTCTTCCGGGGCGAGACGGAGGTCCAGCTCGCACCGAAGGAGTTCGCCGTGCTGGAGGTCCTGATGCGCAGCGAGGGCGCGGTCGTCTCGGCCGAGCAGCTGCTGGAGAAGGCCTGGGACGAGAACACCGACCCGTTCACCAACGTCGTCCGGGTGACGGTCATGACGCTGCGCCGGAAACTCGGCGAGCCGCCGGTGATCGTCACCGTGCCCGGTTCCGGTTACCGGATCTGACGGCCGTGCCCACCGCCCCCGCGCCGCCGACGGCGCCTCCGAAGCCCACCTGGGAGCCCAAACAGCAGGAGCCCCCCTACTGGCTGCGCCCGACCATCCGGATACGGCTCACGCTGCTCTACGGCGGCATGTTCCTGATCGCGGGCATCCTGCTGCTGTCGATCATCTACATGCTGGCCGCGCAGGCCCTGCACGTGGGCAGCGAGCTGCCGTTCAAGATCGTCAACGGGCAGGTCACCAGCGATGTCTGCAATCTTCCCGAGAAGGCATCGCCGGACTCCTTCAACGCGGCGATGAACTCCTGCGTCAACCATCAGCGGCAGCAGGCGCTCGACACGCTGCTGAACCGCTCGCTGCTGGCCCTGGTGGGGCTGAGCGTCATCGCCTTCGCCTTCGGTTACGCGATGGCCGGACGCGTGCTCTCGCCGCTGGGACGGATCACCCGCACCGCCCGCCGGGTGGCCGGAACCGATCTGTCCCGCCGGATCGAGCTGGACGGCCCGGACGACGAGCTGAAGGAGCTCGCCGACACCTTCGACGAGATGCTCGACCGCCTGGAGCGGGCCTTCACCGCCCAGCAGCGGTTCGTCGGCAACGCCTCGCACGAGCTGCGCACCCCGCTCGCGATCAACCGGACGCTGCTGGAGGTCCACCTGTCCGACCCCCAGGCCCCGCCGGAGCTGAAACAGCTCGGCAAGACCCTGCTGGCCACCAACGAGCGCAGTGAGCAGCTGGTCGAGGGCCTGCTGCTGCTGGCCCGCAGCGACAACCAGATCGTCGAGCGCAAGCCGGTCGACCTCGCGGAGGTGGCCTCGCGTGCGATCGACCAGACGCGCGGCGAGGCCGAGGAGCGCGGTGTGGAGATCCGTGGCGAGCGGGCCCCCGCCGTCGTCCAGGGCAACGGGGTCCTGCTGGAGCGGATCGCGCTGAACCTCGTGCAGAACGCCGTGCGCTACAACGTCCCCGAGGAGGGCTGGGTGGAGGTCACCACCGAGCTCCGGGGCGGCCAGGCCCTGCTGGTCGTCTCGAACACCGGCCCGGTGGTGCCGGCGTACGAGATCGACAACCTCTTCGAGCCCTTCAGACGGCTGCGTACGGAGCGAACGGGCAGCGACAAGGGGGTCGGGCTCGGCCTGTCGATCGCGCGCTCCGTGGCGCGCGCTCACGGTGGCCGTATCATCGCGGAGCCCCGTGAAGGCGGTGGTCTTGTGATGCGCGTCTCACTGCCCGTCTGAGAGGCCGGGCCGAGCGATCCGGGCACGAATTCATTTGTTCGCTTTGAGCGGAATTTTCGGGACCTGCACCCGGAACGTCCGTGTGTGATCGATCACAGGAGCGAATTTCTTGCCGTCAACGCTCCGCGATCAGGGACTCCACCGGAAAACCCGCAAAAGTCGGGGTTTTCGCGGCCCGATATCACGGGAAGTACACGGGGTGGCGCCCGTGAAGAGCGACACCGGGACCGTGTACGGTCCCCATCGCCACCCAAGCCGGCCACTCCCGAGCGGCCCTTTTGGGTGTCGATTGAGTAACAGACCTTGATGTGAGGCAAAATCTCCGCCTCGGGTCGGGCACAAGTCCGGCCTCTCACGCGTTACGTGCGCTGAGACACCGCAGACACCCAGAGGGGGAGAGCGACATGGCAACGGATTACGACACCCCACGCAAGACCGATGACGACGTCGACCAGGACAGCCTCGAAGAACTCAAGGCTCGCCGGAGCGACAAGACGGCGTCCGCCGTCGACGTCGACGAATTCGACGCGGCCGAAGGACTGGAGCTGCCCGGCGCAGACCTGTCCAACGAGGAACTGGCCGTCAGGGTCCTGCCCAAGCAGGCCGACGAGTTCACGTGCATGAGCTGCTTCCTCGTGCACCACAGGAGCCAGCTGGCGCGCGAGAAGAACGGCCAGCCGATCTGCCGCGACTGCGACTAGGTCGCACCGACCGTGGCAGGCGACACACCGTTCCGGAAGCGGCGCTTGCGGCGCAAGAGGTCGTCGGAGGCGTATCAGGGCGGCACAGGCCCGGCAGAAGGCGCGACAGCGCCTGCCGAGCGGTCCGCCCTGCCACCCTCCCCGGGCGAGCGGGACGACGAGCGGGGCCGGTCGGCCTCGCTCGAAGAAGTGATCGCAGCGATCGAGGAAGTCGACGCGGCCTATGGGGCCGGACAGGTCGACAGGACGGAGCCCGTGACCGGGGCAGGCCGTCTGAGTTCAGTGAAACGGGGCGTACGCAAGGGCGGGGAGAGCGCCAAGGCAGCGATCGGTCATGTCGCCGACCTGATCATCGAGAACGCTCCCCGCGTCCCTGTGCGCGATCTCGCCACCCTGCGCAAGCAGTTCCCCGGGCTCGGCCCGGAGGAGCTCGCCGACAAGCTCATCGCAGGCGCGAGCAAGGGCACCGCCACCGTCGGCGCCGGAATCGGCGCGGCGGCGATGCTGCCCGTACCGCCCGTCATGCTCGCCGAGCTGGCGACGGAGATCACCGGTGTGGCCGCGATCGAGATGAAGCTCGTCGCCGAGCTGCACGAGGTCTACGGACTGCGCCCGCCGGGCGGGCTCGGCCAGCGCTCCGCCGCCTACCTCACGTCCTGGACGGAGGAGCGCGGAATCGACGTCGCCCACCCCACGACGGTGAACGCGGCGCTGGGCGGCCAGATGAAGCGCGAGCTGCGCCAGCAGATCATGAAGCGCATGGTGCGCGATCTGCCGAACCTGGTCCCGTTCATGGTCGGCGCCGCCGTCGGCGCGGTGATGAACCGGCGCGACACCAGAAAGCTTGCCGAACGGGTCAGGAAGGACCTGCGCAAACGCCAGATCCCCTGGGACCGGCTCCCCGAGCTGCCGCCGCTGGAGCGGCAGGTGGGCCCGCGCAAGGCCGTACCGGGCGAGCTGGAGCCTTAAGGCCTGTGAACGGCCCTGACGGCCCGCGAAGGGGCCGGGCCGGGCCTGGTCCCGGTCAGGCGCGTACGGCCGTGAGGGCCGCCACCAGGGCCTGCGGCTCGCGGGTCGAGAGATAGACGTACGGGGTCGGGTCCTGCGGGTCGGTGACCTCCACCCGGACCGCCGTCGGGATGTAGCTGCGCAGCAGCATGAACGCACGGGTGTCCGCCTTGTACGAGCGCCACGCACGCGCCTCCTCCCCGTCCAGCACCTCGGCCTCACCGAGCGCCGTCACGGGGATCCGCGCGTCACCGGCGACCAGGGCGCCCGCCACGACCCGGATCCTGGCCGAGCCGTAGGAGCTCACCGCGACCGCCGACAGGGCCGTGCCGCCCACCAGGCCGGCCAGCAGCGGCAGGGTGCCGAGCGGCAGCAGCATCAGCGCGCAGGCGATGCCGACCAGGAAGGCGATGAGCCACCACGAACGGGGTGCGGTCAGTCGTTCGTCGAAAGGCGGGGTGGAAGGCTGCATGTGCCCAAGCTTGGCACGGCGCGACCCGCGGGTAGCCGCGCGGGTAAGGTCTGCGCCTGTGAGTGGAACATCTGCGGCTCTGAAGCCCCCGGCCGACGCGGTGAAACCGGTCCGGCACCCCGAAGCCCCGGCCCCCGGCGAACTCCTCGGCGCGCACTACGAACACTGTTTCGGCTGCGGCGACGGACAGCAGCACGGGCTGCACCTCCAGGCGCGGGCCGGCGACGGCGTCAGCGTCACCGCCGAGTTCACCGTGAAGGCCGCCCACCAGGGCGCCCCGGGGCTGGCGCACGGCGGCATTCTGACCACCGCGCTGGACGAGACGCTCGGCTCGCTGAACTGGCTCCTGCGGGTGATCGCCGTGACCGGGCGGCTGGAGACCGACTTCGTGCGGCCGGTGCCGGTGGACACCGTGCTCCACCTCGACGCCGAGATCACCGCGGTGCACGGCCGGAAGATCTACTCCCGGGCGACCGGCCGGATCGGCGGCCCGGACGGGCCCGTGGCGGTCCGGGCCGAGGCCCTCTTCATCGAGGTCAAGGTCGACCACTTCATCGAGAACGGCCGCCCGGCCGAGATCGAGGCGGCGATGGCCGACCCGGACCAGGTCAGGCGTGCCCGTGCCTTCGAGGTGAACCCCTGATGCGCCGGCCCGTGGACGTACTCATCCGCCGGGTCGACCCGGACGTGCCGATTCCGGCCTATGGGCACCCGGGCGACGCCGGGGCGGACCTGGTGACCACCGAGGCCGTGGAACTCGCCCCCGGCGAGCGGGCGGTGCTGCCCACCGGCGTGTCGATCGCGCTGCCCGACGGGTACGCCGCGTTCGTGCACCCGCGCTCCGGCCTCGCCGCACGCTGCGGGGTCGCCCTGGTGAATGCCCCGGGGACGGTTGATGCCGGGTACCGTGGAGAGATCAAGGTGATCGTCATCAACCTCGACCCGCGAGAGCCCGTGCGGTTCGAGCGGTTCGACCGGATTGCCCAACTGGTCGTCCAGCAGGTCGAGAAGGTGCGCTTCCACGAGGTGGCGGAGCTGCCGGGCTCGGCCCGTGGCGAGGGAGGCTTCGGATCCACCGGAGGGCATGCCTCCGGTGATGTCGATGGCGTCAGGGGCGGGAACACCCAGGGCGGGAACAGCTACGCTTCGGTCGTACCCGACCGGGAAGGACAGTGACGTGTTCGGACGTCGCAAGAAGAGTGGTTCCGCCGAGGACGTGGCGGACGAAGCGCGCGAGGCCGAGCAGGTCGTCGACGAGCTCGATGACACCGACGGCGCCGACAGCGGCTCGCGTCGGGTGAACCTCCCGCCGGCACCGCGGCCGGACGGGCCGTGGGACGTCTCCGAGGTCTCCCAGCCCGGCGAGGGCCGGGTCGACCTGGGCGGCATCTTCGTGCCCGGCGTCGAGGGGATGGAGCTGCGCGTGGAGGTGGCCGGTGACGCGATCGTCGCCGCGACCGTGGTGCTGCGCGACAGCGCCGTCCAGCTCCAGGCCTTCGCCGCGCCCAAGAAGGAGGGCATCTGGGGCGAGGTCCGTGAGGAGATCGCCTCCGGCATCACCCAGCAGGGCGGGATCATCGACGAGGTCGAGGGCCCGCTGGGCTGGGAGCTGCGTGCCCAGGTCCCCGTACAGCTCCCGGACGGGACGAACGGCGTGCAGCTGGTGCGCTTCGTCGGCGTCGACGGGCCGCGCTGGTTCCTGCGCGGAGTGATCTCCGGCCAGGGTGCCGTGCAGCCGGAGGCCGCCGGGCTGCTGGAGACGATCTTCCGGGACACCGTGGTGGTCCGGGGCGAGGGCCCCATGGCGCCGCGCGACCCGATCGTTCTCAAGCTGCCCAACGATGCCCAGATGGTCCCCGAAGGGGTTCAGCAGGAGAGCCAGGAGGGCTCGAAGTTCTCCGGTGGCATGGGCCAGCTCCAGCGCGGACCCGAGATCACCGAGGTGCGCTGAGCGGGTCCGGGCAGCCGCCCGGCACAGCTTCGGCCGGTGGGCCGTATCCCCTTGCGAGGGGGTGCGGCCCACCGGTCTTTTTCCGCGTCCGGGGCGGTTTCCGGACAGCTCACGGAAGGCGCGCGTATAGGGCGCGTATGGGGCACGTAAGTGCGCCGTCAAGGGCTCGCCGTTCCCCGTAAGGAAGCCATCAACGCAGGCCGGGACGGCCGTGGCGAGATGTTTGCTCATGAGGTCCGAGAATCCGTACCTCATCTAGGAGCACACGATGGCCGATGTGGCCTTCGTCGTCACCACGATCGCGGTCTTCGCGCTGGTGGCTCTCGTCGCCAAGGGGGTGGCGAAGCTGTGACTGCCGAGAACATCGTCGGTCTGATAGTGGCCGTCGCCCTGCTGGGCTACCTCGTCCTCGCCCTTCTCTACCCGGAGAGGTTCTGAGCGCGATATGAGCCCCGTCCTCGCTGGTGTGCTCCAGGTCCTCGCGCTCGTGGTGGCGCTGGGACTGGCGTACCGTCCGCTCGGCGATCACATGGCCGGTGTCTACTCCTCGACCAAGCACCTCCGGGTCGAGAAGTGGATGTACAAGGCCGTGGGAGCCGACCCCGACACACAGATGCGCTGGCCCGCGTATCTGCGTGGGGTGCTCGCCTTCTCCGCGGTGAGCGTCCTCTTCCTCTATCTGCTGCAGCGGCTCCAGGGCTCGCTGCCCGGTTCGCTCGGCTTCGCCTCGATCGATCCCGACCAGGCGTTCAACACGGCGGCGTCGTTCGTCGCCAACACCAACTGGCAGTCGTACTACGGCGAACAGGCCATGGGCCACGTCGTGCAGACCGGCGGCCTCGCGGTGCAGAACTTCGTCTCGGCTGCCGTCGGCATGGCCGTCGCGGTGGCCCTCGTACGTGGCTTCTCCCGCTCCCGCACCGGAGAACTCGGCAACTTCTGGTCCGACCTGGTGCGCGGCACCGTGCGGATCCTGCTGCCGATAGCCGCGGTGGGCGCGCTGCTGCTGGTGGCCTGCGGCGCGATCCAGAACTTCGCCGGCATCCACGAGGTCGGCCAGTTCATGGGCGGTTCGCAGCAGTGGAACGGCGGCGCCGTGGCCTCCCAGGAGGCCATCAAGGAGCTGGGCACCAACGGTGGCGGCTACTTCAACGCCAACTCGTCCCACCCGTTCGAGAACCCCAACGGGCTGTCCAACCTCCTTGAGATCTTCCTGATCCTGGTCATCCCCTTCGCGCTGACGCGGACCTTCGGCCGGATGGTCGGCTCCCTCAAGCAGGGTTACGCGATCCTCGCGGCGATGGGCGTCATCTGGCTGGGCTTCACCACCCTGATGATGTGGACCGAATTCGCCCACCACGGTCCCGCGTTCGATGTCGCGGGCGGGGCGATGGAGGGCAAGGAGACCCGGTTCGGGATCGCCGGATCGTCGATCTTCGCGGTGGCCACGACCCTCACCTCCACCGGTGCGGTGAACTCCTTCCACTCCTCGTACACGGGCTTCGGCGGCGGGATCACCATGCTGGGCATGCAGCTCGGCGAGATCGCGCCCGGAGGCGTCGGCTCCGGCCTCTACGGGATGCTCGTCATGGCGATCATCGCGGTGTTCATCGCCGGGCTGATGGTGGGCCGCACGCCGGAGTACCTCGGCAAGAAGATCGGCACCCGTGAGATCAAGCTCGCGGCCTGCTACATCCTCGTCACCCCGGCCCTGGTGCTCTGCTTCACCGCCGCGGCGATGGCGCTGCCCACCCCGCCCCACTCGATGACCAACACCGGCGCGCACGGATTCTCCGAGATCCTCTACGCCTACACCTCGGGCGCGAACAACAACGGTTCGGCGTTCGCCGGGCTCAACGCGGACACCCAGTGGTTCAACACCACGATCGGTCTCGCGATGCTGATCGGCCGGTTCCTGCCGATGGTGTTCATCCTCGCGCTGGCCGGCTCGCTCGCCGAGCAGAAGCCCGTACCGGCGACCGTGGGAACCCTGGGCACGCACAAGCCGCTCTTCAGCACCCTGCTGGTCGGCACGATCCTGATCATCACCGGGCTGACCTACTTCCCGGCCCTCGCGCTGGGGCCCCTGGCCGAAGGGCTGGCGTCATGACCACTCGTACGGAGCAAGAGGACTCGATGTCCACTGTCACCCCCACCCGGGCACCGCACCAGGACGCGCCCACGGGTCACCAGAGCGAAGGGCGGGTCGGCGGGGGCCTGTTCGACCCCGCACAGCTGATCAGGTCCTTCCCCGATGCCGTACGCAAGCTCGACCCCCGGGTCATGGTCAAGTCCCCGGTGATGTTCGTGGTGCTGATCGGCTCGGTGTTCACCACCGTGCTGGCGTGCCTCGACCCGGGGGAGTGGTTCGGCTGGGCGATCGCCGCCTGGCTCTGGCTGACCACGATCTTCGCCAACCTGGCGGAGGCGGTCGCCGAGGGCCGCGGCAAGGCGCAGGCCGACACGTTGCGCAAGGCCAAGACCGACACCGTCGCCCGCAGGATCATCGGCTCGAACGAGGAGCGGGTGCCCGGCACCGAACTCCGCGTCGGCGACCTGGTGGTCTGCGAGGCCGGTGACATCATCCCCGGCGACGGAGACGTCGTCGAGGGCGTCGCGAGCGTCGACGAATCCGCGATCACCGGCGAGTCCGCGCCCGTCATCCGGGAGTCCGGCGGCGACCGGTCGGCCGTCACCGGAGGCACGAAGGTGCTCTCCGACCGGATCGTCGTCAAGATCACCACCAAGCCCGGCGAGACGTTCATCGACCGGATGATCGCCCTGGTCGAGGGCGCCGCCCGGCAGAAGACACCCAACGAGATCGCGCTGAACATCCTTCTCGCGTCCCTCACCATCGTCTTCCTGCTCGCCGTCGTCACGCTCCAGCCCTTCGCGATATACGCCGGGCAGAAGCAGTCGATGATCGTGCTGACCGCACTGCTGGTCTGCCTGATCCCGACGACGATCGGCGCGCTGCTCTCCGCCATCGGCATCGCCGGCATGGACCGCCTCGTACAGCGCAATGTCCTCGCCATGTCGGGGCGGGCCGTCGAGGCCGCCGGGGATGTCTCGACGCTGCTGCTCGACAAGACCGGCACCATCACGCTCGGCAACCGGCAGGCCGCCGAGTTCGTACCCGTCAAGGGCACCACCGAGGCCGAACTGGCCGACGCCGCCCAGCTCTCCTCGCTGGCCGACGAGACGCCGGAGGGCCGCTCGATCGTCGTGCTCGCCAAGGAGAAGTACGGGCTGCGCGAGCGCCACCAGGGCGAGCTGCGGCAGGCCGAGTGGGTCGCCTTCACCGCCCAGACCCGCATGTCCGGCGTCGATGTCGACGGGCGCAAGGTCCGCAAGGGGGCCACCGGCTCGGTCGTCGCCTGGGTCGAGGAGCGCGGCGGCACCGTCGCACCGGACGCGAAGGCGCTCACCGCCACGATCTCCGAAGCCGGCGGCACACCGCTGCTGGTGGCCCTGGAGGACGAGCGGGGGGCACGGGTCCTCGGTGTCATCCACCTCAAGGACGTCGTCAAGGAGGGCATGCGGGAGCGGTTCGACGAGCTGCGCCGGATGGGCATCCGTACGGTCATGATCACCGGCGACAACCCGCTGACCGCGAAGGCCATCGCCGAGGAGGCCGGCGTCGACGACTTCCTCGCCGAGGCCACGCCCGAGGACAAGATGGCCCTCATCAAGCGGGAACAGGCGGGCGGCAAGCTCGTCGCGATGACCGGCGACGGCACGAACGACGCCCCCGCGCTCGCCCAGGCGGACGTCGGGGTGGCCATGAACACCGGCACCTCGGCCGCCAAGGAGGCCGGGAACATGGTGGACCTGGACTCCAACCCCACGAAGCTGATCGAGATCGTCGAGATCGGCAAGCAGCTCCTCATCACCCGCGGTGCGCTGACGACGTTCTCCATCGCCAACGACGTCGCGAAGTACTTCGCGATCATCCCCGCGATGTTCGCGGTGGTCTACCCGGGCCTGGACAAGCTCAACATCATGCAGCTGTCCTCGCCCCAGTCCGCGATCCTGTCGGCGGTGGTCTTCAACGCGCTGATCATCGTCGCGCTGGTGCCGCTCGCCCTGAAGGGCGTGCGCTACCGGCCCAGCAGCGCCGACTCGATGCTCCGGCGCAACCTCGGGATCTACGGACTCGGCGGTCTGGTCGCCCCGTTCATCGGCATCAAGATCATCGACATGGTCATCTCCCTCGTACCCGGACTGAACTGAATCTAGGAATCGGCTGACCTGCCATGAACAACTCCGTAGGAAACACCGCCCGGCTGCTCTGGGCCGGGCTGCGTGCCCTGCTCGTCCTCACCGTCGTCTGCGGCGTGCTCTACCCGCTCGCCGTCACCGGCGTCGCCCAGGGCGTCTTCCCCCACCAGGCCAATGGCTCCGAGATATCCGCGAACGGCAAGGTGGTCGGCTCCGAACTCATCGGCCAGCGCTACGACCTGCCGCTGAAGAAGGGGCAGGAGACCGCGGCCCCGGACCTCAAGTGGTTCCAGCCGCGCCCCTCCAACGGCCTGGGCGCCAACAGCGTCAACACCCAGTACAAGCTGATCCTCTCCGGCGCGACCAACCGCTCCGGCGACAACAAGGAGCTGATCGACTGGGTGAGGACGGCCAAGGCCGCCGTGGTCAAGGACAACTCCGTCCCCGGCCACCCGGTCAGCCCCTCGGACGTGCCGGCCGACGCCGTCACCTCCTCCGGCTCCGGCCTCGACCCGGCCATCTCCCCGGAGTACGCACAGCTCCAGGTGCGCCGGGTGGCCGAGCGGAACCACCTCTCCGTCGGCCAGGTGGAGAAGCTCGTCGAACAGCACACGGACGGCCGGATCCTGGGCTTCGTGGGGGAGCCGAGGGTCAATGTCCTCCAGCTCAACATCGCCCTCGGGGAACTGGTGAAGTGAGGGCCGAGAAAGCCGCGTGGCGGGGCGCTCCCCACGCTCGCCGGCAG